>DATGHD010000138.1:0-4459 GCA_035308145.1 Roseiarcus sp.
CTTGGCACGCCGCTCGCCACGCTTGCCTTGGTGGCGAACGAGATGAAGCGGCTCAAGCCGCCGCCAGGTCCATTCGCCGATGACGTCGCCTTGCTTGCTCAGGAAATCGGCCGCTGCCGAAGCATCCTCGGCAAGCTTGCCTCGCTTGGCGAAGACGGCGCCGGGCCGCTCGATGAATTGACGATCGGCCAGCTCATCGAGGAGATCGTCGCGCCGCATCGCCGACCAGGCATGGCGATCGACATCGAGGCCGGCGGCAAGCCGCCCGAGCCCGTCTGCCGTCGTAATCCAGGCATGCTCTATGGCTTGCGCAACATCATGGAGAACGCGGCGGATTTCGCCGAGAAGGAGATCAGCGTCCGCGCGTCGTGGAGCGAAGAGGCGGTCAAGATTATCATCGCCGACGATGGCCCAGGCGTCGCGCCGCACATCCTGGCGCGGCTCGGCGAGCCCTATATCACGACGCGCGGCGAAGAAAGCGATGAGCGCGGCGGAACCGGCGGCGGCCTCGGACTTGGGCTGTTCATCGCCAAGACTTTGCTGGAGCGATCCGGCGCGGAAACCCAGATCGTGAATGGCGCGGAGCCTGGCGTCGGCGCGATTGCGACAATCGCCTGGAGCCGCGCGTCCTTCGAGCAAGGTCGACGCCGGCCGCAAGAGGCGGTAGAAGGGCGCTCCGTGGTCGCGGCTAAGTGACGCGGCCCTGAGATGAACGGTATCGAGTTGGAAACCTTGCAAGAAATCGCCGCGCCCGCGACGGATAAATCCCTGCTGATCGTCGATGACGATAAGCCTTTCGCCGCGCGGTTGGCGCGAGCGATGGAGGGCAGGGGGTTTGCGCCGGTTCTTGCGGGCGGCGTCAGCGAAGGTCTCGCGGCGATCGCCAATCACCCGCCGGCCTTTGCGGTCATCGACCTTCGCCTTGGCGACGGCAGCGGCCTCGACGTCATGCGCGAACTCAAGGCGACGAGGCCTGACGCGCGCGCCATCATATTGACGGGCTACGGCGCGATCGCAACCGCCGTCACGGCGATCAAGCTCGGCGCTTTCGACTATCTCGCCAAGCCGGTCGACGCCGACGAGATTCTCGCCGCGCTGATGGCGACCCGCGGCGATCGTCCGCAGAGCGCCGAGCATCCGATGTCCGCCGATCGCGTCCGCTGGGAGCATATTCAGCGCGTCTACGAGTCCTGCGATCGCAATGTCTCGGAAACCGCGCGCCAGCTCTCGATGCACCGGCGCACTTTGCAGCGCATTCTCGCCAAGCGCGCGCCGCGCTGAACCGCCTCAATCTGCATAGACTTAGGCCAGGGCGCCTAAAACTTATGCTTTTGCTTGGGCGATTGCGACCCGATTGGGCCGATGCCGCGTTAGCCAAGCTGGCATAAGCCTTGCGAGCCGATCCCGTCCCATCCGGGCGACAACCTTAAGCCGCGAACAAGTCGGCGTTAGGAAGACGGGGTTTCTCATGTCAGTTACTCGACGTTTTATGCTGCGCGCAACCGGCGCGCTGATTGGCGGCGCCATGGCGTTGAGCGCCATCGCCGCCAAGGCCGAAGACACAATCAAGATCGGCATTCTTCATTCGCTGTCAGGCACGATGGCGATCAGCGAGACCACGCTGAAAGACGTCATGCTGATGCTCATCGACGAGCAAAACAAGAAGGGCGGGGTGCTCGGCAAGAAGCTCGAGGCGGTTGTGGTCGACCCGGCGTCGAACTGGCCGCTCTTTGCGGAAAAGGCGCGCGAACTGATCGCCAAGGACAAAGTGGCGGTGGTCTTCGGCTGCTGGACTTCGGTGTCGCGGAAGTCGGTGCTTCCGGTCTTCCAAGAGCTCGATTCGATCCTGTTCTATCCGGTGCAATACGAGGGCGAAGAATCGCAGCGCAACGTCTTCTATACGGGCGCCGCGCCGAACCAGCAGGCGATTCCGGCGGTCGACTATTTGATGAGCGAGGACGGCGGCTCGGTGAAGCGCTGGGTGCTTGAGGGAACCGACTACGTCTATCCGCGCACCACCAACAAGATTCTCGAAGCGTACCTCAAGGCCAAAGGCGTGGCGCCTGAGGACATCATGATCAACTACACGCCTTTCGGTTATTCCGACTGGCAGACCGAAGTCTCGAAGATCAAGGCCTTCGGCTCGGCGGGCAAGAAGACGGCGGTCGTCTCGACGATCAACGGCGACGCCAACGTGCCCTTCTACAAGGAGCTCGGCAACCAGGGTATCAAGGCGACGGACATCCCTGTGGTCGCGTTCTCGGTCGGCGAAGAAGAGCTCGCCGGCCTCGACACCAAGCCGCTCGTCGGCCATCTCGCCGCCTGGAACTACTTCGAGTCAATCGATACGCCCGAGAACAAGGCTTTCATCGACAAGTGGCACGAGTTCATCAAGAACCCGAAGCGCACTACCAACGATCCGATGGAGGCTCACTACATCGGCTTCAACATGTGGGTGAAGGCGGTGGAGAAGGCGGGCACGACCGATCCCGACAAGGTGATCGACGCGCTGATCGGCGTGTCGGTGCCGAATTTGACCGGCGGTTTGTCGACGATGATGCCGAACCATCACATCACCAAGCCGGTCTTCATCGGCGAAATCCAGGCCGACGGCCAGTTCAATACGGTCTGGCAGACGCCGGGCACGGTCGTCGCGCAGGAATGGTCGCCCTATCTGGAAGGCTCGCGTGATCTCATCGCCGATTGGCGCAAGCCCATGTCCTGCGGCAACTTCAACGTCAAGACCGGCAAGTGCGGCGGGTAAAACTAGCTGACGCAAGGGGTGCGGCTTACCCTCACCCCAACCCTCTCCCGCAAGCGGGAGAGGGGCGCGCCGCGGCCTTCATACTCTTGGGCGCATCCTGTGCGATGGCTGTAGGAAACCCTTCTCCCGCTCGCGGGAGAAGGCGGCCCCATAGGGCGTCGAAAGACGCCCGTCTCAAGAGACGGGCTAGGGGGGTAAGCCGCAGAGCTTGCAAACAGAGCATCGGCTGAACTGCAAGAAGGAATTTCGCCGGCATGCTCATCCGCTCACTCTACGCGCTTCTCGTTCTGCTCTGCCTGACTCTCGCATCAGGCGGCGGCGCCCGCGCGGACGCGCTCGACGACACGCTGGCGCGCTTCGCCGCCGACAAGTTTCCCGAGAGCGAGAAGGCGGTCGGCGAGCTTGCGGCGAGCGGCGCGCCGACGGCGCAAAAGATTCTCGAGGCCTTGGCGGACAATCGCCTCTATTTCGATCCCGCCTCGCGCAAAATCAATTTCCGCGACTCCAGCGGCGCGCTTTTTGACGCCAAGTCCGGCGAAAAGGCGACCGCGCAGAATCTGAAGAAGGTGCGGGTCAACAATGGCTTGCGCAGCGCGGTCGAAGCGGCGCTCGGCTCGCTGACCCTCGCCGCGGCCGATCCTGAAAAGCGCATCGCCGCCGCCGAAGCGGTGTTCAAATCGCGCGACGCCAAGGCGCTCGCCAATGTCGATGCGGCTCTCGCCAAGGAGACCGATCCGCGCGTCGCCGAAGCATTGCGCGAGGCCCGCGCGGCCATTCTTCTCTTCAGCGCGGACGCCAGCCAGAGCGACCGTCTAGCCGCGATCGCAACCTTAAAGGCGCGCGGCGATCAAGACGCCCTGAGCTTGCTCGATGAAGTCGCCCAGAAAGAGCCGGCCGGTCCGATCCAGACGGCCGCGCAGACGGCGTTGTCCTCGATCCAGTTCCGGCTCGCCTTATGGAACGTCGCGCAAAACCTTTGGTACGGATTGTCGCTCTCCTCCGTGCTGCTGCTCGCCGCGATTGGGCTCGCCATAACCTTCGGCGTGATGGGCGTCATCAATATGGCCCATGGCGAAATGGTCATGCTCGGCGCCTATACGGTCTTCGTCGTCCAGAGCCTGTTGCCGCCGCAGCTCTCGGAATGGTCATTGGCGATTTCCCTCCCCGTCGCCTTCGTCGTCGCCGGGACTGTCGGCGTCGTCATCGAGCGTTCCGTCATCCGGTTCCTCTATGGCAGGCCGCTCGAGACCCTGCTCGCGACCTGGGGCGTGTCGTTGATCCTGCAGCAGGCGGTGCGCTCGATTTTCGGCGCCAACAATCGCCAAGTCTATGCGCCGCGTTTCATGTCCGGCGGCGTCGAGGTCGGCGGGCTTTCGATCACGACGGGACGTTTGTGGATCATCGTTCTCGCCATCATCGTTTTCGTCGCGTTGCAACTGGTGCTTCGCTTGACGCCGTTCGGCCTGCGCATGCGCGCCGTCACCCAAAACCGCCGTATGGCTTCGGCCATGGGCATTTCTACCGGCCTCATCGATATGCTGGCTTTTGCCTTGGGCTCGGGCATCGCCGGCGTCGCCGGCGTCGCGCTGTCGCAGATCGACAACGTATCGCCCAATCTCGGCCAGGGCTACATCATCGACAGCTTCATGGTCGTCGTGCTCGGCGGCGTTGGCAATCTATGGGGCACTTTGCTCG
>DATGHD010000139.1:0-5188 GCA_035308145.1 Roseiarcus sp.
TCTGCGCGTGGAGAAAGGCCGTCTCCATCTGCTCGGCTGTCGAAAGGAAGGTCTCGCCGGCCGCGGTCAGCTTGGCCCCGGTGGTTAGCCGGTCGAAGAGCCGCGCGCCAAATCCCGTTTCGAGGGAGGCGATGCGGCGACTGACCGTGGCGTGGTCGAGCCTTAGCCGCTTGGCTGCGGCGACGAATTGGCCGGCGCGCGCCACGGCAAGAAAGACGCGGACATTGTCCCAATCCATGAGCGAAGGCTTAGCGGATTTTCGAGGCCGGCAAAAACTCGGCGGCGCTTGGCGGGCCGCGCCGCTCGCCCTTATATGGGGCTTCCACCTTTTCGACCGAAAGCGCGCTCAAACCATCCGTTCGAAGGTCCTTCAATGCCCCCCGACGCGCCCGCTGCGCTGACAATCGAGCTTCCGCTCACGACCTTCGACGACGCGCTTGGTCATCGCATCATCGAGACGCATATCTGGGCGGTGCGGGAAGGTTTGCGCGGCGCGGCCAGCGAAGAGCTTTTTGACGGCTATTGCCAGCGCTTGGTCGTCGACGGCGTACCGCTCTGGCGGGCGCACGCCGCCATGGAGACGCTGCACCCGCAATGGAACGGTTACGGCTATACGTGGCGGCGCGATCTCAACGCCATTCATCCCGAGCAATATGCCCATGGGGGCGACCAGGAAGAAATCTGGGTGCAGAGCCCCTTCTACGCCCTCATCCTCCGGGCGCAGGCCGGCGAAGACAGTCCCTGGATGCGCCGGCGGCTGGAAGAAGGTCCGGAGCAGCGCGATTTTGCGGTGCTCGAGGAGTTCTTCGGCTTGGGCGCCACCGACTATTTCGGCCGGCTCTTCACCTTCGGCAAGGACGGCGACCGCTCGCAGGGGACCGGGGTCGTCTATTCCTTCACAAGCGATCGCAGGGGCGGCTTCAGCGACGACGATATGAATCTCATGCAGGCGACGCTGCCGGCGCTCTCGCTGGCGATGAAGGCGGACGCCAGCCATGTCATCGCTTCGGGCTTGCTCGGGACCTATCTTGGCGAGGACGCCGGCCGGCGCGTCCACTACGGCGCGGTCCAACGCGGTTCGGTCAATAGCATCAATGCGGCGCTCTGGTACGCGGATATCCGCGGCTTCACCGCCGCCAGCGACGCCTCGCCGGGTCCCGCGATCATCGATCTTCTGAATGGCGTGTTCGAGACGCTCACGGCCGCGCTCCGCGCACGCGGCGGGCAGGTGTTGAAGTTCATCGGCGACGCCGTGCTGGCGACTTTCGCCTTCGAGGAAGTGGAGGTCGCCGACACCTGCCGCCGCGCGCTCGACGCCGCGGCCGAAGCGATCGGCGGGATCAAAGCGCTCAACGAGGCGCGCGCGGCGGCGGGCCTGCCCATGGTCTCGGTCGACATCGCCCTTCACCTTGGCGAGGTGCTCTATGGCAATGTCGGGGCGACCGACCGGCTCGACTTCACCGTCATCGGCCCGGCCGTCAACGAGGTCGCCCGCATCGAGGCTCTCTGCGAGCCGCTAGGGCGCAAAGTCCTGGTCTCGGCGGAGTTCGTCGCGGCGATGAACGGCGGCGACGACCGTCTCGAATCGCTCGGCCGCCACGCGTTGCGCGGCGTCAGAGGGGCGAAGGAGATTTTCGCACTGTCGGTCGGCCTTGGCGATGGGCTACCCTGAATTCTCTCAGGTTACGAGGCGAGGCGGCTTTGCGCGAAGGACGTTCTCAGAGGACAGATGTTGATCGTTCAAGCAAAGTTCCGCCTTCGACAAGGCGCGGCAAGATCTTGGCGACGCGCGCGCTTGGCGAGGCCTGGATCGACGTCGCTGCGCTGATCTTGACGCAGGGCGCGCCGAGCCGCTTCGACGGGCTCCCTTTAAGGGAGGTCGCGCATGTCATGCTCGATATCGCTGATCCAGATCCGAACGATGCTTTGATTTTCCGCCACGGAAGCAAAGACTGGCTCGCCTGGATGGCGAGGAATTTCACCGATCCTTCGCCGGTCGATGAGCTTGGCGGCGCGCGCAGCTATGCGAGCCGGCTCTTCGATTACGCCGGTTCCGGCCGGGATCAGCTCGCCTGGGTCGTCGAGCGGTTGACCCGCGACCCTTGCGCCAGCGACGCGGCAGTCACCACTTTCGAGCCGCTGACCGACACGACATACGTGCCTTGCATAAGCCTCATCGATTTCTGGCTGCGCGACGGCCGTCTGGAAATTGTCGTTTACGCTCACAGCATCGACTTTGGGAAAAAGGGCTTCGCCAACTTGCTTCAGCTCGCGACGATCCAGCGCGACGTCGCCCGCCGCCTCGGCGCGCCGGTCGGCCCCCTGGTCATGATTATCAAGTCGGCGACAATTTACGAGACCGAGCTCGACGACATGGCCGAGACAGTCAGGGTTGCGCAGGCCGACGGCGTGATCTGAGCCGCCCGCTCCACTCATGATAAGACGCGCTCAATGACGGCCAGCCTCGCCTACACTCCCGCTTCCGATCTTGCGGCGATGATCGGCCGCCGCGAGGTCTCGCCGGTCGACATCATACGCGGAACGCTCGATCGCATCGCGCGCGCTGAGCCTATACTCAACGCGTTCATCACCGTCGCCGCCGACCAGGCGATGGCCGCCGGGCGCGCGGCGGAGCGCGCGGTGATGAACAACGAAGCGCTCGGGCCGCTCCATGGCGTGCCTTTTTCGGTTAAGGACCTTGTGCCAACCGCGGGCCTCCGCACGACGTTTGGCTCGTTGATCTTCAAGGATCACATTCCCGATCGCGACGCCGTGGCGGTCGAACGTCTGAAGCAGGCGGGCGCCATCGTGATCGGCAAGACGACAACGCCGGAATTCGGCCAGCAAAGCCTGACTCAAGGCCCGCTGTTCGGCCGCACGCGCAACGCTTGGAGCGCGTCGCGAACCTCGGGCGGCTCGAGCGGCGGCGCCGCGGTCGCGGTCGCCGCGGGGCTTGGGCCGATCGCCGTCGCCACTGACGGCGGCGGCTCGACGCGCATCCCGGCGGCCTGCAACGGCGTCGTCGGCTTCAAGCAAAGCCTCGGCGTCGTGCCGCAGGACTACGCGCAGGATGGCTTCGGCAACATTTCCTATGTCACGCCGATGACCCGCACCATTCTGGATACGGCGCTGATGCTTGACGTCATGGCGGGGCCGGATCGGCGCGATCCGCTGACCGTCGGTCGGACTAAGGGCGATTTCGTCGCCGCCGCGCGGACCGAGGGCGCTTTGAGCGGCCTCAGCATCGCCTGGCGGCCGCGCCTCGGCAACAAGGCCGTCGCCGCCGAAGTTCTCGCGCATTGCGAAGCCGCGATCGCCGCCTTCGCCGAACTCGGCGCCGAGATCACGACGCTCGAGGGCGCGTTCGAGAACCCTGAGGGCCTCTGGCTGACCATCAACGCCAGCTACCGGATGGCCCAGTACGGCGAGCTCTTGCGCAAGCATCGCGACATCATGTGCCCGACCTTCGTGCGCCAGATGGATAGGCTCGGCGCCCCTTCAGGGGCCGATCTTTACGCCGCGATCTTCGCCAGGACGCGGCTCTATCGTCAGGTCCAATCGTGGTTCGAGACTTGCGATATCGTGGCGACGCCGACGCTGTCGCGGACCGCGCTGCCGATCGATCAGGATTTCTTCGGGCCGATCGAGATCGACGGCGAGTCCGTTCCGAACCTTCGCGCCGCTTGGTACCCTTACACCATGCCCTTCAACCTCACGGGCAATCCGGCGGTCAGCCTGCCTTGCGGATTTGACTCGTACGGCCTGCCGATCGGCATTCAACTCGTCGGGCGATGCGGGGAGGACGCCCTTCTCATGCGCGCGGCGGCGGCTTTCGAGCAGGCAAGGCCATGGGCGGCGGATAAGCCGAGCTTGCCGGAGGTGGACGGGGAGTGATCTATTCTCGTATCCGCGAGTGTCATCCCCGCGAAAGCGGGAAACCAGATTGGGCTAGCTTAAGACTCGGCGGCTCTCTGGATTCCCGCTTTCGCGGGAATGACAAGTGCGACCTTGATCCTTCGATGGAACGCATCCGCACTCGCACCCCTCACGCCGCGGCGATTCGCGCCGCCGGCGCCGCGCCCCGCACCTCCTCATCGACGTGCTTCTCGAACTTGACGAAATTGTCGCGGAACATCGCGACCAGGCGCCTGGCCGTCTCGGCGAATTCCGCCTTGCTGGCCCAGGTCTTCACCGGCTCGAGAATATGCGGCTCGACGCCCGGCACGCGGGTTGGCACGGCAAGGCCGAAATAGGGGTCGGAACGGAAATTGGCGCGGTTCAGCGAGCCGTCGAGCGCGGCGGCGAGCAGACGCCGGGTCACGCGGATCGGCATGCGGCGGCCGACGCCGAACTTGCCGCCGGTCCAGCCAGTGTTGACCAGCCAGCAATCGACGTGATGCTTCTCGACCAAATCGCGCAACAGATTGCCGTAGACCGAAGGATGGCGCGGCATGAACGGGGCGCCGAAGCAGGTCGAGAAGGTCGCCTGCGGCTCGGTCACGCCCTTCTCGGTGCCTGCGACCTTCGCCGTGTAGCCCGATAGAAAATGGTACATCGCCTGGCTCGGATCGAGCTTGGCGATCGGCGGCAGCACGCCGAACGCGTCGCAGGTCAGCATCACGATATTGCGCGGCCGCCCCTCGCGCCCGGTCGTCGAAGCATTGGCGATGAAATCGATCGGATAGGCGATGCGCGTATTTTCCGTCCTGGAGGCGTCGTCGAAGTCCGGCTCGCTCGTATAGGAATCGAGAACCACATTCTCCATCACCGTGCCGAAACGCGTCGTGGTGGCGAAAATATCCGGCTCGGCCTCGCGCGACAGACGGATCGCCTTGGCGTAACAGCCGCCCTCGAAATTGAACACGCCGTGACGACTCCAGCCGTGCTCGTCGTCGCCGAGCAACATGCGGGTCGGGTCGGCGGACAGCGTCGTCTTGCCCGTGCCCGAGAGGCCGAAGAAGAGCGCGACTTCGTTGCGTCCGCCGGAATTCGCCGAGCAATGCATGGGCATGACGTCCTGGTCCGGCAGGACGAAATTGAGGAAAGTGAAGACCGCCTTCTTCATCTCGCCGGCGTAGCTGGTGCCGCCGATGAGCACTATGCGGCGCGTGAAATCGCAGGCGATCACGGTCTGCGAGCGGACGCCATGACGTTTTGGATCGGCTTTGAAGGACGGCAAATCGACGAT
>DATGHD010000140.1:0-4205 GCA_035308145.1 Roseiarcus sp.
TCGGGGCGCGATTGTGCACTGCGAAAAAGCTAGCCGATCGCGAGGCGCCCCACAAGCCGATAATGGACAGTAACCCGCTTGTGAGGGCGGGCGTTCCCTATTGCGGATTTTCCAGGCTGAAGGCCTGAGCGTTCTCGTCATAGGCGAAGAGTTCGCCATAGCGGCCGAGGTTGATGATCGCGCGCATCGTGCGCTCCGCATAGTCCTCGGACATATAATCTTCGAGCTCCTCGCGGAACCGCGTCGCCGGAGCATGATGGCTCGGCCGCTCGTCGAGCACGCGCTTAATTCGGGCGGCCAGCGGCACATAGGCGAGTAGGTGATCGCCGAACAATTTCTTGCGCTGGTCGACATCGGCCTCGACGAAGCGTTTCCCGGCGGCTGTGAGCTTCATGTCGCCCTCTTCGAGCTCGGCGAAGCGCAGAAGCTGCAACGTCTCGGCCAGCGGAAAGAGTTCGTCGATTTCGAGCTGCAGCGAGTCGGCGAGATGCGGCAGGTCGGCCCGTCCGTTGTAGGGCGGGGCGGCGAGCTCTTCGAGCAGACCGGCGAGCGAGTTTGTCGAGACCCGCGGCAGGGCCATGGCGAGGCCCGTGCCGGGAAGGGCGCTCTCGCGGCCTGACGGCTTCGATTCCGACCGCTGCGTCATCAAAGCGTAGATTTTGTCGACGAGCTGGCGAAACTCGGGGTCGAGACGATCGCGTGGATGAACGAGCGAGACTTTGATCTCGCTGGCGATCCGGCCGGGATTGGACGCTAAGACGAGGATGCGGTCGCACATCAACACCGCCTCTTCGATATTGTGCGTCACCATCAGGATCGACTTGATCGGCATGCGTCCTTCCGACCAGAGATCGAGAAGGTCGGTGCGCAACGTCTCGGCGGTCAACACATCGAGCGCGGAGAAGGGCTCGTCCATCAGAAGAATTTTGGGATGGACGACCAGGGCGCGGGCAAAGCCGACGCGCTGGCGCATCCCGCCCGACAGTTCTTTTGGATAGGCCGATTCGAATCCATCGAGGCCGATCAGGTCGATGGCGGCCAGCGCCCGCTTGCGCGTCTCCTCCGGCGTTTCCCCTTGAGCGCGCAAGCCCAGTTCGACGTTGTCGAGCACGGACAGCCAGGGATAGAGCGCGAAGCTTTGGAAGACCATAGCCACGCCTTCGGCCGGACCGCCGACCTCCTGACCTTGGAATTTGACGGTCCCCGAGGTGGGCTTGGCAAGACCGGCGATGATGCGCAGCAGCGTGGACTTGCCGCAGCCCGAACGGCCCAGCAGACCGACGATTTCGCCGTCCCGAAGGCTGAGCGAGACATCGTCAAGCACTGGCAGCCCAACCTCGCCCGAACCCTTGCGAAAAGTCTGGCTGATATGGCTCACATCGAGCAGCGCGGTTGCAGCGGCGTCGAGCATTTCGGGTCCCCTTGGATTTAAGTCGATGGCGACAGGGCGCCGCCCGAGCGCAAGGATTAAAGACGCAACCGACGCTCAGCGTAGGCATAGAGCTGACGCCAGAACAGGCGATTGAACAGGGTCACGCAGACCGACATCACCGCGACGCCGAGCACGATCTTTGGGAAGTCGCCCTTTTCGGTTGCTTGCGCGATATAGGAGCCGACGCCATGGGCGACCACGCTATTGTCCTTCCATTTGACGTATTCGGCGACGATCGAGGCGTTCCAAGAACCGCCCGAAGCAGTTATGGCGCCGGTTATGTAATAAGGAAAGATGCCGGGCAGGATGACGTTCTTCCACCATTGCCAGCCGTGGACATGAAAGGTCGCCGCCGCTTCCTTTAGATCATTAGGAAAGGCCGCGGCGCCGGCGATCACGTTGAAGACGATGTACCACTGCGTGCCGAAGACGATCAAAAGGCTGAGCCAGATATCAGGATTGAGATTAAACGCGAGCACGATACTGACAGCCGCGCCGAACAGAAGGTTGACCGGGAAGGCGGCAAGGAATTGGGCCAACGGTTGGGCCCGTTCGGCGACGCGCGGCCTCAACCCAATCCAAACGCTGATCGGCACCCACACGGCCGTGGCGAGCGCGATCAGCACAATCACGCGCAACAGCGTGATCAGCGTGAGCCCCACGACGTCAAGCGCGTCGCTCCAAGTCAGCTCGGTTCCGACATATTGGACGACCGTCCAAATCGCCCAGAGAGCCACGACCACGACGGCGACGATCCATATCGCATCGATGATGCGCGATACGGTCGTCAGCACGGGCAAGTCTCGCTTACGGAAGGACGGGCGTGCGCCAATGCGCCACAGCGCCGCCGAGCGCAGGGCGCGAACCAGCGGCGTATAGGCGCTGCGCAGCCAGACCGTGCGCTGGATGGTGTCGAGCGCCCAGGAGCGCTCGACGACTTGCGAGGCCGTGGTCTCGACGCGGAATTTTCCCGCCCATGCGACGACCGGGCGGAAGAGCAATTGATCATAAAGCAGAATGACGACCGCCATAGTTATGACAGCGGCGAGGATCGCGTCCCAACGACCTTGGTCATTGGCCGCGGCGATATAGGAGCCGACGCCCGGCAATGTGATTGTCGTGTCGCCGACCGTGATCGCCTCGGCGGCGACCACGAAGAACCAGCCGCCCGACATTGACATCATAGTGTTCCAGAGCAGACCCGGCACTGCGAACGGCGCTTCCAATTGCCAGAATTTCTGCCAGCCGGTCAGACGGAAGCCGCGCGAGACTTCATCGAGATCGCGCGGCACGGTCCGCAGCGACTGATAGAAGGAGAACGCCATGTTCCAGGCCTGGCTGGTGAAGACGGCGAAAATCGCCGCGCATTCGGCGCCGAGCACGTTGCCTGGAAAAAGGCCGAGGAAAAACGTCACCGTGAACGACAGAAACCCAAGGATCGGCACCGATTGCAGGATGTCGAGAATCGGGATCAGCACCAGTTCGAGGCGCCGGCTTTTGGCGGCGAGCGTCGCGTAAGTGAATGTGAAGATGAAGGACGCGACGAGCGCAGCGAACATGCGCAGCACCGTGCGCAGCGCATAGTAGGGAAGGTTCCAATACTCGAGACTGACCGCCGGCTCGTTGGCCGCCGGGAGAGGAACATTCATGCCGTGAAAGGCGTGAACGACGCCGACAAAGCCGGCCATGATCGCGCCCAGCGCCAGCACGTCCCAATGATTGGGCAAAGCTCGCCGCCCGACGGACGCGATGGTCTCAAGTCTCGTCATCGGCTCATTCCTGCTGGAGGTGAGATCGAGATTTTGGGAACCACAATTTCAGGAGCAAAGGCAACAGAAAAATGGCCGCGCGTTGCCTTGTCGCCGGTCTTCGGCCGCCCGCCGCCGCCGACGCGATCCCCTTTCCGACCTTTGGCGGACGGTTGTGACAATGATGCGACAGAAAAATGCGATCCGCCTCGTCGAGGCGAGCAAGCCAATTTGAATCAGGCTGCGCCGGCGCAGTCGCTCAGGCGGCCGAGGCTCTCTTCGCGGCCGAGGACCGCCAACACGTCGAAAATGCCCGGCGAGGTCGCGCGGCCGGTAAGCGCGGCTCGCAGCGGCTGGGCGATCTGGCCAAGCTTCGCCCCGCTCTCGTCGGCGTAGTCGCGGACTGCCGCCTCGATCGCCAGCGAGGTCCATTCGCCGAGGGCGCGAAGGCGGGGCAGCAGGGCCGCAATGTGAGCCCTCCCGCCATGGGCGACGATTTCGCTGGCGCGGTCATCGAGCGCAAGGGGCCGCTCGGCGAACAGGTACCCTGCGCCGTCGAGAAGTTCGATAAGCGTCTTCGCCCTTTCCTTGAGGCCCGGCATGGCGGCCAAGAGCTTGGCGCGGGCCGCGGCGTCGAGCTTGGCCGCGAAGGCTGGCCCGCCCGGCAGATAGGGCAGGGCGTCGATCAGCGCTGCGGCCAACTCGGCGTCGGGCGTCGCCCGCATATAGTGCCCGTTCATATTTTCGAGCTTCGCGAAATCGAAGCGCGACGGCGATCGGCCGATTAAGGAAAGGTCGAACGCCTCGACCATTTCCTCGGTCGAGTAGAATTCCTTGTCGCCTTGGCTCCAGCCTAAACGCAGAAGATAGTTCCGCAATGCGGCAGGCAAATAGCCCATGGCGCGATAGGCGTCGACGCCGAGCGCGCCGTGACGCTTGGAAAGTTTGGCGCCGTCGGGTCCATGGATCAGCGGGATATGCGCCATGATCGGCGTCTCCCAGCCAAGCGCCTGGTAGATCTGTTT
>DATGHD010000141.1:0-5253 GCA_035308145.1 Roseiarcus sp.
TGGCGGCGCCTTCCTTTGCCGAAACTCTGTTCAGGTTGGACGCTTCGGCGCCGGGAGAGGCGGACCCCGACAAGGGGATCGACTACATCGGGTCCGTGCTGGCGTTCAACGTCTATGACGCTTTGGTCGCGCCGGGTCAAAACGGCGCGCCGGTTGCGCCGCACCTCGCCACCGAGTGGAAGGTCGACGGCAACGACTACACATTCACTTTGCGGCCGGACGTCAAATTCCATTCCGGCAACATCATGACGGCGGACGATGTGGTGTTCTCCTTCAAGCGCCTGATGGCGCTCGGCAAGGGCAATTCGCCGCTCTTCGCCGATCGCGTCGCAAGCGTGACCGCGGTCGACCCTCATACCATCAAGTTCACCTTGTCGGGCACCTACGCGCCATTCCTCGGCGCGCTGGTCAGACTGGCGGTTCTCGATTCGAAATTCGTCATCGCGCATAAGGCTGACGGGAAGTACGGCGACATGGGCGACTACGGCGAAGCTTATCTGTCGGGCCATGACGCCGGCTCAGGCGCCTATACGATCGTCAGCCACGTGCCCGAGAGCGAAACCAACCTCGCGAAGTTCGATGGCTATTTCCTCGGCGTTCCCGCCAGCGCCCCGGACAAGGTTCGCATCCGTTATGGGCTGCAGCCGGCGACGGTGCGAGAACTCGTGGCGAGCGGCCAGCAGGACATGACTTCGCAATGGCTTCCGCCCGAGGTGATGCGAGCTCTGGCCGAGCGCAAGGACACGCATCTCTTGAGCGATCGCGGTTCGAACATCCTGTTCCTGCACATGAACACGCAGAAGCCCCCGCTCGACGACCTGAACTGCCGCCTGGCGCTGACCTACGCCTTCGACTACGCCACGGCGATGAAGTTGGCGCAGATCACCGACAAGGTTTCGGCGGCGACGCCCGCCAGCGGCGCAATCGGCAAGAGCGAGTTCGGCTACAACCCGGGCCTGCCGATGTATGCGCAGGACCTCGGCAAAGCCAAAGACAATCTCGGCAAATGCAAATACAAGACCCCGGACGAGCGCAAGATCGACATCACCTGGATCACCGAAGTCCCGTCCGAGGAAAAGGTGGCGTTGCTGATGAAGGCGGATTTCGATCCGCTCGGCTTCCAGACGACAATCAAAGGCACGCCCTGGACGCTCTATACCCAGCAGGTCGCCAAGCCCGACAGCACGCCGTCGCTTTCGGAAGTCTATATCGACGCGCCGACGCCCGACCCCGACTCGATCCTCTACAATATGTACAGCTCGAAATCGCCGCCGACCTGGGAATCGGCCTCGCACCTCAGCGATCCTGAGGTCGACAAGCTGCTCGACGCCGGCCGGAGCGAAAACGACATCGCCAAGCGGAAGACGATCTACGAGAACCTCGACGCCCGCCTGGACGCGGTCGCGCCGGCGATCTTCGCGAGCGAGGTCAGCGGCGTGTTCGTCGGCCTCAATACCTTCAAACTGCCGCCGTTCGAAGACGACTCGAAGCGATTCTCCGCGGAAGAATACGGGCTCCAATTCCGCATGGTCGAGATGGCCAAGTAGGGACGGCGATCTAAATGCGACGCGTCGGCGGGCGGCGGCGCCTGCCGACGCGTCTCTCAAATCACCGAATGTAAAAAGCCGATGTCGCCGCTCCTTAAGACGCTGGGCCACCGCCTGATCGCCTCGATCGTGGTGCTGGCCGGCGTATCCATGCTGATGTTCGTGATCGCCCGCGTTATTCCCGGCGATCCCGCCCGCATCGCCCTTGGTCCAAACGCCACCGAGGCGCAGGTTCAGTCGCTGCGGCACGAGCGGCATCTCGATGAGCCGATTCCCATTCAATATTGGGAATACTTGCGCGAGCTCGCGCATGGCAATCTCGGCAATTCGCTCTACAGCAATCGGCCGGTGAGCGTCGACGTCGCTCAATATCTGCCCGCGACGCTCGAGCTTGTTTTCACGGCGGGCTCGATGATGGTGCTGATCGGCATTCCGGTCGGCGTGCTTTCCGCCCGCTATCGCGGCCGTTGGGGCGATCATATCGGCCGCGTCGCCTCGATCACAGGCGTCTCAACCCCGGCCTTCGTCTGGGGCGTCATTTTGCAACTGGTGTTCGCCTATCTCTTTCGCCTGTTTCCGATCGAGGGGCGACTGACCGCGACCCTGCCGGCGCCCCCTGACGTGACCGGCTTCGTCATCATCGACTCCATTCTCGCCGGCGAGGGCGGCGCGCTCATCGACGCGCTCCATCACCTCGTGCTGCCCGCGCTCGCCCTTGCGATGGCCGGCATCGGCCAGACAGCGCGCCTCACGCGCGCGAGCATGGTGGAGACGTACCAAAAGCCTTTCATCGAAATGGCGCGCGCCTATGGCTTTCCGGACTCGCGCATCGCCAATCACTACGCGTTCCGGCCGGCGCTCGTCCCGGTCCTGACGATCCTCGGCCTCGATCTCGCCGCGCTCCTCGGCAACGCCTTTCTCGTCGAAAGCGTCTTCGGCTGGCCGGGCCTGTCGCGTTACGGCGTCGAGGTGATCTTGCACAAGGACCTCGACGCCATCGTCGGCACGGTGCTCATCATCGCGACGGCGTTTCTCATCGCCAATATTGCGGTCGATCTGCTGGTCGCCGTGGTCAACCCGCGCATCCGCTTTGCCGGAGGGCGCTCGTGAGGTTTTTTCCGGACTCTCCCGAGTGGCGGGCTTTCCGGCGCAACCCGATGGCCTTGATTGGCCTTGTCCTGGTGGCTCTGGTGATTTTCGCTGCGGTTTTCGCCGATTTCGTCACCCCCTACCCCAGCCATGCCGGACCGATCGGCGATTTTGGCGCGATGAGCGCGCGGCCAAGCGCGCAATATTTGCTTGGAACCGACACGATCGGCCGCGACCTGCTCACCCGCGTCATCTACGCCTATCGCCTGTCGCTCGAAATGGCGATCGTCGTGCTTGCGATCGCAACGCCGATCGGCGTCGTAATCGGCCTCCTCGCCGGCTATCTCGGGCCGGCCTGGAGCTATGCGTTGATGCGCCTTACCGACGTGTTCCTCTCCATCCCGCCTTTGGTTCTGGCGATGTCGATCACCGGATTCCTCGAGCCGAGCGCGATCCACGGCATGATGGCGATTACCGCAATGTGGTGGCCATGGTACGCGCGCCTCGCCTACAATCTGACGCGCGCCGAGAGGCAGGAGGGCTATGTGCTGGCAGCCGAGACCGTGGGCGCGAGCATGCCGCATATCCTGTTTCGCGAGATATTGCCCAATTGCATGCCGGCGATCCTCACCAAGATGACCATCGACGTCGGCTTCGTGATTCTCATCGCGTCGTCGATGTCATTCCTTGGCCTTGGCGCGCAGGCGCCAACGCCGGACCTCGGCTCAATGGTCGCCGACGGCGCGAAATACATGCCTGACGCCTGGTGGCTCACGGTTATTCCAGCCGTGGCGATCCTCATCGTCGTGATGGGATTCAATCTTCTCGGCGATGGCCTTCGCGAGGCTGCCGATGTCCGCCGGTAGCGCGCATGCCGCCGGCGGGGGCGGCGGCATCGTCCTCAGCATACGCAACCTTCGCGTTGCTTTTTCCGGCTTGAGCGGGCCGGTCGAAGCGCTGCGCGACGTGTCGCTTCATGTGCGGCGAGGCGAGAAGGTCGCGCTTGTCGGCGAGTCCGGCTCGGGCAAGTCGACGATCGCGCGGCTCGTCCTTGGCCTTTTGCAGGATCAAGGCGGAGCAAGCGTCGTGGGATCGGCGCGGCTTGGCGGGCGTGAGATCGTGGGCGATGAATCCTATATCCGCAAAGCGCGCGGCGATCGCGTAACGATGATTTTCCAGGACGCGGTTTCCGCGTTCAATCCGGCTTTCACCATTCGCGACCAATTCCGCGACGTGCTTCGGCGAGGCGATCCGGCAATTTCGAATTCAGACGCCGATCGTCGGGCGCGCGCCGCATTGGTCGACGTCTCTCTCCATGAGCCGGACCGGGTGCTCGCTTCTTACGCCTTCCAGCTCTCGGGCGGCATGAGCCAGCGCGTGATGATCGCGCTGGCGCTTGCAAACAACCCGGACCTGGTGGTCGCCGACGAGCCGGGGAGCAGTCTCGACGTCACGGTTCAGGCGCGCACCCTCCATCTGATGAACGAGCTGGTCGGCCGCCATGGCGCTTCGGTGCTGTTCATTTCGCATAATCTCGGCGTGGTGCGGGAATTCGCCGACCGGGTCTATGTCATCTACCGCGGACGGATCGTCGAGCATGCGACGACGGCGCAACTCTTCGCCGAGGCGCGTCACCCCTATACGCGCGCGCTTATGGCCGCCATCCCCAAGCTTGATCAAGCGCGAGCGCCCGACGCGCCCGAAACGAGCCCCGCTTTCGCCGATCCGCTGATCGAGCATGAAGGCTGCGGCGAACCGCCATTGGCCGCCGCATGAGCGAGCCGCTTCTCTCGGTCGAGAACGTCAGCAAGCGATTTCGCTCGGCCGGGCATGAGGTCGCCGCGCTCACCGACGTCTCAATTTCCGTCACGCGCGGCGAATGCCACGCGATCATCGGCGAATCCGGCTCGGGCAAAACGACTCTCGGCGGCTTGATCCTCGGATTATTCGAACCGACCGCCGGTCTCGTGCGGTTCAAAGGCCAACCTTTGAGCGGCCGCAGGCCGCTTCACCTCAAACGGGCCATCCAGTTGATCCAGCAAAATCCGCTCTCGGCTCTCAACGCGCGCCGCACGGTCGGACAATCGATCCGGCTGGCGCTCGACGTGCACAACATTGGCGAGCGATCGCGTCGAGGCGAACGGGTGGCCGAGCTCCTCGGCGAGGTCGGCCTTCCCGCAGACTATGCGCGCCGCACGCCGCGGGGCCTCTCGGGCGGCGAGCGCCAGCGCATCGCGATTGCGCGCGCCTTGGCCTGCGAGCCCGAGTTGCTGGTTCTCGATGAACCGACGTCTGCGCTCGACGTGCTGGTGCAGGCGCGGGTTCTGCAATTGTTGATGCGCGCCAGGCGCGAGCATGAGCTCACCTATGTGTTCATCACGCATGATCTGGCGGTGGTTCGCGGCATCGCCGACCGGGTCAGCGTATTCCGCAAGGGGCGATTGGTCGAAGCCGGGAGCGCGGACGAAATCTTCGCCGCGCCTCAAAGCGCCTATACCCGCAGTTTGCTTGGCGCCATTCCCGTGGTGACCGCCGAAGAGGCGAAGTTTCGCGACCGGTTCCGCGTCGCCGCCGACGCCGTGGAGAATGGGGAGTGACGCCCGGCGATGGCGCGGCG
>DATGHD010000142.1:0-11729 GCA_035308145.1 Roseiarcus sp.
AATTCGACGTCGGCGACCGACGCGCGTATCGTCACTGTGCGGTCGGTGAGCGGCGTGACGGAAATCGCCGCCGGCAAGGTGGAAGTCAAGATCGGCAGCAATTTCTTGATGCTGTCGACGACCTCGATCACGTTGGCGCCCGGCTGGCGCTGAATGTTGACGATGATCGCGCCGGTGCGATTCATCCAAGCCGCCAGCTTATCGTTCTCCGGCCCCTGCTCGACCGTCGCTACGTCGCTCAGGCGGACCGGCGCGCCGTTGCGAAAAGCGACGACCGACGAGGCGTAATCGTTCGGATCCCGGATCTGGTCGTTGGCGTTGATGGCGAAGGATTGCGACGGCCCGTCAAAATTGCCCTTTGGCGTGTTGACGTTCATGTTGGAAATGGTCGTGCGCAAATCGTCGAGATTGAGGCCATAGGCCGCGAGCGCGCGCGGGTCGGCATGGATGCGCACCGCCGGCCGCTGTCCGCCCGACAATGAAACGAGGCCGACGCCCGGCAATTGCGACAGCTTCGCCGCCAGGCGCCCCTCCACCGCGTCCTCGATATCGATCAGCTTCATCGTCTTCGAGGTGACGCCGAGAGTGATGATCGGCGCGTCGGCGGGATTGACCTTGGCGTAGATGGGCGGCGCGGGAAGATCGGATGGCAGAAGATTGCCCGCCGCGTTGATCGCGGCCTGCACCTCCTGCTCCGCGATGTCGAGGCTGATGTCGAGGCCGAACCGCAGTGTGATGACCGAGGCGCCGGCCGAGCTCTGCGAAAACATCTGATTGAGGCTCGGCATCTGGCCGAATTGGCGCTCCAGCGGCGATGTCACCGCGGAGGTCATCACCTCGGGGCTCGCGCCCGGATAGAAGGTCTGCACCTGGATCGTGGGATAATCGACCTCAGGCAGCGCCGACAAAGGCAAGAACTTATAGGCGACGACGCCGATGAGGAGAATCGCCGCCATCAGCAGCGAGGTCGCCACTGGGCGCTCGATGAACAGCCGCGACGGATTCACTTAATTCAAGTCCTCTCGCGTCTCGGCGGCGGCCCGCTTCGCCCTAAGCGGGGACGCGCAAGCGATTCTTGTCACTGCCCCTGGTTCGTTGAGCCCTGAGCCGGCGGGTTGGCCGGGGTTTGGCTCGGCTGATTATCGCCGGGCGCGCCCGGGGTCGCTCCGGCGCCAGGCGGCGTCTGGCTTGGCGGGCTTTGATCGGGATTCTGGCCCGGCTGGCCCTGGCCGCTCTGTCCATGCTGGCGCTGACCGTGATGCTGGCCTCCCCCGCCGCCGCCGCCGCCTCCCCCGCTTCCACCGCCGCCGCCCGAATTTCCCGCTGGCTGCTGCGCGTTGCGCACCAAGACCTTGGCGCCATCGCGCAGCCGGTCAACGCCGTCGATCACGACGTTCTCGCCGACCTTCAGTCCGGAGACGATCACCGTATTCGCGCTGTCAGAAGGTCCCGTTTTGATCTGGCGCACCGACACTGTGTCGTCCGCATTGACGACATAGA
Source organism: Roseiarcus sp. (assembly GCA_035308145.1). Lineage (GTDB taxonomy): Bacteria > Pseudomonadota > Alphaproteobacteria > Rhizobiales > Beijerinckiaceae > Roseiarcus. The sequence goes on from DATGHD010000142.1 coordinate 1,501, forward strand.
CGAACGCGCCTTGCGAGCCCTGCTGAATGGCGGCGTTCGGGGCGAGGGTTGCGTTGGACATCGTATCGACCAGCAGACGCACGTTCACGAACTGCTGCGGAAAGAGGATGTCGTCCTTATTGTCGAATGTCGCGCGTATCTTCACCGTGCCGGTCGTCGTATCGATCTGGTTGTCGACGGCGCCAAGCGTGCCGACGGCCAGTTGCTTGACGTTGGCGCGGTCGAACGCGGTGACCGCCAAGGACGCGCCGGCGTTGAGGCGCGCGAAAATCTGCGGCAGGTCGTCCTCGGGAACTGAAAAGACAACGCTGATCGGCTGGAGCTCGGTGACGACGACGATGCCATTGGCGTCCGTCGTCTGAACATAGTTGCCCTGATCGACCTGGCGCAGTCCGACCCGTCCCGTGACCGGCGAGACGATATGCGCATAGTTGATGTTGAGATTTGCGGCGTCCATTTGCGCCTGATCGCTCGCCATCGCCGCCTGGTCCTGCTTGACCAGAAATTCCTGGTCGGCGACCTGCTGCATCGCGATCGAATCCTGCTTGCTCAGGGTTTGATAGCGCTGCAGATCGGACTGAGCCTGATTGGAGAGCGCGGTGTCCTTGGCCAATTGCGCCGTATATTGGGCGAGCGTCGCTTGGAAGGGCCGGGGGTCCACCTGAGCGAGGAAGTCGCCCGCTTTCACCATCTGGCCTTCCTTGAAGGCGATCTGCTGCAACTGCCCGTTGACTTGCGTGCGCACCGTCACGGTGGCGAGCGGCGTCACGGCGCCCAATGCGTTGATGATGATCGGCATATCGCCGGAGGTCGCCGCGGCGTCGCGGATGGTCTGCGGCGCCGCGCCGCCCGCATTGGGCTTTTCGCCGGTCGATTCGTATTTCTGGAACTGCTCCCAGCCGAAGATGCAGGCGATCGCCAGGACCACGGCGATCAGCCATCTGACCAGCCGGCTCTTGCGCGGCGGCCTGGTCTTGAGCTGCGGCGGAGGCGCCGGTCGATCCGGCTCCGGAGGCCGCTGCGACGGCGCGATCCTCGCGCGGTCGACCGTGTCGTCCATGCTGCGTCCTCGTCCTATGCAGAGTCGCTTCGCATGCGTTAAATAAATTTTCAACTGCCGCCCGGCCACGCCGTCCTCACGATCTCGTAAGGCCTTGGCGCGGTTCGCGGCGAAAAAGGGGGCGGCGCGCGCATGAGCCGTGGGCGGTTGCAATCCTCTCCCGCCTACGGCATAAGCGGCCTTGGCGGCGGCGCCGCCAGACGGATGCGGGTGTAGCTCAGGGGTAGAGCACAACCTTGCCAAGGTTGGGGTCGAGGGTTCGAATCCCTTCGCCCGCTCCAAAAATAACAACAACTTAAGGAACCCCGCCGGCGACTGGCGAGGAAAGTGTCGATCTCTCGGGAGCGCCAGCCGGCGAGCCCGGACTTCGCGTTCCGACAAAACAAGCCAAGCCGGAAGCGCCGTGATCTTTCCGTCCGCGGAATAGGAAATAGTCGATACGCCGCCGGCAAGTTTAGAGAAGAGCTTGTCGGCCTCGGCCAGGCGTTGTCCGAAGCATCCACATATCCGCCTTCGGCGCACGCGGGACTTTGCCCGCCGTTGTAACGACCAATAAGGGAGAACGCATCTAAATCGCCGACCGCCGTTCAGGTTGATGTCAGCAAGCTACGGTAGAGCCTCGCATCCAACCACGACGGAGCTTGCTTAATGAAGACGGTATTCTTTTTGACAGCGGCCGCGATCGCCTTGTCCAGCCCGGCTTTGGCCGCCGGAAAATGCAGCGCCTCGCCGAAATCCAATTGGCAACCTCAGGCAAAACTCGAGGCGCAACTTGCCTCTGAAGGCCTCAAGGTCCGCCAAGTGAAGGTCGAAAACGGCTGCTACGAAGTCTACGCGATTAACAAGGATGGCAAGCGCGAGAATATGGCGTTCAATGCGGAGACGCTCGAGCGGCTCGACAACCCGGAAGCAGGCGAAAACTGACCATCCGCCTGCTGTAAAATGTCAGATGCCGTGCAAATTGCCGCGATAAGGGTCTGGGATCCTTTTGTAAGGCTGTTTCACTGGAGCCTGGCGCTGAGCTTCGCAATTGCCTGGTTCAGCGCCAATTCCTCGAATGATCTGCTCCATAGCGGGGCCGGGTATGCCGCGGGAGCGCTGGTTTTGGCGCGCATCGCCTGGGGCATTGTTGGGACGCCCTACGCGCGCTTCTCTCAATTCATTCGTTCGCCGCGTCGCGTGCTGGCCTATCTCAGGGCGATCGCGCAGAAAAGCGAGCAGCGCTATGTGGGCCACAACCCAGCCGGCGGCGCGATGGTCATCGCTTTGTTCCTTGCAATCACGGCGACATCGGTGAGCGGCTGGGCGCTGACGACCGACGCCTTCTGGGGCGTCACATGGATGCAGAGGCTCCATGACGGGTTGGCGCGCGGTCTGCTGCTGATGGTTTGCGCGCATCTGGCTGGCGTCATCCTGGCGAGTTTTCGACATCGGGAAAATCTGATTGCCGCGATGATCAATGGGCGAAAACGAGCCGCGGAGCAAAACGACGTTGAATGAATTGGCTAGATCGGACATTCGTTTTCCATCAAGCCTTGTCCGAATGAACGGTCGCATGGACGATGCCGCAATGTCGTATCGGAGCGCCGGGGGGTATAGTTTTACCTCCCGTTTCTTCCATTGGCTGACGGCTGCTCTTGTGCTCGCCACATTTCTCTTGAGCGTCGGCGGGCCCGAGGCGCGAGTTTTTGCTGTTGGAAATAAAGGCCTCCTCACGCTGCACGAGTCGCTAGGTTTCGCAGTCTTGATGACCACTGTGCTCCGGTTAGCGCATCGCGTCTGGGCGCCTGCGCCAGAGCCTGTACCCACGCCGTTCTGGATGCATCAAGCCGCGCTGGCAGTCCGCGTGCTGCTTTACTTCCTCCTCGTATTCCTCCCGCTTTCCGCCATTGTCGGCAGCTGGATCGAAGGACATTCGATCAATTTCTATTTTGTGGGCGAAGTCGCGTCCCCTTGGGGGGCGTCTCAGGCGCTTGGAGGGTCGATATTGCGTTTACACAAATTGGCCGGTGATGCGATTATGTGGCTTGCCGGCGTCCATGCGGCGGCGGCGTTGTTTCATCACTTCATTCTGAAGGACAATGTACTGCGCTCCATGCTCGTTTCTTCATGAGAAGACGTTTGGCGCGCCTGCTTCTGCGCCGAAGACGACGCCAATGTCAGTCTGGCTTCGAACCCGTCGGCCTTGCCGGACGCCGGCGAGAAGAGATCAAGCTCGCCCCTGGCCTGCGCAATGATCGTTTCAACGATGGCGAGGCCGAGACCTGAGCCTGCGCTGCGACTTTGCCAGCGGATGAAACGTTCCTTCAGATTCGCCAGCGCATCAGGCGGCACGATCGGCCCCTCGTTTACGATGCGGATGACGCCGCCCGGCTTCACCTGCACGTCAATTGGGCCCTCGATCGCCCCATGGTTGATGGCGTTGTCGATGAGGTTGCGGATCGCAATTGCAAACGCGTCGATGTCGATGCGCGCGACAAGTTTGGCGCCCGGCGGCTTGGCGTAGCGAATCCGGGCTGGGTCATCCAAGGTCTTAGCGCAATCGCTGACAACGAGATCGAGCGCCGGAATGAGATCAACCTGCCCTTCCCCGGGGCTCACGCCAGCGTCAACGCGAGAAATCTGCATAAGCTTTTCCGCCAGCGCGGAAAGACGCTTCAACGTGCCTTCCATGTCGCGCGCCCGTCGCCGATCCCGCGGCTCGCCGGATTCGGCGATTAGCCGCTGGGTCTGCGCGAGCGCCCCGGCAATGGGCGTACGCAACTCATGCGCGCTATTGGCCGCGAACGCGCGTTCAGCGTCAAGCGCCGCGCGCAACCGTCCCATGAGCTGGGCAATTGCGACAGCGATTGGGCGCAATTCAGTCGGCTGTTCAGATATGTCGAGCGGCCCGAGGTTGCTTGCGCCTCGATCGGCGATGTCGCGGCTGAGCCGCGATACTGGAAGCATCGCGCCGCGCACGGTCAGCCAGATCGCCAAAATATTGAGCGGAACAAGAGCCGCGAGGGGCCATAGCATGGCTTTTGCGGCGGCCAAAACGGCCTTGTCGCGCCCCTTTGTCGTCTCCGCAACGGTGATCGTGAGGCCAGTCGCCTGGTCGGCATTGGTGAACAGACGATAGCCGCCAACGCTCGCGAAGCCCGGGTTTGGCGTCCCGTTGAAACGCTCCAGCGGGGCGTCGTGCGCGCGAAGCACTATTCGGCCGCTGGAATCGCGGATCTGATAGCTGAAGTATTCGCGACTCCCCTCGATAGAGCGCTGAATAGCGCGTCCATCGTCGGTCTCATGCCCCAAGACATCATCGGCAGCGAGCGGCAATAGACGGGCCGCCGCTTCTTCAAGCGCGCGGTCGAACGCCCCATTGAGTTCCTGACTGGACACATAGGTCGAATATGTGGCGGCGCCGCACCAGAGCAGCGTCGTGCCGAGCGTCAATCCAACAATAAGGCGTGCGGTGATGGATGGAAAAATCGGCAACCTCTTGGCGATATTCAAGCGCTGATCTTATAGCCTGCGCCGCGCACCGTCGCGATTGCGTCGCGTCCCAGTTTCTTGCGTAGCCGGCTCACGTAGACTTCGACAGTGTTGCTGTCGACTTCGGCGCCGAATTCATACAAGGAATCTTCAATATCGGATTTGGCGATGATCACATTGGGCCGGCGCGCCAGGCGCTCAAATACCGCCCATTCGCGCGCCGTCAAATCGACCGACCGGCCGGCGACGCTGATGAATCGCTGGGCCAGATCGACATCGAGATCGCCAAGACGCAACTGCGGATTCGGATTGCCGCCATATCGGCGCGCGACGGCGCCGACCCGCGCCGCGAGTTCGCTCAGGTCGAACGGTTTAACGAGATAATCATCGGCGCCGGCGTTGAGGCCCGCGATGCGAGAGGCGATCTGGTCTTGCGCCGTCAAGATAATAACAGGCGCGTCGCTTCCCTTTTGACGCAGATCGCGCAGGAAGTCGAAACCGCGCCCATCCGGCAGATTGAGGTCGAGCAGCAAAAGCTCGTAGGCGGTCGTCATCATCGCCGCGCGCGCGTTGTCGAGGCCCTTGACCCAGTCAACGCCATATCCAAGGGAGGCGATATGATCGCGCACCGCCTCTCCAAGCACGGAATCGTCTTCGATAAGCAGAATGCGCATAGACCGACCTTCCTCGAAGACAGCATAGCTTAGAAAGCTGCCGGGAACCTGAACAACCGAACTTACGTCTCGGGAAGGATTCAAGAATCGCACGGCTAACAGAAACGGAACGACGGCCTACAATTGGCTGACCCCCGCCGATGCCGCGGCGGCCTCCGCGGGACCAATCGTCGCCGAGCGCAGCGCTTCGGACCTTCGCCCGACAGATTCTCTCGGGGACGCAGCAAACTAGGGACTGCGGGCGAGCGATTGCTCCAGCAGTTCCTCAGCGAGAGCGGCTGGTCTCCCTGGGAGCGTCGATTGACCTTTTCTCGCCATCGGCGGTCGGTTGCGGCGCAGGCTCCCAGCCAAAGACGCTGCGACCGCCATAGTCATGCGAGCGCCGCATTTCTTCGTCGATGAATTCAGGCAGCAATGGGCCCGTCGCCTGGCGCTCGAGACGCCGCGTCTGGCGGTCGAGACGATGGATAGCGTCAAGCCGTTCCTCGTTGCCGAGCTTCGCATTGGCGATCGCCGATTTCAAAACTTCAATCGTCTGGTCATAGACCTTGATCGGCACGGGATAAGGATGTCGGTCCTTGCCGCCGTGGGCGAGCGAGAAGCGCGCCGGATCGTCGAAGCGGCAGGGCGCGCCATGGACCACTTCGGCGACCATCGCCAGTGAGCGCACAGTGCGGGCGCCGACGCCCGGCGTGAGCAGCAAATCGGCGAAGTCCGAGGGACCGCGCTCCGCCGCTGCGGCGAGCGCGCCATGCAGGCGGCGGATGATCACGTCCTTCGGCCGTACGTCGTGGTGAGCCGGCATGATCAAATGCGGCAGGAACGGCGCGTCGGATGCCGCCTCCGGCTTGTCCTTGCCTTCCAGCGTCGCCACTTCGTTGACGATGCGATCCGGGCCGAAATCGCGGAGAAGATCGAGCTGGCGACGCCGCGAGGCTTCGGCGCGGCGGTCGGTGAGGTTGATGATCTGACCTTGGTTCTCGCCGTCGATCGCCGCATGCGGCGCCTCGACGAAGCTCTTCAGATCCTCGGACAGCCAGTGATAGCGGCGCGCCAGCCGGCTGTCGCCGTTCATGCCTTGCTGGACGACAACCCATTTGCCGTCGTCGGCGACAATGAAGCCGTGCAGATAAAGGTCGAAACCGTCCTGCACGGCGGCGCTGTCAACCTTGGCGACGAGACGGCTCGCCCTGGCGAGGGCGTCGCCATCGAAGCCAACCCTCTCGCCGATCGCGACGAGCTCGTCAGGCGTCCGGCGCGAATGCGCGCCGCGGCCGCCGCAAACATGAAGGCCTATCTCGCCGGAGGATGGTCCAAGGCCGCGCTTCAGCGCGCCGATGACGCTTGTGGTGATGCCCGAGGAATGCCAGTCCATTCCCATGACCGCGCCGAAGGACTGGAACCAGAAGGGATGCGCCAGCCGGCGCAGAAATTCATCGCGGCCGTAATGATGGACGATCGCCTCGGTTATGACCGCGCCGAGCCGCGCCATGCGTTGGCCGAGCCACGCTGGAACGCGGCCATTATGTAGAGGAAGATCGGCGCTTCCAGCTCGTTGGGCCACGAAGCCTCCAAAAGAACAGACGAGGAACAAGCTTCTAGCACGGAATGACGCCGGGGACAGCCGGCAACCCGTCGGCTCCGTTCGGGAAGGCCGAGACTGGCGAGGCTTAAATTCAATGCGCATGAATTCCCGCTTAAATCTTATCGCGGGCGGGGCGGTCGCCCGCTCGAGAATCAGGCAGGTCTTGCGCCATTGATCAAGAACGGAATTGTCCTTCGCCTTGGCCTGTCTCAGCTTATTTGTTGGGGCGTCTCTTATTATCTCATCGGCGTCTTCGGCGATGCGATCGCCGCGGACTTTCGATGGTCTCGCGACATCGTCTACGGCGGATTCTCGGCCGCGCTCCTCGTGACCGGCCTATGCTCGCCCCTCGCTGGCCGGCTGATCGATCGCCACGGCGGCCGCAATGTGATGAGCGTCGGTTCGCTGACCATGGCGGCGGGCCTTATCGGCCTCGCCCTGTCGCGCGACCTTGCGACTTACTACGGCGCCTGGATCGTCCTTGGCGTGGCGATGCGGCTCACGCTTTATGACGCCGCCTTCGCCGCTCTTGCCCGTATCGGCGGGCCGAGCGCGAGAAGGCCAATCTCTCAGATCACTTTGCTCGGCGGCCTCGCCTCGACCGTGCTTTGGCCGATCGGCGAAGCGCTCGCCCATTGGTTCGGCTGGCGCGGCGCGGTCTTTGCCTATGCCGGCCTCGCGCTGGCGACGGTCCCGCTCCACCTCGCCATCCCGCCTGAGCGCTATGGCGAACTGGGTATGCGCGCGTCTGTCGACGATCGTCGACCCCTTGCGGCGACGCCCTCTGATCGTCTCATTGCCGGCGCTCTCTTCGCGCTGATCGCAACCGTGGCCAACATTCTCAACTCGGCAATGTCGGCGCATATGATCAGCCTCTTCGCCGGGCTCGGCCTCGGCGCCTCGGCTTCGGTCTGGATCGCGACATTGCGCGGCGTTGGACAAGCGCTCTCGCGATTTGGCGGGGTCGCATTCGCCGGCAAACTCGATCCCTTAAAGTTCAATCTGGCCGCCGCGCTCGTCCTGCCGTTCTCTTTTGCCGCGGGGCTTTTCAGCGCAGGACACCCGGCCGCCGCGCTCGCCTTCGCCTTCTTCTACGGAGCGGCGAACGGAATCTTGACGATCACGCGGGGAACGATGCCTCTCGTTCTCTTCGATCACCGTACCTATGGCGCGTTCGTCGGCAAGCTGCTGGTTCCAAGCTTCCTGCTCTCCGCCGCCGCGCCGGTCGCCTACGCCTTCATCATCCAGCGATTTGGCGCGGCCTCGGCGCTTTATGTTTCCATCGCTCTCGCCGTCGCGGCCTTCGCCGCGGCGTGCGCCTTGGCCATCCGCTTCGGCCGGGCGGAGAGTTAAGGCCGATCGTCCGCTTCGCGACTGAGAGGTAGACGCATGGGAGTCTTGAACGCTACGCTTGATCTGATCGAATCGAGAGTCGTGCAGCTTTTGTTCGCAAATGGGCGAAGGGTCTCAGCCGTTCTTGCCGCGGTTTTAATCGCCGGCGTCGGCCAGGCCGTGGCCGAGCCAAGACCCCTCGGGATCAACGACCTGACGGAAAGCCAGCAAAAGATACTCTGGCAGAAGGTCGATCGGGTCGCGCAATATGCGGTCCTTTTGAAGGCCTGCGTGGAAGACATCCATTTCGAGAGCCGCTTTGTCGAGGCGGTCAGGCCATGCGTCGAGTCCGACACCGTCAGACGCGTGGTTGCTTACTACTGGGGGCGCGCGGCGGACCAGAACAAGCGAATAGATCCGAGGATTTGCTCAGACAAAAACTTTGTCGAGAACAAGTGGACGCAGAAAATGAAATCCACGCTCGATAATTTGGTCGAGCTCGGACACAACTTGTGCGTTGGTTATCTGGCGACGGGGCTGATCAGGCGGTAGAGCCAAGCAGGCGCGCCGAGCGTCCCCGCGATTTCAATATTTGTACCGCCCTCTTGTCGAACGATACAAAAGTCTCCGCGCCAAGCCACGCGCCCTCGAAGGCGATGATTCCGTCGGCGAAATCGCCGCCCGCGTCCAACAGCGCCAGCCCCGCTTCAACCGCAGCGCGGTTGACCACAACGTTGTTCCCATTGACGAGCCGCCGGACGCCTTCGGCAATTTCGTCAGCCGGTATTTTGTAGCCTCGCGACAGCACCCAGACGAGTTCGCAAAGCGCCGTCAACGTCAGCGCGACGACTTCGGCGCGCGCCAAAATGTCTTTTGCAACGCGGCTCTGGCGGGCGTCATCCTCGGTCGTGGCGCGAACCAAAACATTCGTATCGGCCGCAACTTTCATCGCTTGCCGGCCCAACCTTCGGCGGCCAATTCATTGATCTCTGCGATCGACAGGGACGGACCATTTTCTCTCTTGAAGAAACCAAAGGCGTCAGAAATGCGCCCTTTCGGACGCGCAGCCTTCACTTCGACCCGGCCATCTGGAAGCATTTCGACGCTGATCCTATCGCCGGGTTGCACCCCAAGATGGTTGAGGACGTCCCGACGGAGGGTGACCTGCCCCTTGGCGGTGATTTTGAGTGTGGACATCTCGGCGACCTCGGATTATCGGCTAAACGTAAGGCGTTTATGCCTTACGCGTCAAGGTCGGAAAATGACGAGCGTTGATCGCGTCAACCCGATCGCCGACGAGCCGCCCTTCAATGATCTCGCCGGCGACCCAAGCCTAAGCGGCGCTTAGCCGCAAACTTCCGGCGGCTCCTCACGCCCCTTTCGGGAAGTTGACGATCGTCGCGGCCTTGGCGCGGGCGGGCTCGTCCTCGCCTCGGCCGACCACCGGCTCATCGTCGATCGTTAGCGAGCCGCCGGCGGTCGATATTTTCACCATCGCGCCGTCCTGGACCTTGCCGGCGAGCAGGCGCTCGGCGAGCGGGTCCTGCACCGACTTCTGGATCACCCGCTTTAAGGGCCGCGCGCCATAGGCCGGATCGTACCCTTTGTCGGCCAGCCATTGCCGGCCCTTGGCGTCGAGCTGCACCGTGATCTTGCGATCTTCCAGCAATTTGGCGAGCCGCTTGAACTGGATGTCGACGATCGCGCCCATGTCTTCCCGGCGCAGCCGGTGGAACAGGATGATCTCGTCGACGCGGTTCAGGAACTCGGGCCGGAAGTGGCTGCGGACCATGCTCATGACTTCGGCTTCCACCGCGCTCGAATCCTCGCCTTCCTTCTGGTTGACCAGATATTCCGCGCCGAGGTTGGAGGTCATGACGATCAGCACATTGCGAAAATCGACCGTGCGGCCCTGGCCGTCGGTCAACCGGCCGTCGTCGAGCACCTGCAGGAGAACGTTGAAGACATCCGGGTGCGCCTTCTCGATTTCGTCGAAGAGCACGACCTGGTACGGGCGACGGCGCACCGCTTCAGTCAAAGCGCCGCCTTCGTCGTAGCCGACATAGCCAGGCGGCGCGCCGATAAGGCGCGAAACCGAGTGCTT
>DATGHD010000143.1:0-6300 GCA_035308145.1 Roseiarcus sp.
AAGACAGCTCGAATGAATCTGCCAAAGTAGTGCTAGTGGATGGCTCGATATTTTCCCGCGATTTGGCCCCTTGAAATATTTCTTGTTTGGATATTTGGACGGAATCCGTACGGGATCGAGATTGAAAATGTAATCGTCCGATTTGGTGAACCACAATATGGTTTCATGCCGCCCAGAAAAACGCTTCTGGCAGTGGAGACCGTGCCCGAAGTGCCAAACGATTCTATTTCGGAGTTTTAATCCGTGCCGCTGAAAAATCGGATATAGAATTATATCGAGTGGAAAGACCTCGCCATTTTGAACGTGATTTCCAACTTGCCAGCAAATCGAACCTTCGCGATGGAGGAGGCGGACGCACTCTTCGATTGCAGCTTCCTGTTCTCGAATGTACCGATCGAGCGACGTGCGCCGCTCGTATGCTTTCCCGATATTGTACGGCGGCGACGTTACGATCAATTTCATGCTGCCATCGGTCAGCGTTCTCATAAAAGCAAGATTGTCTTGCTTTGCAATCACGGCTTTGGAGACGGAACTTGCGCGGTCTCTGCTAGGATCGTGAAGCACACCCGCCTCCATGCCGAATCGGCGCGACGCATTAATTATACATTGGAACAAACAAACCCCTGCACAGCACCCCATCGCTGAGAAGCGTCGGAGCGTCCCGTTTGTCACTCAAATTGTTGCTCGAGCCGAGGCGCTGATTGTCGTCTTTCCGCCGCGAATTGCTACGCGTTTCGCTGCAGAGCTCTTACGGAATTGGCCACGCGAGGCCCTCGGGTATCTCGACCGCCGCGATTGTCTCCTCGCGCTCACAATCCTCGCAAAAGCCGGCGTCAAATACGCTGGTCAACTCCCATGATTGGCCTTCCACGTCCCACGCCGCCCAGGCGTCGCGCCGAACATTCTCCGAGCCGCAACGGGAGCAGGCATATGTGTATCTCTTCTGCGGCCCCGCTTGTTCTTGAGTCACGCTCCCAACCTCCCGATGCGAAGGCCGCCCTCGCCGAGATCAAGATGACTTTCCAGCCGCCGCGACGCCCTCATCCTGCCGCGCGATCAGCTCAAACTGTCGTCGCCAGCCTAGCGGCCCCCACCACCGCGCGACGCGCGGTCCCCCTCCCCCGTTTCACGGGGGAGGAAAGGAGCCCCTCAGAACGGAATATCGTCGTCGATCGGGCCGCCTTCGCCGCCGGTCGAGGCCAGCGCCGGGCGCTTCTCGACGGGCGAAGAGCGGCCGAAGGACGCGCCGCCGCGCTCTTCGCGGTCCATGCTCTCGGCGCCGCCTCCCCGCGAATCGAGCAAGGTCAGCTCGCCGCGGAAGCGCTGCAGCACGACTTCCGTCGAGTATTTTTCCGCGCCCGACTGGTCGGTCCATTTGCGGGTCTGCAACTGGCCCTCGATGAAAATTTTCGAGCCCTTCTTGCAATATTGCTCGGCGATCTTGCCAAGCTGCTCGTTGAAGATGACGACGCGGTGCCACTCGGTCCGCTCGCGGCGTTCGCCGCTCGACTTGTCGCGCCAGGTCTCGGAAGTGGCGAGGCGGAGATTGACCACCTGCTCGCCGGAATTGAGCCGCCTGACCTCCGGGTCCGCCCCGAGATTGCCCACCAGAATGACTTTGTTGACGCTGCCCGACATGTCGCTCTCCTTCCCGCCGCCTTCAAAAGACTAAGCGGTCAACCGTTTTCGCCTAGAACGCCGCAAAAGCGGCGTCGCTCTACCGTCATTTGCCTGCCCGACTCCGGCGAGGCCCGCGCCGCTCTCAGCGCCAAATCTTCATTGATTGCTAGGCTGCGATTTTGCGCGAGAGAAATCTGCATCGGTCGGGGTCTCGTCACTCAGTCCTACTCGTTATGCTCGACCGCGCGCTGGGCGCCTTCGAGCGCTTCGCCGCCCCACGTGGATGGCCGGGTCAAGCCCAGCCATGACGACTTAAGAGGCGTCCGTTGGACTGCCTTCCTGGCGCGGCTGTCTCGTTTAAGCCATCGCACCGCTTTCCTCACCCTATCCCGTCCGACGCCCTCCCGCCGCCCAGCTCTTCCCTTATCCACAGCGGAGGCGGAAAAGCCTTGTTTGGCGCCTTCGCCCTTCGCACTACATTAGGGGCGAGCCCCTTTTTCTTGTTCTCTTTTTGTTCTAGCATCCGCGCGCCCCGAACGCAAGAGACGTTTTGAGCGATTCGGATGGCTGATATGGACCCTTAAATGGCGAATTCGAAGACCGCCAAGAAGCCCGCGCGTCCTGCCTCCAGCGCCATCGAAAATCTGTTCGAGGGCCGGGCGATCCATGTCCGCGGCGCGCGCGAGCACAATCTCAAAAACGTCGATCTGACCATCCCGCGCGACAAGCTGGTGGTCTTCACCGGTCTTTCCGGCTCGGGCAAGTCCTCGCTCGCCTTCGATACGATCTATGCGGAAGGCCAGCGCCGCTATGTCGAGTCGCTGTCGGCTTATGCGCGGCAATTCCTGGAGATGATGCAGAAGCCCGACGTCGACGAGATCGACGGGCTGTCGCCGGCGATCTCCATCGAGCAGAAGACGACGTCGAAGAATCCGCGCTCGACGGTCGGCACGGTCACCGAGATCCATGACTACATGCGCCTGCTTTGGGCCCGCGCAGGCATTCCCTATTCGCCGGCGACCGGCCTGCCGATCGAGAGCCAGACGATCTCGCAAATGGTCGATCGGGTCATGGCGCTGCCCGAGCGCACGCGGCTCTATCTTCTCGCGCCGGTCATCCGCGGCCGCAAAGGCGAATACCGCAAGGAAATCGCCGATTTCATGAAGAAGGGCTTTCAGCGCCTGAAGATCGACGGCGAATTCTATGAGATCGCCGACGCGCCGGCGCTGGACAAGAAGCTGAAGCACGACATCGAGGTGGTGGTCGATCGCCTGGTCGTGAGGCCCGATATGGCGGCGCGGCTTGCCGAAAGCTTCGAGACCGCGCTGGAGCTCGCCGACGGCATTGCGGTGGCGGAATTCGCGGACGCGCCGGCGGAAGGCGGCGAGCCGAAGCGCGTCCTGTTCTCCTCGAAATTCGCCTGCCCGGTCTCCGGCTTCACGATTCCGGAAATCGAGCCGCGGCTGTTCTCGTTCAACAATCCCTTCGGCGCGTGCCCGGTCTGCGGCGGCCTCGGCTCGCAATTGAAAGTCGATCCCGGCCTCGTCGTCCCCGATCCGAAGCTCTCGTTGCGCAAAGGCGCGATCGCGCCCTGGGCGCGTTCGAGCTCGCCGTACTATGCTCAGACGCTGGCGGCGCTCGCCAAGCACTACAAGGTCCGGATCGAGACGCCATGGGGCGAGCTCCCCGCCAAGGTCCGCGACGCCATCCTCCATGGCTCGGGCGAAGACGAAATCCGCTTCGCCTATGAGGACGGCCTCCGCGCCTATGAGGTGAAAAAGCCTTTCGAAGGCGTGATCTCAAATCTCGAGCGCCGCTACATCGAGACGGAAAGCGAATGGTCGCGCGAGGACATCCAGCGCTTCATGAGCGCGACGCCCTGCGCCGCCTGCAACGGCTATCGCTTAAAGCCCGAAGCTTTGGCGGTGAAGATCGACGGCAAGCATATCGGCGAGGTCAGCGAGCTTTCGGTCAAGGCCGCGGTCGAATGGGCGAAGAACCTGCCCCAGGCGCTCGACGACAAGCGCAACGAGATCGCGCGCCGCATTCTCAAGGAGATCGGCGACCGGCTGATTTTCCTGCGCGACGTCGGGCTCGACTACCTGACGCTGTCGCGGGCGTCCGCCACTCTGTCGGGCGGCGAAAGCCAGCGCATCCGGCTCGCCTCGCAGATCGGCTCGGGCCTCACCGGCGTGCTCTATGTGCTCGATGAGCCCTCGATCGGCCTGCATCAGCGCGACAATGCGCGGCTTCTCGATACGCTGCGGCGCCTGCGCGATCTCGGCAACAGCGTAATCGTCGTCGAGCATGACGAGGACGCGATCCTCGCCGCCGATTATGTCGTCGACGTCGGGCCGGGCGCCGGCATCCATGGCGGCGAAATCATCGCCAAGGGGACGCCGGCCGACATTATCGCCGACAAGAATTCGCTGACCGGCCAGTACCTTTCAGGCGCGCGCGTCATCGAGTCGCCGGCCAAGCGCCGGCCGCCAAGGCAAGGCCGCGAGATCAGGATCATCGGCGCGACGGGCAACAATCTGAAGAACGTCACCGCGCGAATTCCGCTCGGCCTTTTCAGCTGCGTCACCGGCGTCTCGGGCGGCGGCAAGTCGACGCTCGCCGTGGATACGCTCTACCGCGCCGTGGCGCGGAGCCTCAACGGCGCCTCGGAGCATCCCTCGCCGCATGAGCGGATCGAGGGCCTCGAGCAGCTCGACAAGGTGATCGACATCGACCAATCGCCGATCGGCCGCACGCCGCGCTCGAACCCCGCGACTTACACCGGCGCCTTCACGCCGATTCGCGAATGGTTCGCCGGCCTGCCCGAAGCCAAGGCGCGCGGCTATCTGGCGGGCCGCTTCTCCTTCAACGTCAAAGGCGGGCGCTGCGAAGCCTGCCAGGGCGACGGCGTCATCAAGATCGAGATGCATTTCCTGCCCGACGTCTACGTCACCTGCGACGTTTGCAAGGGCAGGCGCTACGACCGCGAGACGCTCGAGGTGAAGTTCAAGGACAAGTCGATCGCCGACGTGCTCGACATGACGGTCGAGGAGGCGGCGGTCCTGTTCAAGGCGGTGCCGTCGATCCGCGAAAAGATGGAGACGCTCGCCCGCGTCGGCCTCAACTATATCAAGGTCGGCCAGCAGGCGACGACGCTGTCGGGCGGCGAGGCGCAGCGGGTGAAGCTCGCCAAGGAGCTGTCGCGCCGCTCCACCGGGCGGACGCTTTATATCCTCGACGAGCCGACCACCGGCCTGCATTTCCACGACGTCGCGAAGCTGCTCGACGTGCTGCACGAGTTGGTCGACCAGGGCAACACGATGGTGGTCATCGAGCACAATCTCGAAGTGGTGAAGACCGCCGACTGGATCATCGACATGGGGCCTGAAGGCGGCGACGGCGGCGGCGAGATCGTCGCGCAAGGAGCGCCGGAAGAGATCATGCGCGAGAAGCGCAGCCACACCGGCGCCTATCTCAAGCAGGCCCTGGCGCGGCGGCCCGAGCGCAAGGCGCGGAAAGAGGCGGCGGAGTGAGTCGCTCCGTGGGCCTCTGTATCATATAGAGATACATTTAATTTGACGACCGTATCTCTCAGTGATACAGGCAGTCGGATTCGTCGGGGGCCTCGTGATCGTCTCCTTTAAGGACAAGATGACTGAGGCCGCTTTTGACGGACGAGGCGTAAAAGGATTTCCGATCGGCCTTCTCAAGGTGACGCGCCGCAAGCTCGAGGCGGTGAACGCGGCTGCGGTTCTAAGCGATCTTGCAAGCCCGCCGGGGAACCATCTTGAGGCATTGAGCGGCGATCGCGCGGGCCAGCATTCGATACGCGTCAATGATCAATTCCGCATCTGTTTCATCTGGACCGATGCAGGGCCTGCCGAAGTTGAATTCGTCGACTATCACAAGTGAGGATGTCGCACGAAGACCAAATCAAAGTTAGCAAATCTGCCGCCTATGCATCCCGGCGAAATGCTGCGCGAGGAATTTCTCGTTCCCCTCGGCCTGTCGGCTGGGAAGCTCGCCAAGGCCTGCGACGTGCCGCGCACGCGCATCGAGCGGATTGTGAGCGAAGAGATGGGGATCAGCGCGGACACTGCGATTCGGCTTGGCAAAGTGCTTGGAACGAGCGCTGAATTCTGGCTCAACCTGCAGGCGCGATACGATTTGCGGATGGCGAAGCGCGGGCTCGGGAAACAGATCGAGGCTTTGTCCATCCTTAATCCGTCTTCGAAGGCGGCTTAGTCGCGAGATTCGTCTGCCTGTCATTCCCGCGAAAGCGGGAATCCAGCCTGCGCTGACTCTCAAGCGCGGCCGTTCTCTGGATTCCCGCTTTCGCGGGAATGACAGTACGCCCTACGCCCCCAGCGCCCTTTGCTCCCTGGCGATGCGGTCGATCAGCGCGTCGGTCTCGGCGCTCTTCGGTCCGCCAGCTTTGACCCGCGCCTTGAAATGCGCGATCGAGTGGGAAAGCACCTCGCCCAAGTCTTTCGCGCAAGAAAAATCGCCGGCGACGCGCTTGACCTTCGTATTATCAAACAGCGCAGTCCAGGTCTTGTCGCCCGTCAACGGGCCCTCCGATTCTGGATGGTATCGGATCAGCGTGTCGCTCGGGACATGGACGATGTCGGCTTCGACGCCGAGCCCGGCGGCAATCGTCTTGTAGATGCCGTCCCATGT
>DATGHD010000144.1:0-15552 GCA_035308145.1 Roseiarcus sp.
TCCTTGAAGTGACGGAAGAGGAGCTCAGTGTCGGCATATTCGAAATTATGCCGCGAATATTCCTGCTCGGCCTGTTTGAAAACGTCGCCGTAGGTGATGCGCTCGGCGCCGTCGCGGCCGTTGAAATTGAGGTCGTAGATGCTGTCCGCGCCTTGCACGTACATCGCCAGGCGCTCGAGCCCATAGGTCAATTCGCCGGAGACCGGCGCGCATTCAAAGCCCGCGACCTGCTGGAAGTAGGTGAATTGCGAGACCTCCATGCCGTCGCACCAGCATTCCCAGCCGAGCCCCCAGGCGCCGAGCGTCGGGCTCTCCCAATCGTCCTCGACGAAGCGGATGTCGTGCAGCGCCTCATCGACGCCGATCGCTTTCAGCGAATCGAGATAGAGCGCCTGAAGCTCGTCGGGCGACGGCTTTAGGATGACCTGGAACTGATAATAATGCTGCAGCCGGTTGGGGTTTTCGCCATAGCGGCCGTCCTTCGGCCGCCGCGAGGGCTGGACATAGGCCGCGCGCCAGGGCTTGGGCCCAAGCGAGCGCAACGTCGTCGCTGGATGGAACGTGCCCGCGCCGACCTCCATGTCATAGGGCTGGAGGATGACGCAGCCTTGCCGCGCCCAAAAGCCTTGCAAAGCGAGGATCAGACCTTGAAACGAGCGGGTCGGATCGAGCGAAGGATCGGCGGTCGGCGCGGCCTGCGGCATGGCGCGCGGAACCTAGAGAGCGCGCGGGCAGGGGTCAACGGAGGGCTTATCCCCAGTCGATCGCCGCCTCGCCGCGGTGCAGAGCTTCGACCCTTGGCGTGAACCCGCCTGCGGCGTCGTGCAGGACAAGACCTGGGCGGATGCCGAGCGGCGCCCGCGCGCCTTTGATGCCGGCGATCAGCAGGCGATGGGCCGGCGTGTCGGCGCGCGGATGGATCGGCAGGATGGCGATTGCGCCAAGCCGGCCCTCGAGGGCCGCAAGAATGACGGCGAGCGCATCTGGGCGATGGATCATCACGAAGCGGCCGCTTGGGCGCAGAAGCGCCAACGCGCCCCTGATCCAAGCCTCAATGCCGCGATGAGCGGCGTCGCCCTCGTCGGAGAGGACATGCGCTTGCGCGCGGCCAGGCTCGGGCGAGGCGCGCACTTTGTCTGCCTCGAAGAACGGCGGATTGGTCACGACGAGATCAGCCTCGCCGTCCTTCAAGCCTCCGGCGCGACGCGATCTCGCCAAAGTCGCGTCAGCGGTCACGACGCGGGCGCGGGCGCCAAGACCGTTCGCCGCGGCGTTCTCCATAGCGAGCGCTGACAGTTCGGGATCGATCTCGATGAGGTCAACGCGCGCCTCCGGAAAACGCAGCGCGATCGCGAGACCG
The DNA here is from genome assembly GCA_035308145.1 of Roseiarcus sp. Lineage (GTDB taxonomy): Bacteria > Pseudomonadota > Alphaproteobacteria > Rhizobiales > Beijerinckiaceae > Roseiarcus. Next base: position 1,361 of record DATGHD010000144.1, read on the forward strand.
ACCGCCCCGACCCCCGCGCCGACGTCGACGATCCAAGTGGCGGCGGGCGCGGCGGCGGCCAGCAAAGCGGCGTCGCTGCCGACGCGATGCCCTTTCTTCGGCTGGCGAAGCATCAGGCGGCCGCCAAGCCATTGATCTACGGTCGTCGTCGCGGCCCCGCCGGGCCTTTCAGGCATGACGCAATTCGCCTTCGAGACCGGCCTCGCGAAGCAGCCGCCTTGCGCGCGCGACCTGCTCGGAATCGACCATAATTCGGCGCGGCAGAAATCCGAGTGAACCTTCAACGGCGCTCATGTGTTGATCAGCGATGAAAAAGGGGACCCGCGCTTGCGTCAGCAGGCCTTCGATCAGCGAAATAACGACAAGGTCGTTGGTGCGGACGAGTTCGATCACGCCTGGCCCATGCGACATTGCGGCGCAATCTAGCCTAAAGGGCGCCGCCGGCGGCGCGACTTGCCCGGCCGGAGGGCCATCTTTATGGTCAATCCGGCCGCAGTGACAAGGGAAGCGACCGTGGGAATCGTCATTCCGCTCGAAGAGAAGGCGCCCGAGCGCATCATTGACCGATTGACCGCGCTGGTTGCGAACGACATGGCGGCGGTCAACCAGACGATCCTGTCGCGCACCGGCTCGGACGTCGAGATGATCCCGGAAGTCGCCAATCATCTGATCTCGTCCGGGGGCAAAAGGCTGCGCCCGATGCTGACTTTGGCGGCGGCCGGCCTTTGCGGCTACGGCGGCGAGGGCCATGTCAAACTCGCCGCCTCGATCGAATTCATGCACACGGCCACGCTGCTGCACGACGATGTGGTCGACGAAAGCGATATGCGGCGCGGCAAGCTTGCCGCACGCGTGCTGTGGGGCAATGAGGCGAGCGTTCTGGTCGGAGATTTCCTGCTCGGCCAAGCCTTTAAGATGATGGTCGAGGTCGGCTCGCTGCAATGTCTCGACGTTCTGTCGAGCGCCGCGGCGGTCATCGCCGAAGGCGAGGTGATGCAGCTTTCGGCGGCCAAGGACACGGCGACCACGGAAGACGATTATCTCGCGGTCATTCGCGCCAAGACGGCGGCGCTTTTCGCCGCGGCCTGCGAAGTCGGGCCGATCCTCGCGCAAAGGCCCAAGGCCGAGGTCGCCGCCTGCCGTGGCTTCGGCGCCAATCTCGGCCTCGCCTTCCAGCTCATCGACGATGCGCTCGACTACGGCGGGTCTTCGGCGAAGCTCGGCAAGAATGTCGGCGACGATTTCCGCGAGGGTAAGATCACGCTGCCGGTGGTCCTCGCCTTTCGTCGCGGCTCGACCGAGGAGCGCGCTTTCTGGCGGCGGACGCTCGAAAAGGGCGAGGTCGCAGACGGCGACCTCGCCGTCGCGCTCTCGACTTTGAAAAAGCATCGCGCGCTCGAAGATACGATCGAACGGGCGCGCCATTACGGCGCCATGGCCCGCGACGCCCTGGAGCTCTTTCCATCCTCGACATGGAAGCACGCGCTTCTCGACGCGGTGGAATTCGCCATCGAGCGGGCGCATTGAGGCGCCTCTCGCCTTACGCTAGAGCGGCGGCGCGTCGATAGGCCGAAGCGGCGGTGATCAAGGCCACGGCGGCCTTGCGCAAATTCAGAAATTCGCGGGTGAGTTCTTCGCGCGGCGGGCCGGTGACGAGCGCCGGGCCGTCAAGGTCCGGCGGCTTATCGCTCGAGAGCAATGTCGTCAGCCAATCGCGGGCCGCGGCGAGGCGCGTCGCCAGAAGGTCGCGATCGTCAGCCTCGCCGGGGCAGCGCGTCTTGAATCTCGTGGCGGAGATATTCGCCGCGAGCACATAGCCGGCGATCAACATGTCGGCCATTTCGTTCAGGCCCCGGCGCACGGCTTGCGGCTCGCTGCTCATTCGGCCCGCCGAGTCCGAGAGCGCGGCGAGCCCTTCGATCATGCGCTTGCGCGCGAGACGATAGTCTTGGTCGGAGCCGCCGAGCCGCAAGGCGGTTCTAGCGAAGGCGACGACGTCGGCCTGCAGCCGCGCCACAAGACGGGGCGCTTCGTTGAACTCCCAGCGCGGCAACACATAGCTGAAGAGATGAGCGAGCGCGGCGCCGATCAGCGTATCGGTCAACCGGACGAACACGGTCGCCGCTTCCTTGGGATCGCTAAGATGGACGGAGAGGAGCGCGACCACGGAGGCGGCGATCGACGTCACGAGGTAGCGCAGACGGGCGAAGCCATGAGCGAACCCAAGCGCCAGCACCTGCGCCACGACGAGAACGCCGATCGGCGCGACCGCGATCAAGAGCGCGGCGAGGACGCAGCCGATCAATGTGCCGATGACGCGATCATTGCGGCGTTGCTTGGTGAGGCCATAGCTCGCGCGCATGACGACCGCGATGGTCAGCAGCACCCAATTGCCATGGCGAACGCCGCTGATCTCGTAGGACACAAGCGCGCCGGCGGTCATGGCGAGGGCGAGCCGGGCGGCGAAGCGAAAGACCGGCGAGTTCGGATTGAAATGCGGCCAGAGCAACTTCGGATCAAACGACGGCCGCGGCGCAAAGGCGGCAAGATCAATGCCGCGCATCGAGGCCAGCGCCTCCTCGTCATCGGAAAGCGCGCGCTCCAGCCGCCGCACGTGCTCGAGCGCGGCGACGAGGCGCTCGCTGGTCGCCTGCGCCGCCGCGCGCGCCTCGGCGCTCAGAGTTTCGTTCTTGAAGAGCTTGTCCGCCTCGCGCAGCAACGCGTAGGAAGCGAGCGAATGATCGGGAGGCAGGCGCGGCGTTGCATGAGACAGAAGATCGAGGCTCAAATGGTCGAGATCGAGCGCGGCGACCCGGAGCATCACGCGAATGCGCGCCATCAATGTCTTGCAGGCCTCGGACCGCCTCAGCTCGACGAGCTCGACATGCGCCGCCACAAGGTCGTCGAACGTATCGAGCAGAATGCCGATTGACGCCGCGAGACGAGCCCGGGCCTTGGTTCGCATCGGCTGGTCGAGCAGCAGCGCGCGGGCGCTTTGCAATTGATCGGCGAGGGCGGCCTGTTGGCGGATCGCCGCGCCATAAGCCTGTTGCAGATCGACGCCTTCCTCGTAAAAGGCCGAGACCGCGCGCAGATAGGCCGAGAATTCGCGCAAGGCTTCGCTGGTCATCATCCGGCGTCCGCCGGCGTCGGTGACCATGGTGAGCAACAGCGCGATGGCGATATAGGCGAGGCCGCCGCCGGCGAACAAAATTTCGTTGACCAAGGTCCCGGCGAGATCGGTCGGCGGCAGGCTCAATACGAAAACCACCGGAATGAGCATTTGCATGCTCAGCGCCAGCGCCCAGCGTCCGTAACCGCTGATGAGCCCGGCGCCGAAAGAGACGGCGCCGATCGCCAGGATCAACGCCGGCGGCGTCCCCTCGACCAAGAGAATGATCAGTGTCGCGCCGATCGCCAGAGCGAAACCGACAATGAGCGTCCTGGCCTTGTTGCGAAACGGCGCGGGAAAGTCGGCGATGCTCGCCGCGATCGCGCCAAGGGTCGCCGGTTGTCCCGCCGCAAATCCGAACAAAAGCGATGCGAGGACCGCTATCGCGGCGACCCCCGCCGAAACGCTGAGCCCATTAACAATATGCTGGCCCACGAGCAGCTTCAGAACCGTGGGCGACCGGCGCCATTGACGGATCATCGGGAGAGTGTGGCCCATGGACAAAACAACCTATCATAGGCGACGCGTCGAGCCTTGCGTGGTTTCACTTGGCGGCGATGGTTCTTTGTTTTGCCGGATGACCAGCGGCCGCGTGGCCTTTGGGACAGGCCTTTGCTCCGAGCGCCAGATATGACGCAAAATCCTCGTTTTTCGAAATTCTTAAGCCTCGGCCCGCATGGGTTCCATCGCCTCAACTATGTCGAGTGGGGCGACGGGGAAAATCCACATGTCGTCATTTGCGTCCACGGGTTGACGCGTAACGCGCGTGATTTCGACGAACTCGCCCAGGGTCTTGCCGCGGACGCCCGAGTCATCTGCCTCGACGTGGCCGGACGCGGCGGCAGCGATTGGCTCGAACACAAGGAGGATTATGGTTTCCCGCTCTATGTCGCCGACGCCGCGGCGCTGATCGCGCGGGTTGGTTCGGCCGTTGGCGGCGCGAAGCGCCGGTTCTTTTCTGCACGGAAGCCTGGCCGTCCGGCGATCGATTGGATCGGCACATCGATGGGCGGGTTGATCGGCATGATGTTGGCGTCCAAGCCTCACTCGCCGATCCGCCGGCTCGTTCTCAATGATATCGGCGCCTTGATCCCCTGGGCCGGGTTGCTGCACTTGCAGGCGACGCATGGCGACGCCAATCGCCATTTCGACAGCCTCGCCGGCCTCGAGGCTCATTTGCGCCGTACTTGCGCCTCCTTCGGTCCGCTGACCGACGCGCAATGGGCAAGTTTGGCGAGCAACAGCGCCCGGCGTCGGCAAGACGGCGGCTACATTTTCGACTTCGATCCAGGCATCGTCGAGAGCCTCAGGCGAGGCGGCCAAGGTGAAGTCTCGTTTGGCGCTGACTTCCTGTTCGGCGTGGATCTCTGGCGCGTTTGGGACAAGGTCAAGAGTCCGACGTTGCTGCTGCGCGGCGAGCAATCTCCCTTGCTCCCGCGCGGAGCCGCTGAGCGTATGCTGACGCGCGGGCCGGAGACCAAACTCGTCGAGTTCGAGGGAATCGGCCACGCGCCATGGCTCAAAAGCGCCGAGCAGATCGCGCCGATCCGCGATTTTCTGCTCGCGCCGCGATAGAGCGCCTTTCTCGACGCTCGATCAGGATCCAGCGGCGAAGAACGCGGCTTGCCCTCATGCGCCGAGGCCGCCCTTCTCCTCGATGAACTTGATCACCGTCGCCAGACCTTCGCCGGTCTTCATATTGGCGAGGACGAAGGGACGTTCCTTGCGCATCGTTTTGGCGTCGCGCGCCATCACGTCCAATGACGCGCCGACATAGGGCGCAAGATCAATCTTGTTGATCACCAAAAGATCGGACCGTGTGACGCCGGGACCGCCTTTGCGCGGAATCTTCTCGCCGCCGGAGACATCGATCACATAGATGGTGAGATCGGCGAGTTCTGGCGAGAAAGTCGCGGCGAGATTGTCGCCGCCGGATTCGACGAGGATCAGGTCAAGCGAAGGAAAGCGCCGGCGCATCGCATCGATCGCGGCGAGATTGATCGAGGCGTCCTCCCTGATGGCGGTATGCGGGCAGCCGCCAGTTTCGACGCCGATGATCCGGTCCGGTTCGAGAGCGCCCGCTTCGACGAGGATGCGCGCGTCCTCCTTGGTGTAAATGTCATTAGTGATGGCGGCGATCTGGTACGAACCGCGCAAGGCTTTGCACAATTGCTCCATCAGCGCCGTCTTGCCGGAGCCGACCGGACCGCCGATGCCGATGCGCAGGGGCCCGGCTGTCGAGGACGTCATGAGGATCAGAGCCTTTCCGCAACGAGGAGAGCGAATCCCGCCGCTATCGCCAGACAAAGAGGAGAATAGACGAGCCGGTCTAAGCGCGCGAAGGGCTGGCGATTGTATCTACGCCGCCAGAACCCAAGGTAGCCGAGGCTGAAACGCGCGAGGAACACAAGGCAGAGAACCGCGCCCGCCATGCTGAAGAGGGCGTCGATGGCGCCGCCGACGCGAAGCGAGAGAAACGCGGCGACCAGCGCCGCCGCCTCGATCGCGATCGCCACGACGAAGGTGAGCGGACGCGGCGGCATCGTCCTGGCGCGCCAGTCGCCTAGAACCGTGTCGATGAGCCCCGCCTCGTCGGCGGCGGGCCAAAAGCCGCCGGCGCCCCAATAAAAATGCACGGCGGCGATCGCAGTCAGCGCGAGGACCAGAGCGTACGCCAGAGCGATCATCACGATCGGAATAGCCTTGAATATTGTGTTTCGTGCCGCATGGCGGCGATGTCGGACCGGAATGCGCAACCGCCGAGATCGTCAAGCGTCGCGGCGGCGGCTTCCGCGGCGATTGTACGTACTCTCGGCAGAGCGGCGGCCAGGAGCCGCTGACCGTCGCTCTGGCCGATCGGCCCGAGCCGAACAGCCGCCGAAACAAGATTAGCAAGAACCGCGAGCAAGAAGGCCTCGAGGCAGGGCGCAAGGTCAAGATTGTGCGCCGCAGCGCCAAGGGCGACCGCGATCGGATAGGCGATCGGCTCGGCGGCCGTTTCCGACCATTGATCGAGCGCCGGGCGCCGCCAGGCCGCTCTGAGCGCGGCGAGGAAAGCGCTCCCCTGCGCCAGCGTCTCGAGACGGCGCTCGGCCGTTCCCGCAAGGGCGACGGCGAGCTGGCTCACCCGCCGAAATTCGCTCCAGTCGCCCTTTGTCGCGGCCCGGTGTGCGGCGGCGAACAGGATAGCGTCGTTCCGCGGCGCGCCGAACTTCAGGAGATCGTTGAGCCAGTCGCCAAGGCTCGCGGCGTCGGCAATGTCGCCGGCCTCGACCGCCCATTCGAGACCATGCGAGTAGGCGAAGGCGCCAACCGGGAAAGTCGGCGACAACCAAAGGAGCAGCGGCAATTCGGCGAAGGCTTCGCCCTTAGTCCCCTTAGTCTTTGACGCTGTCATGATGATGCGCGTGGCTATGGCCGGGATGGGAATGGTCGTGATCATGCGCATGCGCGTGATCGTGATCATGACCGCCGTCATGCGAATGGCCGGAGTCATGATTGCCGCCATGATGATCATGCGCCCCATGACCATGATCATGTGAGGCGTGGTCGTGATCATGGCCGTGTCCCGCCGCCGAGACATAGGCGCCGCCTTCTGGATTGAACGGCGCTTCGATTTCGATGATCTCGGCGCCAAGCCCGCGCGCCATATCTTCGATCACGTGATCGCATCTGATCCGCAACGCCCGTTTGGTCATTTCCGTAGGCAGATGACGATTGCCGAGGTGCCAGGCGACGCGAACGAGCGCGCTCGCATCCGGGCAACGGATTTCCGCGAGCCTTTCCGGCGCGGCGAGGACTTCGACGATGCGTCCGTCCTCGAGCTGAAGCCCGTCGCCGGAGCGCAGCATCGCCGCTTCGGGCAAATCGAGAAGAAAGGCGAGGCCGCGGACCCCGGTCATCGCGATGCGCCGTCGATGGCGCTCGTCATAGTCGAGTACGACGGAATCGGCCGGGGCGCCTTTCCATGAGCCGGCGGGACGTACGGAACGAGCGTGAATCATCGCGTTTCTGCTTCTGCCGAGCGGACGAGGCGGCGCTTCACAATGAACGAATCCGTCCGCAACCTCAAATCGCGCGAAATCGGGCGACGTTTGCTCATTTTACCGATTGCGCCCAAGATCATAGGGTCAATATGCGAGGAACCGCCCGCCATGAACGACGCCGTTCTGACGACGCGCTGCTGTGTCGCCGGCGGCGGTCCGGCTGGAATGATGGTCGGATTTCTGCTGGCTCGCGCCGGCGTCGACGTCATCGTGCTGGAGAAGCACGGCGATTTCTTGCGCGATTTTCGCGGCGACACGATTCATCCCTCGACGCTCAATTTGATGCATGAGCTTGGGTTTCTCGAAGAGTTTCTCACCCTTCCACACCAAAAACTCTATCAGCTCGAAGGTTGGATTGGCGACACGCGCGCGCCGATTGCCGATTTTTCGGGCCTGCCGGCCCCATGCAATTTCATCGCACTGATGCCGCAATGGGATTTTCTCAATTTTCTCGCCAAGAAGGGCGAAGCGCTTCCTCATTTCAAGCTGATGATGCAGACCGAGGCCAAGGATCTGATCATCGAGGGCGATCGGATCGTCGGCCTTTCCGCCCGCGGGCAGGGTGGCGATCTGACGATCCGCGCCGACCTTGTCATCGCGGCGGACGGGCGTCATTCGGTGTTGCCGGATCGCGCCGGGCTGAAGACGATCGATATCGGCGCGCCGATGGATGTCCTGTGGTTTCGCCTCTCGCGCCAGGAGAGCGACGATTCCGACACGATCGGCCGCTTCGAGAGCGGCCGCATTCTCATTCGCATCAATCGCGGCGCTTATTGGCAGTGCGGTTATGTGATCGGCAAGAACGCTTACAATTCTTTGCGTGATCGCGGTCTCGACGCCTTCAGGGCCGATGTCGCGGAACTCGCCGGATTGCCCCGCGTCCGGCTCGACGAAATCGCCAGTTTCGAAAGCGTGAAGCTTCTCAGCGTCTCGGTCGATCGCCTTGAACGCTGGCGGCGCCCCGGCTTTCTCGCGATCGGCGACGCCGCGCACGCCATGTCGCCGGTTGGCGGGGTCGGCATCAATTTAGCGGTGCAGGACGCGGTCGCCGCCGCCAATGCGCTTGCGGCCCCGCTTCTTGAGGGGCGGCTCAGCGAAGACCACCTTGCGGCCGTGGAGCGGCGACGGCTCTTTCCGGTCAGCGTCACGCAACGCGGCCAAGTGGCGATCCAGAAAATGGTCATCGCCCGGACGCTCCGCGCCAAGCAACCGATCCGGCCGCCGCTCGTCCTGCGGATCGTTGCGCGTTCCGCATTCTTGCGCCGGCTGCTCGCCAGGGTCCTTGGGCTTGGCGTCAGGCCCGAGCATATCCGCACGCCCGCGGCGCAAAGTCCGGGAATGGCGGAGCCAGCCGGCCTGTAAGCCGGGTTCTGTAAGGCGCGTCGCGGTAAAGCGGCGCGCGTGACGGCCATTCCTCTGGGACGCCCGTCGCCGGGCGCCTCAAGCAACCAACCCGAGCGACGACGCCCGGAAAAGGCGCGGGAAGAGCCTTTCGGCGTTCCCTTGTCGCTCCTATTCGATTTTGCTCCCGGCGGGGCTTGCCGTGCCGCGGAACGTTGCCGCCCGCGCGGTGCGCTCTTGCCGCACCCTTTCACCCTTACCGGCCGAAGCCGGCGGTTTGCTTTCTGTGGCGCTGTCCCTGGGGTCGCCCCCGCCGGACGTTATCCGGCGCCGTATCTCCGTGGAGCCCGGACTTTCCTCCGCCAATCAAGGCGGCGGCCGTCCGGCCGACTGGCTGGGGAGGAGATAGGCGCGGGCGGCGCGGCGGTCAAGCGCGCCGAAGCGGGGAAGGTCGCGCCCCCTCCCGGACCCGGCGCGCGGACCATAAGGCCTCGCGCCCGGCGCTCGTCGACGCGCGCGGCGAGAACCCGCGTCGGATCCTCGTCGAGGTCAAGCGCTGACACGTCGCGCAAATCCTGGCGGGCGAGACCGATGTCGGCGAGCTCGCGATCATCGAGCCCGGCGAGCTCAGCCATGGCGCGGCGCGCCGCGGCGACCCGCAACGGCCAGCCGGCCAAGCGGCGAAGCGACCCGGTCCACCCGGCGAGCGAGATGGTGAAGGGCAGAGCTGAATTGCTCATAGGCGCATCCTTTCGATCCATGAAATCGCGCTCAGCCGCTAGACGCGCCAGGGACGGACCGATACAATTTCTAAGAACTGTCTAGATACGGAATCAGTACGGATGCTCGACCTCCTTCCGGAGTCTGGCCGTAAGCCGACCAGAACCGCCGCCGTCATCGCCGCGATCCGCGCCCGAATCGACGGTCGCGCTTTGGCGCCCGGCGCGCGCCTGCCTTCGGTTCGCGGGCTGGCGGCGACGATGTCCGTTTCGAAATCAACGGTGGTCGAAGCCTACGACCGGTTGCTGGCCGAAGGCGCCATCGCGGCGCGTCGCGGCTCCGGCTTTTACGTCGCCGGCCCGACCCGGCCTCTGTCGCTGGCGGCGATCGGCCCGCAGCTCGACCGCGCCGTCGATCCTTTGTGGGTCATGCGCCAGTCGTTGCAATCCGGACCGGACGTCCTAAAGCCGGGATCGGGCTGGTTGCCGGAGTCCTGGATGCCTGATCTCGCCATACAGCGCGGTCTTCGCAGCCTCGCCCGCGACCGGTCGGAAAACTACACGCAATACGACGCGCCCCTAGGCTTTGCGCCGCTACGCCAGTTGATCGCCCTGCGCTGCGGCGAGCGCGGCGTGCCCGCAAATCCTGACCAAATTCTGCTGACCAATTCAGCTTCGCACGCCTTGGATCTCGTTTGCCGGTTTCTCCTCGAACCGGGCGACGCCGTGCTGATCGACGACCCCTGTTATTTCAATTTCCATGCTTTGCTCCGGGCGCATCGCGCGCGGCTCATCGGCGTCCCGCACACGCCGGAGGGGCCGGATATTGAAGCGCTTGCGCGCGTCCTGAGAGATGAGAAGCCCCGCTTCTATTTGACCATCGCCGGCTTCCATAATCCGACCGGCGCGACGCTTTCGCCGGTTCTCGCCCATCGCGTGCTGAAACTCGCCGAGACTCACGACGTGATCATCGTCGAGGACGAGGTCTTCGTCGAGTTCGAACGCGAGCCGGCGACGCGCCTGGCGTCCTTCGACGGGCTCGATCGGGTCATCCAGGTCGGGAGCTTCACCAAGACGGTGTCCGCGGCTTTCCGCTCCGGTTTTGTCGCCGCCAAGCGCGAGTGGATAGAGCCGCTGATCGATCTCAAACTCGCCAGCAGCGGCAGCGCCGGGCGCCTCTCCGCGGCCCTGTTGCACCACGTGCTGATCGAGGGAGGCTACCGGCGTCATATCGACCAGTTGCGGACCAAATTGGCCGACTCCATGGGCCTGTGCCTGCGGCGTCTTAGGGCCGCGGGTCTGGCGCCTTGGCTCGAGCCGCGCGGCGGCATGTTCGTTTGGGCTGCGCTGCCTGAAGGCCTCGACGCCGCCGATGTCGCTCGGATCGCTCTCAAAAAGGGGGCGGTCTTCGCCCCAGGCAATGTGTTCAGCCTCGCCCGGGGGCCGCATCGTTATTTGCGGTTCAACGTCGCGCGCTGCGCGCCGCCGCGAGTCTTTGCAGTTCTCGAAGAGGCGATGGGCGAGGCGGCCCATCTCGACGCGAATGATCGCTCCGCCCCTTAAGGCGCGGAAAATTAAGGTTACTTGCGGCGCGATCGGGCTCGCTTGCCCTATTTGCGCCCTATGCTTCACCCCCAATTCATGATTGTTGTGCGAGTCTTAGGGGAGGGGCAAAGAAGCCAAAGCAATTTGGCCGTACGGCGGCGTGGGATATAAGAAGAACGACTGAATCCATCGGCCTTGCGAGGCAACATTGGAGTTTGGGGAATGAAGACATCGCTAGTTCTCTTAGGCGTCGCAGCGGTCGCGATCGGCCTTGCCGGCTGCAACACGCCGCAGGAGCAGAACGCCGGCGCAGGCGCGATCCTGGGCGGCGCTACTGGCGCGCTGATTGGCGCCGCGGCCACGGGCAAACCCGGCGGCGCCTTGGTCGGCGGCGCGATTGGCGCGGCGACCGGCGCCGCCGTCGGCGCCGCCTCGACGCCGCCGGGTCCCTACTACGGACCTGGACCCGGCCCTGGCCCCTATGCCGGCCCGCCGCCTCGCTGCGCGCAGTGGTATTACGACTACAACGGCAACCGGGTCTGCCAATCTTATTACTAGGCCAGCCCATCGCGCCCGCTTACCGCATTCTGGGCGGGCGGGCGCGAAGCGCTCCTGAACACGCGTCGGAATGAACGAGGCGCAGAAGCCCGACACGCCGCTTGTGGCGGAATTTCTCGCGTCGCCCAATCACGACGAGCGGCGGGCCGATTCGAAGCCCAATTGCGTCATTCTCCATTATACGGGCATGCCGACCGGCGAGGCGGCGCTGGCCCTCTTGCGCAACCCAGCCTCCAAAGTCTCGTCGCATTATTTCGTTTGGGAGGACGGACGGATCGTACAGCTTGTCGCCGAGGCGCGGCGCGCCTGGCATGCCGGGGTCGGCTCCTGGAAGGGGAACGCCGACCTCAATTCGGCTTCGATTGGAATCGAAATCGTCAATCCTGGACATGACGGCGGCTCGCCGCCTTTCGCCGAACCGCAGATCGCCTCGGTCATCGCGCTGGTCAACGACATCGGCGCCCGCTACGCGATCAAGCCAGAGCGCGTGCTTGCCCATTCCGACATCGCGCCGGCGCGCAAGATCGATCCTGGCGAGAATTTTCCGTGGGACGTACTGTGGCGCTCCGGCGTCGGCCGTTGGGTCGAGCCGTCGCCGATTGTCGAAGGGCCGGTCTTGCGGCGCGGCGCTGAGGGGCCGCCCGTCCGCGCGCTGCAAGCGATGCTGGCGCTTTATGGCTACGGCGCCGAGATCAGCGGCGTCTATGACCAGCAGACTGAATTGTGCGTCACCGCCTTCCAGCGCCATTTCCGGCCCGCTCGCGTTGACGGCGAAACGGACGTTTCGACGGTCGAGACTCTGCGCCGCCTGATCGACGCTCTTACAGCATGAACGAGATCGCGACGAAAATCGGCAACAGGATCGTCGCGGACCAAGCCATGAAGCCGTAGAAGCTCGGCATGCGGGCGCCGGCGCGCCGCGCCGTTGCATAGATCATGAAATTCGGCGCGTTGCCGATGTAGGTAAGCGCGCCCATGAAGGCCGCGCCGAGCCCGATCGCCTTGAGCGTCGAAGCTTCGGCGCCCATCAGACCCGCGGGATCGCCGCCGGCGAGATCGAAGGCGACGAGATAGGTCGGCGCATTGTCGAGCGCCGCCGAGACGAGCCCGGTAAACCAGAAATAAGCGACCGGATTGGGCGCGCCGTCAGAACCGGCCATTTTGGCGATGAGCCAAGCGAGCGGGCCGTCGCGGCCCGCTTCAAGGATCGCGAAAAGCGGCGCCATGCAGACGAAAATCGCGGCGAACAGCTTGGCGACTTCAATCAGCGGCTCCCATTCGAAGCCATTGGCCATGCGCGCCGCACGGTCGGTAAGGTACAGCGAAGCAAGGCCGATGACGACCATGGCGACGTCGCGAACGGCGTCTTGCAAGGGGACGCTGACATCAAAAACTTTGAAGGCAACGTCTGGGCGCCAAATCCCGCAAGTGACGATCGCGTCGACGGCCAACGCCAGCAGAAGAAGATTCCTGACGCCGCTGAACCGCGTCGGAATGTCGTGCGGCCGGGCCGCGGGCGGCTTCGGCTCGCGCGCCAGGAGCCAATGGTCGAGCGCGAAGAACAGCGCGAGCAAAACGATCGTCGCGAAAAGGACTTGCGGCCATTGGTGGACCGCCGGCCAAAAGAAATCGACGCCGTTGATGAAGCCGAAGAAGAGCGGCGGATTGCCGAGCGGCGTCAGCGCGCCGCCGATGTTCGAGACAAGGAAGATGAAAAAGACGACAACGTGGGCGTTTCGAGTCCGCTCGTAGTTTGAATGGAGCAGCGGCCGGATCGATGATCATCGAGGCCGCGGTGACGCCGATGAAGCTCGCCGCGATCGTTCCGACGCCAAGCAGCAACGTATTGACCGCGGGGCGGCCGTGAGCGGCGGCGCGCAACACGATCCCGCCGGCGGTCGCATAGAGCGCGAACATCATTAGGATGAAGGGGCAGGTAGTCGGCGATCAGCGCGTGCGCGACGGCCTCGAACGTGGTTTCGTCGCCGACGCGCAACCCAATGCAAGCGAGAGGCCCGCCGCCCAGAGGAAGGCGATCTTGCCATAGTGCCGATGCCACAGGCGCTCGGCGATTAAAGGGCCGAGGCCGATCGAGGCGAGGAGACCAAGAAAAGCAAAAGCCCACCACAACGAGAGATGCGCGCCGTCGAGTGGCGCGGCTTCGGCTTGCGTGGAGGCGAAGCTCAGCGCGAGCGACAGGGCGGCGGCGCGCGTCGCAGAGCGCCTTCGCCGGTCACGCATCGCCAGCGCACGAATTCACCGCTCGCTCATGCCGAGGACGTCAGCCATCGTATAGAGACCAGGCTTTCGCCCGTTCGCCCAAAGAGCGGCGCGCAAGGCGCCGCGCGCGAAGATTGCGCGGTCCTCGGCAATATGCCTGAGCTCTATGCGCTCGCCATCGCCAGCGAAGATCACGCTGTGATCGCCGACCACGGTGCCGCCGCGCAGCGCCGCAAAGCCGATGTCGCCGGCTTTTCTCGCGCCGGTATGGCCCTCGCGCGCCGAAGCCATGTGCTGGTTGAGCGCGACGCCGCGCCCTTCCGCTGCCGCCTCGCCGAGCAAGAGCGCCGTGCCGGAAGGGGCGTCGACCTTCATGCGATGATGCATTTCGACAATCTCGATGTCGAAATCCGCGCCGAGCGCGCCGGCGATCTTACGCGTCAACGCCGCAAGGAGATTGACGCCAAGGCTCATATTCCCCGACCGCACGATCGCCGCGTGGCGCGCCGCAGCGGCGATGCGCTTCAAGTCGTCGTCGGAAAGCCCGGTGGTGCCGATGACATGGGCGATCCGCGCTTGCGCGGCGAGGGC
>DATGHD010000145.1:0-8510 GCA_035308145.1 Roseiarcus sp.
GGGTGACTTTTCCGCCGTCCTTGGGCGTCACTTCGATCGAGGGAATGGAGATCTTTTCCGCCTTCAGCTTGCGAACGAGTTCAAGCTCTTCCTTGGACTGCGTCTCTGGATTTAAGAGCTTGGCGACCTCTTCCTGGCTCAAATTCGTGTTGGTGAACTCGGCGTGCTTGATGAATATTTTTCCGCCGTCCTTCGAGGCGGTATGGAAATCCTCGAGGACGACGTCCTTGCCATCGCCGCCCGGCCAGGCAAGGGCCGGCGCGCAAAAAAGCGCGCCAGCCGCAAGAGCTAAAACGGAAAGACTCGCGGAAGCGCGAAAAGCGTTGTGACGGCGAAGCATGGATGTACTCCCTCCACGAACTATTGGGAAAGCGCGGCGCGTCACGCCCCGTAATTTCAGCGCCCCACGCGAGCGATCATGCGCGAAGACGCGGCGTCTGTCGATGGCGGCGCATGGGCGAAGGGAAACAAAAAGGGCGGCTCATAAGCCGCCCTTTCCTTTTGAGCCAAGGCTCGAGCTTACCGCTTGGAGAACTGGAAGCTGCGGCGGGCTTTCTTGTGGCCGTATTTCTTGCGCTCCACGACGCGGGCGTCGCGGGTGAGGAAGCCTTCCTTCTTTAGGACCGGGCGCAGCTCCGGCTCGTAGTTGGTCAAAGCCTTGGCGATGCCGTGACGCACCGCGCCCGCCTGGCCCGAAAGGCCGCCGCCGGCGACGCTGATCGTCAAATCATATTGGGTGAGGCGATTGGCGACGACCAGCGGCTGATTGAGGATCATCCGCAAGACGGGGCGCGCGAAATAGGCGTCGAGCGCGCGGCCGTTGACCGTCGCCTGGCCGCGGCCAGGCTTGATCCAGACGCGGGCGACGGCGTTCTTGCGCTTGCCGGTGGCGTAGGCGCGGCCTTGCTTGTCAAGCTTCTGCACGTGCAGCGGCGCCTCGGGGGCCGGCGCAACGGCGGTGTCTTTGAGATCGGCGAGCGATGAAAGGGTCTCGGCCATGGCGATCAGGCGCTCCAGGCGTTCTTGCGATTAAGGGCGGCGACGTCGAAAACTTGCGGGTTTTGCGCGGCGTGCGGATGGTCGGGGCCTTTGTAGACCTTGAGATTGCGGAGCTGCTTGCGGCCGAGCGGCCCGCGCGGAAGCATCCGCTCGACGGCCTTCTCCACCACGCGCTCGGGAAAGCGCCCTTCGAGGATCGATTTGGCCGACCGCTCTTTGATGCCGCCGATATAGCCGGTGTGGTGATGATAGACCTTCTGGTCGCGCTTGCGGCCGGTGAAAACCACCTTTTCCGCATTGACGACAATGACATTGTCGCCGTCGTCGACATGCGGCGTAAAAGAAGGTTTGTGCTTGCCGCGCAGGCGCATCGCGACAATCGTCGCCAAACGCCCGACGACAAGGCCCTTGCCGTCGATGAGAAGCCATTTCTTCTCGACGTCGGCCGGTTTGGTCGAAGTGGTCTTGCCGAACATGGAATTTTGAAGTCCGTCTCTTTGAAGCAAAGCGCGCCAGATGGCGCGCCGTTCCGGCCGGGCTTATAGGGGCCGAGGAACCGCGCCGTCAATAGAAACTCGCCGCCAAACAAGCCGCAGACCCAAGAAATCCCGGCGACTCACCGATGTGGTATTATAATACCGCGTCGCCAGGCGATGGCGGGATCGAATAGGTCCCGGTCGCATGGGCGCAAAGCGCAGCCTCGTCGCCATCGGACCAGATGCGAACTTCGCCGACCGCCAGGCGCTTGCCGAGCTTGACGAGGCGCGCCTCGCCGAGAAGATCGCGCGGCGCTGGTTTGGTCAGGAAGTTGATGTTGAGATTGGTGGTGACCGCGAGCTTTACCTGCCCAATCTGGGCGAGGATCGCGACATAGAGCGCGACATCGGCGAGCGCGAAAATCGATGGGCCGGAGATCGTGCCGCCCGGGCGCAACTGGCTCGGATGATAGGCCATGCGCAGCCTCGCCCACATCGGCCCGACCGCTTCGATCGTGAAGATCTTGTCGATCTGCATCTGCGGAAATTCCGCGGCCAGAAAGGCGGCGACTTGGTCGCGATCGAGAGCGGGCGGAGAAATCGGACCGTTCATGAATTGAGGCTCGGGAACGCGGCCTTGGATAGCCGCTCTCCGCGCGCGGCGCAAAACGCTGTGCTGGCTCAGCACATATGAGACCGCGACGAAGGTGGATTCCTCCATTACTTGCATGGCGAAGCGAAAGCGCGAGAGAAATTTGAAGTCAAGGACGACCGCGTAGCGGTCGCCGCCTAAGGCGGCGCCATAGGGCGTCGAAGACGCCCGTCGTATACGACGCGCTATAGCGTCCTTGAGTGCAAATTTCTCTCGCGCAAAATGCTCGCCAAGCAATCAATGGAGTTCTGACGCTGAACGCAGCGCGCCGTCTCAGGTGTGTTTGAGCCAGGACAAGCGCCGAGCGCGGCGTCTAAGCGCGCAAGCGCGTGACGCGCCACGAATAGGCTGCGCAGCTCACCTGGACGAGCCCGCCGACGAGGGTCGCAACGGCAAGGCCGAGCGTTCCGCCCTGCGCGAACTTGAAGATCGCGCCAAGCACGGCGACGCCGAGCGTCGCGCCCATCATTCTGGCGACATTGATCAGCGCCGAGGCCGTCCCGGAGCGCGCTGGCGCAACCGAGCCGACCGCCACGGCGTTCAGCGGGCCGGTCGCCAGACCCATGCCGATTCCGGTCAAGAAGAGGCCGAAGCCGGGGCCGACAATTGGCGCCGGATGCGCGCTAAGCGCGATCGTCAATAGGCCGCAGCCGATGACCGCGACGCCGCCGGACGTCATCGCCCGCGCGCCGAATTTCTCCGTCAACGCGCCCGAGAAGGGCGAGAGAGCCACATAGATCAGCGCCATCGGCGCGAGGCCGAGCCCTGCTCCGATCGCGCTGAATAGTCCCTCGCTCTGCCAGGTCAGAGGCGTCAAGAAAATCGCTCCATACATCCCGAAAGTCATGCCGGCCGTCGCGGTCATTGCGCCGCGGAAAGCTCGCGAGCCGAAGAGGTCGAGCGGCATCAGGGCTTGGGCGCCGACTTTCGCCTCGGTCCGGAGGAAAACGACAAAGGCGACGACCGAGATGACCAAGGCGGCGAGCGCCGCAAACGGCGTCGTCTGCGATTCGATCGCCGCAAAGGCGAAGGCGCCGAGCGCCAAAGCGCCCAGGGCTTGCGCGACGCCGTCGAAGCGGCGGTCCTCCCGGTCGGCGCTCTCCGGGATCAGAGCGAGCGCCAGCGCGACCGCGGCGGCGCCCAACGGCACGACGACGAGGAAAATGCTGCGCCAGCCAAAGGCGCTGACCAGGAGGCCGCCGACCAGCGGGCCGATCACGAAGGCGACGCCGTTGCAGCCCGCCCAGACGCCGAGGGCGCGGCCTCGCGCAGCCGGATCCCGCCATAGGACGCGAATGATCGCGAGCGACGCCGGCAGCAACAGCGCCGCGCCGACGCCGGCCAAAGCGCGGCCGGCGATCAGAATCGCGATCGAAGGCGCGGCGGCGCAGATCAGCGATGCGATGGTGAAAATCGCCGCGCCGGCGACGAAGACGAGCCGCCGGCCATAGAGATCGGCGAGAAGGCCGCCGGTCAGCAGGAGGACGGCGTAGAGCAGGTTGTAGCTGTCGACGACCCATTGCAGCGGCCCGACGTCGGCGGCGAAATATTGGCCGATCGGATGAATGGCGAGATTGACCACGGCGGTATCGATCTGCGCGATCAGCACCGCCAGGCAAAGCGTTGCGAGGATTGGCCAGGAGGCCGCCTTGGCTTCAGTCGAGGCCGGTTGAAAACTGCCGTGCATATTTGGGCGATTATCCGGGACTTGACAGAATGGCCTGGCGCGCCCTACGTTGGGCAAGACAGGCCGGCGCCGCACTTTTAGTTGCGTTAGTCCCAAGCAATGTATTCGGGGGGGGCCTCGAAGGCGCCAATAGTGCTGCTGAGTACATGCAAAACGAACCCGCTAGAATGCTCACCTCGAAAAATGTCGCTGTAAAACACTCTACCGTAAATCAATTTTCCGCCAACATTCTGAAATTCGAATCGGAATTGCGTCCGCAAGCCGATTGTTCCCGGGCTAACTCTCAGCCCGGCGAATCGTCTAGCGGAAGTATATTCTGGAACAGGCGGCAATTCATTGAGCGCACACGATGCGACGGCAATGTCGCTGATGAAAGCTGGCGTTTTCCCGTGGTTATCGACGGTTACGACAAGCCAGCGCGGCCGCGGTGGTCTGCGTGGCCAGCGCGATCTTGGCCTTATAACACCATCGTCGGCGAGAAGCGTGCCAGCTTCCATGGAGAGGTCGGTGGTTACAGGCTCAAATTCGATGACGACGCCTCCGGAGACATACGCTCTTTCGACTTGCCGCGCATGGATAAGCTGGCTTCGATTGACTCGATAGATCGTGAGGGTGAACCAACCTATGAAAGCTGTCGCTACCGCCGTAACTGTTCCATTGTAAGTTTCGATAGTTTCAAAGACATACAAGAGAATGAACGGTCCTATATGATAAGCGGCGCATTCTTTCTGGCCGGTATATTCGTCCTTTGCGCATATATTTTCTTGAATCTGGACGAACAATGAGGAAAAGTACAAAAGAATTATTAGAGCTGCGACGCCTGTTAGGACGAAGACCTTTGAGCGGCGGCTCAATTTTGACATCCCCGGATCGCCGTTCCGAAGATATCGACGTTGGCGCGGTTATTATATCGGAACTGAAATTCGGCGACGTAGAGCGGAAGGTATTTTGGCGCTGACTTTGTGGAACGTCCCCACCACGCCGCGCTTGATTATCGACCAGAAACCTTCGATCGTTTGAGTATGGACCGCGCCGACAACATATTGGCCGCGCGCGTGGTCGATCGTGGCGTGCGGATATTCCTCGCCAAGGTGCTTGTATCCAACCCATTGGTCTGTGCAAAGCAAGCTGACCTTGTGCGAGACGGCTTCGCGAACGAAGCCCTCAAGCGTCGAGGCACGAACGTTGGCGATAACTCGGGCGACGACGTTGCCCTTGCGCTTGACCGCCCCGACGATGATGGACTTTCCAGCGCCGCCCGTCCCGCCGCTTCCGTCGCCGCGCTTATCCTTATGGCGGTTCTTCGCGAGGCCGCCAACGAACGTCTCGTCAACTTCAACGATACCGCCAAGCTGTTCGATGTCTTCGGCAAGAGCGAAGCGGATTTTGTGGCACATGAGCCAAGCGGTTTCATAGGAACCGAAGCCCATGACACGCTTCACTTGCAAGGCCGATACGCCTTTCTTGCTGGTCAACATCATATGAACGATGCGGAACCAGTCGCGGAGCGGCTTGTTCGTGTTCTCGAAAATCGTCTTGGTCAGATGCGAGAAGCGATAGCCGTCGGAGGCGCATTGTTCGCATTGCCAATGATGGCCGGAGGCGAGCGCATAGACCTTGGGGTTGCCGCAGCGCGGGCAGTAGACCCCTTCGGGCCAGCGCCGCGCGACAAGGTAAGCCCGGCAATGCTCTTCGTCCGGGAACAGCGACTCGAATTGAGCGATGGTGAGTTGCTGGACGGGCTTCGGCCTTTTCTCGCGGGCCATGACGATTCCCCTCATTCGATAGAGGGAGAATGCCATGTCTAAAGGCTTCTGTCAAGTCCCGGATAATCGCCCATATTTGCTCCTTCGCGCCAGCCCAGCTTCAATCTACGCCGCCGGTTGCCCGCATGCTTCGAGCCGCGCCGAAACATGCCGCCATCATTCAGGCGCAGTTTTGCGACAGTGAGGCGCCGATGTCCGACCTGCCGAGCTTTTCAACGACCGCCTTTTTGATCGCCGATCCCGCCCGGGCGATCATGCTGACCGCCCTTTTAGATGGCCGCGCCCTGCCCGCCGGCGAACTCGCCTATGCCGCCGGCGTCACCGCCCAGACCGCCAGTTCGCATCTGGCGAAGCTCCTCGAGGGCGGGCTGCTTTCGCTCGAGGCAGAAGGTCGCCACCGCTACTACCGGCTCGCCGGCCCGCAGGTCGCCCAAGCGCTCGAATATCTGGCCGCGATACGCCCCGCCGACCCGATCAAGCATAAGCCTTTAAGCCCGAAGGGGCGCGAATTGCGCTTCTGCCGGCGCTGTTACGACCATCTTGCCGGCCAGATCGGCGTCGCCGTCACCGAAAGCCTGGCGGAGCGCGATCTGATCCGACCGGCGGCGGAGAAAAAGTTCGAAGTAACGCCGGCCGGCGCCGACTGGTTCCGCGAACTCGGCGTCGAGGTCGCGGCGTTGAAGCCCACCCGGCGCGGCCTGGCGCGGCAATGTCTCGATTGGACGGAGCGCGCCCACCACATGGCCGGGCCGCTTGGCGCCGAATTCATGCGCAAGATGGCGGAGCTTGGCTGGGTGCGGCAGGCCAAGGATTCGCGAGCTGTCGCCGTCACGCCAAAAGGTTGGATCGAGTTGAAGCGCCGCCTCGGCGTCGATGAGGCGGCGGCGCGGGGGTGAAGGCCTGAAGCCGCGCCCCGCCCCGCGCGGCGCGCGGACCAACCGAGCGCCCGATCCTTACCTGCTTGATCAGCCCGTCGAGAGCGACGACATTAGCCGCCATGCCCGCCTCCCTCGCTGAAAGCCCCGCCCCCATCCTTTCTCGCCGCGACCAAGACGGCGTCGCCACGCTCACGCTCGATCGGCCTGCGAGCCGCAACAGCCTGTCGCTGGAGATGATCGATGCGCTTCAGGCGGCCTTGGACGCGATCGCGAAAGATCGAAGCACCCGCGTCGTCATCCTCGCGGCGCGGGGAAAGAGCTTTTCGTCCGGGCATGATCTTAAAGAGATACGCGCGCATCGCAACGACAAGGATCATGGCCGCGCCTATGACGAGGAGCTTTTCGCGCGCTGCGCCGCGATGATGCAGGCGATCGTCGCCTTGCCGAAGCCGGTGATCGCCGCGGTGGAAGGCGCCGCCGCCGCGGCCGGCTGCCAGCTTGTCGCGACCTGCGACCTCGTTGTCGCGGGAGATAAGGCGGAATTCGGTCTTCCCGGCGTCAACGCCGGCCTTTTCTGCTCGACGCCGCTGGTGGCGGTCGGCCGCGTCATCCCGCGCAAGGCGGCGATAGAAATGGCGATGACCGGCGCCCTCTATTCCGCGCAACAGGCGGAGCGTTTCGGCCTCGTCAATCGCCTCGTTCCCGCGGGGAGCGCCGAAGAGGAGGCGATGAAGCTGGCGCGCGCGCTGATCAAGCATTCCGGCAAGACGCTGGCGATCGGCAAACGCACTTTTTACGGCCAGATCGAAATGCCGCTCGCGAAAGCCTATGATTTCGCCTCGCGCGCGATGATCGACAATCTTGCCGAGCGCGACGCCGACGAAGGCATTTCCGCCTTTCTCGACAAGCGCGAGCCGCGCTGGGAGGACGAGTGAGCAAGCTCGGCGGCCCCCTCACGAATGGATCAAATGAACCACGATTCTTACACCGACGACTACATCCGCGGCATTTTGAATTCGGTGAAGCGCATCGCCATGATCGGCGCCTCGGCCAATCCGGCGCGCCCGTCGTACTTTGTCTTGAAATATTTGGCGACCCGCGGCTATGAGATGCTGCCGATCAATCCCGGCCTCGCCGGCAAGGATATCCACGGGATCAAGGTCTATTCCTCGCTCGCCGAGGCGCCGGGCCCGATCGACATGGTCGAAATCTTTCGCAATTCGGAAGCGGCGGCGGGAATCGTCGACGAGGCGTTGAAGCTTAATCCGCTCCCCAAAGTGATCTGGATGCAGCTTTCCGTGCGCAACGACGAAGCGGCGGCGCGGGCCGAGGCGGCCGGCCTCAAAGTCGTGATGAACCGCTGCCCGAAGATCGAATATGGGCGCTTGTCGGGCGAACTTTCTTGGTCCGGCGTCAATTCGCGCGTGCTCTCGGCGAAGAAGCCGGTGCGCAGCGGCGTCGGGTTTCAGAGATTGACGATCGAGCGGCCCTGAACGTCATTGCGAGGAGCGCAGCGACGAAGCAATCCATTCATAGAGCTCAGCCCTATGAGTGGATTGCTTCGCTTCGCTCGCAATGACCCGTACGTGACGGCCCGAAGAGCGCCCGCCCCTACTCCCGCTCGATCCGGATCACTTGCGGCTTATGCGTGACGACGCCGTCGGCGAGCGCGAGATCGAGCGCCTCGCGGATCGCCGTCTCGCTGGTCGCGTGGGTGATCAGCACCACGCGCACCGTCTCCGGCGCGTCCTTGGCGAGCTCGGGATGCGGATCGCTGCGGCGGCGGCGCGCGAGGCTCGCGCCGCCCTTCTGCATGATCGATTCCAGCGAGATCTTCCGCTCGCCCATGCGCGTTGCAATCGCCGCCATGGCGCCGGGCCGGTCGACGACCATCAGGCGGACATAGTAGCCGCCCTCGTGGCGCTGCATCGGGATGCGCTCGACCTCCTCCAGCGATTGCGTCGGCCGGCCGAAGGGCTGAATGACGACGCCGCGGGCGATGTCGGCGATGTCGGCGGCCACGGCCGAGGCAGTCGCGTCGCCGCCGGCGCC
>DATGHD010000146.1:0-3142 GCA_035308145.1 Roseiarcus sp.
GCCAAGGCCGCGCAGGAAGAAGCGCAGGCCGAGCTTTCGAAGTTCGAAACGCTGGAAGGCCGCGAGAAGGCCGCCGAGCGCTCCATCGAGATGACGGCGCGGGTTTGAGGCTGCGCTAGAGCATGCTGCTTTGAAATAGAACCACTTAAGTCCTTGCGAGCGAAGCGAAGCAATCCACTCAGAGGGCTGAGCTCTATGAATGGATTGCTTCGTCGCTGCGCTCCTCGCAACGACAGCGACGGATTCCATTTAACGCCGCGCGCGCTAAAACGCCGCCCGGATTTCCGAGGGCCAACTCGGCAATTTTCCGCGGCCGATGGCGGCGCGCCATGACCGGCGTCTCGCGCCTACTCCCGCCGAAGCACGACGATGCGATTGGTGTTCGTGCCCTTGGAATTGTTGGCGACCCCCCAGCAATTGGCGGTCTTGGTGAAATTCTGAACATTGATCAGAACGGCGAGCGGGACGAGCGGCAGGTCATGGGCCGCGGCAAGAACGAGCCATTCGAGCTCGATCTCGCCGCCGCGCACCTCGCCGACCTCGAACGCGATGCAACCGCCTACGCGCGTCACGCGGACAAGCTCTCGGAAAACTTGGCCGATCAGCGTGGTCCACTCGTCGAGATCGCGATGCATAGCGATCGGGATCGACTCAGGATCAAGGCCGACGAACCAACAGCGCATCCAATTGTCGGCGGCGTATTGCACCACGTCGAGGAAGGGCGGCGACGTCACGACGAGATCGATCGAGCCGGAAGCGATCTCGGGCGTCGCTTCTGCGGGCGAGGCCAAGAGGAGCGGCTCGCCAATGCTGGGGCATGGCCCGTCGCTCAGGAGCGCGCGCGTTTTCTTTAGGATGATCGCGGCGACGTCGCGTTCGGGCGGCGCTTGGTCGCGCAGCGCGTTGATTTTGCGCTGCGCCGCGGGCGACACGGCCTGGTTCGGAGGAAGCGTATACACCGAGAAGAAGCCCGGCGAATGGCCGGTCAACCGATTGAGCGCGACCATTCGAATCCATTCGTCGACCTTATCTAGCGTGCGCTCCCGTTCGCGATGAAGAAGATAGGCGCGCAAGGCGCTGATCTGGGTCAAGGTCCGCGGATGGAAGAACGCCAAGAGATCGTCCGACAAATCCTCCGCAGCGAGCCAATCAATGGTTCGGAGGCGCTCGATGATGTCTTCATAGCGCGGCGGATCGAGCCGAGGGCGCGTCAGCGTCGCGCTCAACGGATTGATGTCGTTTCCGACGGGAATGCGCCCCATAAGCGCGGCCTGCAAGGGCGCGGTGCCACGGCCCATGAAAGGGTCGTAGACGCGATCGCCCGGCGCCGTGAGACGCTCGATGAAGAATGCCGGAAGCTGCGGCTTGAAACAGGCGCGGTAGGAAATCTCGTGCAGGCGATGGGCTTGACGCTGCCGAGCGGTCCAGAATTCATTGAAGAAGAAATCGACGCCGTCGCGCCGCTCGACAATTGTCGGCTGTCCGTTCAGGGAAAAATCGTAGAGCGACGATACGAAGGACGTGGAGGCGGCGGCTCTCGAAGTCTGCCCGCCAAGAGCCAGCATGTTCGCTCGAAGTCCTTCGGCGCTGATTCGCAAAGTCTTTTCGGATAGCAGAATCGCAGAACCCTCCGCGCCCGACAACCCGCGAAGCGAGCCCGTCGCCGAGCCCAAAGATTTCGCGGGGCCCCGGGAATAACCGCGCCGCTCTTTGAGTCTCCTCGTCAGCCGGCGCTTTTGAGGCCGGCTTAAGGAGACGTAAGAAATGAGCGACAATCGTGAAGATGGGATCAGCCGGCGCCATGCGCTCGAATGCATGATCTGGGCGGGAACCGGCGTCTTGTGGACGCTCTCGGGCGGGGCGCCGAAATCGGCGCTGATCGGCGCAGCTTACGCCGCCGAATCCGGCTTTTCCTTCCTGCAGATTTCCGACAGCCACGTCGGCTTCGACAAGCCCGCCAATCCCAACGCCCTGGCGACGCTCAACGAGGCGATCGACAAAGTCGTCGCCATGCCGGTCAAGCCCGCCTTCATGATCCATACCGGCGACATTTCGCATTTGTCCAAGGCCAAGCAATTCGACGACGCCGACCAGGCGATCGGCCGGGCGAGGCTCGACGTCCATTATGTGCCGGGCGAGCACGACATCATCGACGAGGACAACGGCAAGGCCTATCTCGAGCGCTACGGCAGAGGCGCCAAAGGCGCCGGCTGGTATTCCTTCGATCAGGCCGGCGTCCATTTCATCGGCCTCGTCAATGTCGTCGATCTCAAGGCGGGCGGCATGGGCAATCTCGGCGCCGAACAGCTCGCCTGGCTCGCCGACGACCTTAAGGACAAGAGCGCCTCGACGCCGATCGTCGTCTTCGCCCACATCCCCTTATGGACGATCGCGCCGGAATGGGGCTGGGGCACGCAGGATTCGGCGCAGGCGCTTGCCCTGCTCTCGCGCTTCGGCTCGGTCACGGTCCTTAACGGGCACATCCATCAATTGATGCAGAAAGTCGAAGGCGCGGTCAGCTTCTACACCGCCCGCTCAACGGCCTTCCCGCAGCCGGTTCCCGGCACGGCGCCCTCGCCTGGTCCGATGCTGGTTCCAGCCGGCGACTTGCGCAAATACCTCGGCGTTCGCTCCGTCGCTTTCCATCAGGGAAGCGAGCCGCTGGCGGTCACTGACGTCGCTTTGGCTTCGTAAAGGAGCAAAACGCGATGAGAACCTTGACGGCGCCGTCAATCCTCAAGCGATCGGCGTGGGCGACTTTGATCGTCGCCGCGCTCTTCGCTTTCGCGCTCGCCCGCGCCTTTGCCGATGAGGCGAAAATCGGCATCGACAATTTCGCCTTCACGCCGGACGTCCTCACCGTCAAGCCAGGTACGACGGTGACATTCCAGAACCACGATGATATACCGCATCTCGTCGTGGATACGGCCGGCAAGTTCCGCTCGAAGGCGCTCGACGCCAACGACGCTTACCAAGTGACCTTCGATAAGCCCGGCGAATATGCGTACTATTGCGGCCTGCATCCACACATGAAAGGCAAGATTGTTGTGGCGCCGTGAGCCAAAGGGGAGAAGTGACGAGCGAGCGGGCGCGCAGAAACTTCGCCGAGATGGTGCTCCCCCATCTCGACGACGCCTATGGA
>DATGHD010000147.1:0-5595 GCA_035308145.1 Roseiarcus sp.
CGACGACCATCAGGCGGACATAGTAGCCGCCCTCGTGGCGCTGCATCGGGATGCGTTCGACCTCTTCGAGCGAAGCGACCGGCCGGCCGAAGGGCTGGATCGCGGCGCCCCGCGCGATATCGACGATGTCGGCGGCGACCGCCGAGGCGGTCGCGTCGCCGCCGGCGCCGGGCCCGACCAAAGTCAATTCGCCGACCGGATCGGCGTCGATCGTCACCGCGTTGAGGACGCCCATGACTTGGGCGATCGCCGTCGATTTGGCGACCATGGTCGGATGGACGCGCTGCTCGACGCCTTTTGCCGTGCGTTCGGCGACGCCAAGCAGCTTGACGCGATAGCCGAGCTCGTCAGCGGCTGAGAGGTCATCCTGAGTGATCGTTTCGATGCCTTCGACATGGATCGCCTCGGCGTCGATCGCCGTGCCAAAAGCGATGGAAGCGAGGATCGCGAGCTTATGCGCAGTGTCGAAGCCGCCGACGTCGAACGTTGGGTCGGCTTCGGCATAGCCGAGCCTTTGCGCTTCCTTAAGACACTCCTCGAAGGAGAGTCCGTCCGTCTCCATCTTCGAAAGGATGTAATTGCAGGTGCCGTTGAGGATGCCATAGATCCGGCGAACCGAATTGCCGGCAAGGCCCTCGCGCAAGGTCTTGATGACGGGAACGCCGCCGGCGACCGAGGATTCGAAGGCCAGCGCGACGTTCCTATTCTCGGCAAGTCGGGCGAGTTCCAGCCCATGCTTGGCGATCAGCGCCTTGTTGGCGGTGACGACGGGGCGGCCGCGCTCGAGCGCGGTCTTCACCGATTGATAGGCCGCGCCATCGGCGCCGCCGATCAGCTCGACAAAGAGATCGATGGAATCGGACGCGGCCAGCGCCGCCGGATCGTCGAAGAAGGCGACGCCGTTGAGATCAACGCCGCGATCGCGCGCCCTATCGCGGGCGGAGACGGCGGTAACGACGATCGGCCGGCCGGTTCGGCTCGCAAGAGTCTCGCCTTGACGCTGCAACAGCTTGACCAGGCTGGCGCCGACGACGCCGAGGCCGGCGACGCCGACGCGCAAGGGTTTTGACATGAAGATCGCCCGCTTCTTTCGCGCCGCCTTGTGCCTGAATTGGCTTGACGGAGCAAGAAAGAGGCGCCCTACCCCTGATCGCCGCTGCAATCGAATTTCAGCGGATAGCTCACGTCGATCGGCGGGACATGCGCTCTGTCAGCGAGCGAGCCGGCCGCCGGGCGGATGTGCAGCGCCGCTTGCCGGCAGACGGCCGTGAAAGGTTCGATCTTCTGATTGATTGTCGCGCCGAAGACGCGAAGGTCGTAGCCGACGCCGCTCGGCTTGGCGCCGGCCTCGGTTCTGCCGGTGGCGACGAAGGTCTTGGCGTTCTCCAATCCTTGCGCGTCGCTATCGACGACGAGGTCAATGGAATCGCCGTTGAAGAATGTCTCCGGCGCTTCGGCGCGCAAGGCGAGCGTCTTCCCAGGCTTCTGCTCGTTGGTCAGAACAACCGCCGTCGAGCCGGAAATCGTCGCATCGTCCCTTTCGCGCTGCAAGAGACCGTAACGCGCCGCTTCGCCCTCGAAGAGGTCGCGGAACATCGCCGTCAGATGGGATTTGAACACGGCGGCGGGCACAAAAACCTCATCGGCAAAGGGGCCGTCGCCGCGGTAGCCCATCGGCGTCTCTTTGCCGAAGATGAGGGAAAGCCCGCCGACATGCTCGCCGTCCGCCGCCGGCGTGAAGACGAAGCCGGGCATTCCTTCGAGCGTCGGCGCGAACCAGCCGAAGCGGTCCGTGAGCCGCTGGTATTCGGCGGCCGCTGCGTCGTCGCCCGGCTTCGGCGGCTTAGGTTTAAGCTGCGAGCCGAGCGCCCGCGCGACATAGGCGTAGATGGCTTTGAACCCCTGCGAGTTGTCGGAGGTGTCGGTCAAGAGATCGCTCCAGCCAAGCGCGTGGCTCGCCGCAATGTCCCAGGTTCGGGGCGTGAGAACCTTCTCGCCGGGCTGACCGTGCAGTCGCGTCACGACAATGACGCTCTCGAAACCGTCATTGGCGAAGCGCTCTTGAACGTAACGCTCGAAGGCCTTGTCGGGCTCGCCCTGCGCCTTGGCCGCGCCCGCAAAATCCGCGATATCGGCCGCCGCCTCCTTCTGCAAGACGGCGAGAAACGCCGGGATGCGGCGGACGCCCGGCGGCCAGGCGAGAAAGCTGCGCATGCCGGAGGCTTCGCCTTTTTCGAAGAGCGGCAAGCGCGGGTCGGCTTCCTGCCCTGACGCGAGGGCGCATGACGCGCCCGCCAGAGCAATAGCGAGGCTCAAGCGAATAATGGAGTGCAACATCGACCTCGATCGCGGCGCTAAGCCGACGCCGCAACCCGCCCGTCGACTTTCTGACCTGCCTTAGTTGACGTCGCTTGTGCCTGATTTGGCTTTAAGGGGCAAGGAACGACGAACGCCCCGCGCCCACGCTGTCTCGTCGTCAACATCGACGGCGCGCGATGCGCGTTCGACCAGCACAGAATCGCCGTGCTCGTGGCCGCGATAGCCGTGCCCGACGAGCGCGGCATTGATTCGATCGAGAGTCGCATCGTCGGCAAACGCCCTGAGCAACTCATAATGACTTTCGCCGGGCTGATGCACCCCGGAAAGAATCGCGTCGGCAATGCGGATGTCCGTTCCCCGCCCGATGCGCCCGTAGGCGACGCCGGGCCCGGCGCGAATGCCGCCCGCGCCATCGGCGGCCGCTTCAAGCGCGCGCACGACGCTCGTCCCGACCGCGACGACGCGCCCGCCTCTCGCCTTGGCGCGGCGGATTGCAACGGCGGTTCGCTCCGGAATGCGATATGGCTCATCGAAGGGCAATCGCTGATCGAGCGCCGCATCGCCAGTCGAGGAGATCCCGGCGGCGTGGGTCAGCGTCGCAAAGCCGACGCCGCGGCTGCGCCACGCGACAAGCATTCGCCAATCGAGCGCGAATCCCGCCGAGGGCGGCTCGAAGGCGATTGGGTCCGCGGCGATTTTGGTCCAGACGTCCCATAGGGCGTAAGGCGCCGCCGCATGCGCATACTGGATCGGCCTACCGTAGTGGACCAGCCCGGACAGGACGGCGCGCGCCTCCCCAAGAAAGCGCAGCGCGACAAGGCGGGGATGATCAAGAAGCGTCTCAATCGTCGCGACCAATGGGCCAAGCGACAGGCGATCGCCGGCGGCAAGCGGCGGCGGCGGCGATCTATCTTCGGTACGCTGGCGATGATCGCCGGCCCCGAATGCGATGGCGATGAATCGCGTCGGATCGCCGATGTCGATCCAACCGGCGAGACGAATTTCGATCTCGCCGCCGCTCGGCTCATGCGTCCCACGCAACGACGCCGGCAAGGTCGCCGCATCGTTGGCGACGATAAGATCGGCGGGGCCGAACAGCGCGGCGAGCGCAGCCCGCGGCAGGCGCCGCATGGCGCCATCCGCCTCGACCAGCAGCAATTTGGCGGCGTCGGGCGTTTCGGCGGCGATCATCCATTCGCCCCGACCAGCCGCAACGTGCGGCGCGGCAAGGTCGCAAGAATGGTCTCGACGATTTCCGCAGCCGAATCCTCGGGGCGCTTCAACATCGATCGATCGGCCTCGGGAACCGCCTCGGCGTGCAACGGCGTATCCATGTCGCCGGGATCGACGGAGAGGAACTTAACCTCGAGCGCCTGCGCCTCCTTGTCCCAGATCGAGGTCAGGTGGCGGAGCGCCGCCTTGCTCGCGCCATAGGCGCCCCAGCCGGGATAAGGAACGACCGCGGCGTCGCTCGAAATGTTGACGACGAGGGCGCCGCGTCCGTCCCGCGCTGAGGCGGCGAGAACGCCGAACAAGGCTTTGGTCAGCCGGAAGGCGCCGACGAGATTGACGGCGAGCGCCTGCTCGAGATCCTCGCATTCGGTGTCGGAGAGCAGGCTTAACGGCACGGGCCCGAGGCTCGACGCATTGTTGATGAGCGCGTCGAGCCCGCCGAGATCGCCCATGATTTGCAGCGCGATCGGATAGATATCGGCCTTGCGGCCAATGTCGCCGACAATGCCGAAGGCGCCCGTCTCCTTGGCGGTGCGCTCGACCGCCGAAACAGTGCGCGCGACAAAGGCTACTTTTGCGCCCCGCGCCGAAAGCTGGCGCACCAGGGCAAGGCCGAGGCCCGACGTGCCGCCGGTGACGGCGATGCGCGCGCCTTCGAGATCGGATGAAAATCGCATTTTTAAAACTCCTTCGCCAAGCGAAGGCGTCTGGCTACAAGTTAAAGTTAACTTGAAGTCAAGCGGGATTTGTGCTGTCCTCGCCGCGATGGAGAAAGTGCTGACCATCGGCGAGATTGCGCGCCGAAGCGGCGTCGCCGCTTCCGCCTTGCGCTTCTATGAGGAGAAGGGGCTGATCGCCTCGGAGCGGGCCGGCTCCGGCCATCGCCGGTTTCCGCGCTCCGCCTTGCGGCGGATCGCTTTCATTGTCTTTGCCCAGCGGGTCGGACTGTCGCTCGACGAGGTCGGCGCGGCGCTCGCCAAGCTTCCCGCCGATCATCCGCCGACGCGTCAGGAATGGGCCAAGCTTTCCGGCGAATGGTCAAAGAAGATCGACGAGAAAATCGCCGAGCTCGAACGGCTCAAGTCTGGCCTGACCCGATGCATCGGCTGCGGCTGCCTGTCGATCGACCGCTGCGAACTCGCCAATCCCATGGATCGCGCCGGGCGCAGGGGCCCCGGCCCGCGGTATTGGCTTTAAGCAGTCGTTGACTTGCCCTAAACGCGGCGCTCGCCCTTACGACTTCAGCGCCTTGACCGGTCCCTGGGCAATCTGAATGTGGTCGATATCGTTTTCGTCGGCAAATTGGTCGGCGTCGGCCTTCAACCGACGAATTCTCTGCTCGTCGTAGTCCGGGCGAAATGGTCAAGAGGGATCGTAGCGGAGACGATAAGAACCGAGCCGCCGCCCGCGACCGGCAGAATCATTCCATTCCCGTCCCGATGGCGAAAAGCAGTTCGCATAGCGCGATCCTCTGGAAATCTTCCGGTTACGGGACGCAAAGCGGCTCAATCGAGGCGGCCCGCCCTCCAAAGCGCTCTCATGCCGCTTCCTCAAAGGTCGTCACCTCGAAGCGCGCGAGCCGCGCCACGCCGAAAGCGGTGGAGATCGCGACGTCGGCGGCGTCGCGCCCACGCGCCATGACAATGCGGCCGATGCGTGGCGCATTGTGCCGGGCGTCGAAGGTGAACCAGCGGCCGTCGAGAAAGACCTCGAACCACGCCGAGAAATCCATCGGCGCCGGATCTGGCGGCACGCCGATGTCGCCGAGATAGCCAGTGCAGTACCGCGCCGGAATGTTCATGCAGCGGCAGAGCGCGATCGCCAGATGGGCGAAGTCGCGGCAGACTCCGGTCCCCTCGCGAATGCTGTCGCTCGCGGTTCTGGTCGCGCTGGCGTCGGCGTAGCTGAAGCGGATATGGCCATGCACGAAATCGCAGATCGCCTGCACCAGGCTGCGCCCGCCCTGGATGCCGCTGAATTTCGACCAGGCGAAATTGCTCAAATTATCGCTGTCGCAGTAGCGGCTCGAAATGAGGAACAGCA
>DATGHD010000148.1:0-6992 GCA_035308145.1 Roseiarcus sp.
ATCGACCCGGCATGGCTCGAAGGCGATCGAGGTCGAGGTGGGATCGACGTCCTCGCGATCGGCCGAACCGGGGACTAGGCCGGTCTCCATGCTTGCGGCGGTCAAGCGGATCGAACGCGTCAGATTAGCGGCGAACGAGTCTCCGGTGGCTTTCGCCCGGGCAGCGACTTTCTCATCGCCGATTTCGCAGGCTAGATACTCAAGGTCCCGCCACGCGCTTAGCGCGAAATAGTCGTCCCAATAACTGTACGACGGCTTGCTGTAACCCTCATGACTGATAGAGGGCGCGAGAAGCCCATGGAAACGACTTTCGGGGCTGTGAATCGCCTCGGTCCGCGCGCAAAGCTCCTCGATGAACCTCGTCGCCCTGACAACGGGCTCGAAAATAGCGTTGAGAAACGCTCGGTCTCTGCTCACGCGATAGACCTCGGCGGCGATGCCGACGAACTCGCCTTGCGCATCGAATTCGATATCGCCGCCATAACCTCGGTTGACTGTCCCGTCTATGTTGAGGATTGGCGGAACCAAGCCGTTGCGGTAAATGCGTTGGGAGTACCAGAGGACGTAGTTCTTGGCCTCCTCGATCAAGCCGGCCCAAAGCAACGCAAGAGCCTGCGAGGAGCCGTCGCGAATCCATGTGCGGTCGTAATTTCGAGGACCCGGCTTAAAGGCGAACCGCGTCGAGTTTGCGAGAATGAGCGCTGTCTGGGCCTCGAGAGTGTCGCTAATCTCAGGGTCGCCCACAATGATGCGGCGCGCGCCAATCCTTTCCCGCCAAGCGCGGTGGACGCTCTCGCGGACAGCGTCAAACGCCACATTCGCGCGGGGCGCAACATCGTCGCTCATCGAGGCGGAAACGATAAATGCCGTGCCGCCGCCAGGCTCCAGATGAAAAGAGAATTCGAACGCCGCGCCGAGGAGCGCGGACTGCGAGCGCAGAGCGTGGGCCGTCTGGCGAGCCTGCCCTTCGATGAGTTTTACAACATCTCCGTCCGCGAAGTCGGCAACCGCCACGGCGTCGGGCTCTTGCGAAAACGCAGCATAGATCCGGTCGTTGACCCACAACTGATTTCCGTCGATGGAGATGGCGCTGATCGCGGCGTGGCCGCCGTGCTGCCAGTAGGGGTTGATCTGGACCGGGAATACGGTCAGGACGAGCGAGCCGCTCCGCGCCGCCCCGCTGCGATTGCTGATGCGGTGCTCCGTAAACGCTTGGCCGGCGTGGGCGAGAGCCGTTATACGAATTTCTACATCCTGAGCGGACCAGACGACGGCGGCGGGCGGCAGTGAGCCGTCTGTTAGCGAATGCGTGATGTTCGGGCAGCCGGGCGCTCCATGGAGGACTCCGTCCAGCCGAATAAGCGGGCTGATCTGAGGCGATCTGCGTCGCGGCTCTAGCGCGCCATATTCATCGAACAGCGCCTCATCGGCTTGGCCGAACTCCCCGAGCGCGGTCCAATAGACTTGGCGGCCGAGGAGCGACTGCGGGTAGAGGTCGCTGCGTCCTGCGCGCGCCGCTCGCTCCAACAGGCCAATCGGCATGCGGTCCTTGTTGAGGATGCGCAGTTTGACTTCGTTCACGATCGCGCCTTTCGGCGAGTTCGCCTCGTGCACCGTCAAACGAAAAAAACGGCTTGTTGTGGAGCGCCACCAGAAGCTGTCGGTTCTCCCATCCCCGGTCTCGATGCGGCCCACTTCGCGGAAGCTCTCGCCATCGTCTGAGAGATGCGCCGAAAAGACGGTTCCATAAGTTTCTCCCCATTCAATCAACGCGCCTAATGGAGACCGTACATAACCGAAGTCGACCGTGATGCTCTCGCCGGCGGTAAGCCTGACAGGTCCATAGCCCAGCGCGGCGATGCGATCCTTCTCAAGCACCGACGCGGCTTGTTCGGGCGCATAAAGGTTGATCTCGACGATTTCCGGCCCGTGCTCCGCTTGCGGATCTTCGCAGATCAAGCGAACGAACCGCGCTTCGGCTGAAGGAAAAGCGAAAACGTCCTGGCCACCTTCGCCGTGACCGGTGCGGCAGAGAAGCGCCCAATCCCGGCGGTCGAGCGAGAATTCGAATCGATATGTCTTTGTCGCCTGTTGGCCCCAGTAGACTTCGAGCCCGCCGATCGTCGCCACGGCGCCAAGGTCGATTTCCAGCCAAGGCTTGACTGACGCGTCCGCAGTCCAAGCGGTGGCGTAAAGATCGTCGATGGCCTGTCGGGGATCGCCGCTGCTGGCTGTCGCCGTCCATTGGGCCTTGGGGGGGACGTTCATCAAAATTCCTCGGGAGCAAGGGAAGTCAGAGACGCCGGACAACGAAGCCGTCGAACCCTTCTGCAGGCGGGACAGGGTTGCCCTGCCGTTTTTCTTAGTTGTCGGATTAGACTATTAAATCAGCATCGGCGTCGGAAGCGTCCCCGCCACAACGGCTGGGAAGGCGATTTCCGGAAGACTGATCCACGCGCACGGCGAATGGATGCGATTTGATGCCTGGAGGAGAGGAAAAGACCGCCAGCAGCGGAAGAGAAACCCAGCCGGCCGATGGCGTCGCCTCGCAGGTTTTGGGAATGATCGCCGCCCTTTGGGCGTCTCGTCAACGCAACAAGATCGTCATGTTGTCCCTCGCCCTTTTGGCGGTGGTCGGCGCGACCGCGTACGCGCAGATCAGGCTAAACGCCTGGAACCAGCCCTTCTACGACGCCTTGGCGCATAAGAACGTCTCCACGTTCTTGACCCAGCTCGGCGTTTTTGGAGAGCTGGCCGGAGTTTTACTGGTCCTCAATGTCGCGCAGGCCTGGCTCAACCAGGAGTCGAAACTCGTCTTACGCGAGGGCCTCGTCGAAGATCTGGTAAGCGAATGGCTTGCGCCGGCGCGCGCCTTTCGCATTTCACATGCAGGCGAGATCGGCGAAAATCCTGATCAGCGTATCCACGAGGACGCCAGGCACCTGACTGAGCTGACGACCGACCTCGGGATAGGCCTCTTGCAGTCCTCGCTGCTGCTCCTGAGCTTCGTCGGGGTTCTGTGGGTGCTGTCCAGCACGATGGTTCTCTCGATTGCGGGTAACGCCATTGTCGCGCCGGGCTACATGGTGTGGTGCGCGCTCCTCTACGCTGGGGTTGCCTCGCTACTCAGCTGGCGGGTCGGCCGTACGCTGATCGGCCTCAACGAAACGCGGTACGCTCGGGAAGCGCAGTTTAGATTCGCGCTTGTGCGCGTGAATGAGGAAATTGAAGGCGTCACTCTCTACGCCGGAGAGGCTGATGAAGGGAGCCATCTGAATTGGGTCTTCAGCAGCGTCGTCCAAGTGTTGGAGCGAATCGTTTTTGCAACGACAGGACTGACTTGGGTTACGGCAGGCGTTGGTTGGTTGGCGATGGTCGCGCCGATCCTGGTGGCGGCGCCAGCTTATTTTTACAGCGGCATGAGCTTCGGCGCGCTCATGATGATCGTCGGGGCCTTTAATCAGGTGCAACAATCGCTCGGATGGTTCGCGAGCAACTTTTCCGGCATCGCAGACTGGCGAGCGACGCTTCTGCG
The DNA here is from genome assembly GCA_035308145.1 of Roseiarcus sp. Taxonomy (GTDB): domain Bacteria; phylum Pseudomonadota; class Alphaproteobacteria; order Rhizobiales; family Beijerinckiaceae; genus Roseiarcus. Next base: position 3,536 of record DATGHD010000148.1, read on the forward strand.
CGTCGCGAGTTTCCGAAAGGCGATGCTGACGATGGACAAGCTTGGCGAAAGCGAGAGCCGGATTAAGTTGGATGAATGGGACGACCAATCGATACTCATCTACGACCTCCGGATCGCGGCGCCCTCCGGTTGTATCATGCTGAACGAGGCTCACGCCGAGCTGAAACCAGGCGAACACGTGCTTGTCGTCGGCGACGAAGATGACGAACGCTTGTTGTTCCAGGCGATTGCTGGACTTTGGCCGTGGGGCGCCGGTCGGATAGCGCGTCCGGCCCGTCAGTTCGTCCTCTTCGCGCCCACGCCCGGCTATGCGCCGCCTGGGACTCTACGCGCGTCGCTTGCCTATCCCCACCCAGCCGAACTCTATGGCGACGCGCGTATCTCAAAAGCCATTGCCGCGGTCGGTCTCGAACACCTCGCGCCTATGCTCGATGAGACCGAGCGATGGGACCGGCTGCTAAGCGATGACGAAAAGCAGAGCCTTGCCGTCGCCCGCGTCATCTTGCAAAGGCCGCGCTGGGTCGTGTTTAACCGCGCGCTCACGGCTCTCGATCCGGCGTTACGTCGGCGCCTGACGGAGGTCGTGGCGCAAGATTCGCCCGACCTCGGCGTCCTCTACATCGGGCGCCTCGAAGACGAGAGCGCATTCTACGGCCGTGTGCTTAAGCTCGTCCGTGATCCAAACGGGCCCTGCTTCAAACCATCTGTTGAACCAGGAGCGACCGACCGGCGCGAAACGGCGGCGCTTCCCGCCGAATAGCCGCGCCACATCGCTTCATCAGCAGCGACAGCCGACCGCGTATCCCATCCGACAGCCATGTTCCAATTTCAGCGACGATGGAAGGCGGCTCGCTATATTGGGAAGAAACCGCATTGTATATGATATCTCAGGACGGCAGATATTCACGGTGGTCACCGATACGGGAGAACCCTTAGATACCTCGGGCTGAATTCTCGGCCCCAAATGGCCTTAGGCTGCGATGTCTGCGGGCGTTTAGGATGTGCCGATAGCTGTCGAGCGGCGACTCTTCCTAGCTTACGCGGCTCGAATCGCGGCGGTCAGGACGACTGGCGCAACAATGCGGACACCATTCGGAGGAGCGATGAGCACGCCGCGACTGAAACACTATGGCTGGGGCCGCGAAGGCGAGCGTATGAGCGAGGAGGAGCGCGCCTTCGTACTCGGCGGCTATCGCGAGAAATTCGGCCGCCGTTCCTTTGAAACCCGGTCGCCGCCGCGTCTCGAAGACATCGCGCTCGCGCCACCGCGGGTCGCCGCGCCGCCCTCCATCGCCGCCTTCTGCACGAGCGAACGCTACGACCGTGTCGCTCATACTTACGGCAAATCGTACACGGACTATGTCCGTGGCATGCTCGGCGATTATGCCAGCGCGCCCGACATCGTCGCCTATCCCCGCGATGAGGCGGACATTGCGGCGGTGATGGATTGGGCCGGCGACCTCGGCGCTTCGCTTGCGCCCTTCGGAGGCGGCTCGAGCGTCTGCGGCGGCGTCGAACACCGCCTGGACGGTCGCCATAGAGCCGCCGTTACGATCGATCTCCGTAATCTCGGTCGGGTGGTCGAAGTCGATGCTACCTCGCGGGCGGCGAAGATCGAAGGCGGCGCTTTTGGCCCGGCGCTTGAGGCGCAATTGAAGCCGCATAGTCTGACGCTGCGGCATTTCCCGCAGAGTTTCGAATATTCAACGCTTGGCGGCTGGATTGCGACGCGCTCCGGCGGCCATTTCGCCACCCTTTACACGCATATCGACGACCTTGTCGAAGCCTTGCGGATCGTCACGCCGACCGGCGTCGTCGAAACACGACGTCTGCCGGGATCGGGCGCTGGGCCCAGCCCCGATCGCTTGTTCATCGGCTCAGAAGGGATTCTCGGCGTCATCACATCCGCTTGGATGCGGCTTCAGCTGCGGCCGATCCACCGCGCTGGCGGCTCTGTCTCTTTTCCGACCTTCTTTGCCGCCGCCCGCGCCGTTCGCGCCTTGTCTCAGGCGGGCCTCTACCCGTCTAACTGCCGCATTCTCGATCCTGCCGAGGCTTACAACACCGGCGCGGCGGACGGCTCGGTCGCCATTCTCGTTCTCGCCTTTGAATCAGGCGACCATCCGCTCGACGCATGGATGAAGCGCGCGCTCGAATGCTGCGCGGATTACCGCGGCAAGGCTGAGACTGGCGGCGCGGACGCGCATCTTGCGGGCGCGGCGGGCCTCTGGCGGAACGCCTTCATCCGCATGCCTTACGCTCGCGAGTTTCTGACGCCGGCCGGCATCATCAACGATACGTTCGAGACGTCGATCACATGGGAGCGGTTCGAAGCGTTCCATGACAAAGTGAAGGCGGCGACGGAGCAGGCCATTCTCGACGCGACCGGGGTTAAGGGCGAAGTCACCTGTCGGTTCACCCACGCCTATCCCGACGGCCCGGCGCCCTATTTCTCCTTCCATGCGCTTGGTCGCCACGGCGCGCTGATCGAGCAGTGGCGGGCGATCAAGGCGGGAGCGAGCGACGCTTTGATCGACGCCGGCGGCACCATCACCCATCATCACGCCGTTGGTCGAGATCACCGGCCGTGGTACGATCGCCAGAGGCCGGCGCTCTTCGCGACCGCATTGCGCGCATCGAAGAGCGCTCTCGATCCAAACGGCGTGATGAATCCTGGTGTTCTAATCGAGCCCTGAGGTCGATGGGTTTGAGGCCGCGAGGTCGTCTTTCTGCTAGTGGCGGCGCGAGGCGCGCGCCGGTCGCCAGGACGATCCTGCGCAATGGCGATGACGTCACGGATATTCCCGTGGCGCGCTCGAGAACGCCGTTGCTACCTGCCCGTGAGGCCGTCGCTTGCCCGTGCGCTCGCTCGACTAGTAGTTGCAGATGTTCAAAGGCTGCACGCCGATATATTGGCCGAGGGTGTTGTAGATGGGATTGTAAATGATGCAGCTCTCATCCGAGGTCGCAATGCCTGCGGTGAGGCCGGCGAGGCCGATGACATCGGCGCCCCAAAGACCCTCAAAGTTGGAGAGATAATCGCCGCCCCAGCCGCTCCAACCCCAATCGCCAATACCGCCCCAAGCGCCGCCAAACCCGCCATAGCCGCCGTAGCCGCCGTAGCCGCCGCCATATCCGCCAATCATTCCTTGTCGGCCCAGGCCCGCGGCGAATCCGCGGCCGCGCCACCCGCGCTCGACGCCCGCGGCAAATGCCCGGCCGCCCCAGCCGCGCCCCATGGACCCGGCGAATCCTCGTCCTTGGAAGCCCCGCCCAAGACCTCCGCCAAATCCACCGCCCCAGCGGCGAGCGCCGAATCCTTGGAACCCGCCTGCGCGGGCAAAGCCGTGGCGGAAGCCGCCTACGCCGGCAAAGCCGTGATATCCGTGGAAGCCGCCACGGAACCCGCCGCCGCGAAACCCGCCAAATCCACCATGAAAGCCGCCGCCGTGAAACC
>DATGHD010000149.1:0-17338 GCA_035308145.1 Roseiarcus sp.
GAACGATCGGTTCATCCCCTTGCACATGATGTAGGAAAGGATCGCGCCCGAAGAGCCGACCAGCGCGCCGGTGATGATCAGCGCGAGATTGCCGAGCGTGAAGCCGATGCCCGCCGCGGCCCAGCCGGAGTAGGAATTCAGCATCGAGATGACGACCGGCATGTCGGCGCCGCCGATCGGGACGATCAGGAGCACGCCGAGCGCCAGCGCGATGAGCGCGATGAGCCAGAAGCAGATCGTCGCCTCGGTCGCGAAGAAGAGAATGATCAGGACGACCAGCGCCACGCCGAGGCCGAGATTGATCGCATGGCGCTGCGGCAGCAGGATCGGCTTGCCGGACATGCGGCCGTCGAGCTTTAAGAAGGCGATGACCGAGCCGGTGAAAGTCATAGCGCCGATCGCGAGGCCGAGCGACATTTCGATCAGGCTGGCGCGGTGGATGTCGCCGGGCTCGCCGATGCCGAAGGCCTGCGGCGCATAAAGCGCGCCGGCCGCGACGAGAACCGCGGCCAAGCCGACCAGCGAGTGAAACATCGCGACGAGCTGCGGCATCGCGGTCATCTGCACGGTGCGCGCCCGCCAAACGCCGAAGCCGCCGCCGATCGCAAAGCCGACGATGACCAACACCCAAGAGAGGAAACTCGACGGCGGGCGCAAGACCAAAGTCGTCGCCACGGCGATCGCCATGCCGATCATGCCGAAGCGATTGCCTTGCCGCGAAGACGCCGGCGAGGACAGTCCTCGCAACGCCAGGATGAACAGAATGCCGGCGATGAGATAAAGGAGGGCGGCGAAGTTAGCCACGGCTCACCCTTTCTTCTTGTACATCGCCAGCATGCGCTCGGTGACCATGAAGCCGCCGAATATGTTCACCGAGGCGAGGATGAGCGCGATGAAGCCGACGAAACGCGCGAAGGTCGAGCCGGAGTCGATCGCTTCGACCCCGACGGAAAGAAGCGCGCCGACGACGATCACCGACGAGATGGCGTTGGTCACCGACATCAAAGGCGTATGCAGCGCCGGCGTCACCGACCAGACGACGTAATAGCCGACGAAGACGGCGAGCGCGAAAATCGCGAGCCGGAAGACGAAAGGATCGATCGCGCCGCCCGTGCCGGCGGAAGCCGCGGCCGCAAGCTGATCGGCGTAGGTCTGCGCCGCTTGGGCCGCCTGCTCAGCCGCGTCTGCGGCGGCTTTGAGCTTGGCGACGGTCTGGTCGAGAGTATCGGTCATGGGCGCCTCAGGAGAGAGGGTGTGGCTTAAGCGCCTAAAGTCAGGCGCTCTTCGGCTGGAAGTTCGGATGGACGATTGCGCCATCGCGCGTCAGCAAAGTCGCCTTGACGAGCTCGTCGTCCCATTTGACCGCAAGGCTTTTGGTCGCCTTGTCGATCAGCGTTTCGACGAATGCGTAGAGATTGCGCGCATAAAGGCTCGAGGCGGTGGCGGCGAGCCGCGTAACGTTGGAATAGCCGATGACCTTGACGCCGCCGGGCGTGGTGACGAGCTCGCCGGCCTTGGCGAGCTCGCAGTTTCCGCCGCGTTCGACCGCAAGATCGACGATCACGGAGCCCGGCCGCATCGAATTGACCATCGCAGCCGTGATCAAGCGCGGCGCCGGCCGCCCCGGGATCAGCGCCGTGGTCACGACGATATCCTGCTTGGCGATGTGCGAAGCGACAAGCGCGGCCTGTTTGGCCTGATACTCTTTCGACATTTCCTTGGCGTAGCCGCCGGCCGTTTCGGCTTGCTTGAACTCCTCGTCCTCGACGGCGACAAATTTCGCGCCGAGCGATTCGACCTGCTCCTTGGTCGCCGGCCGGACGTCAGTGGCGGTGACCATGCCGCCAAGACGCCGCGCGGTGGCGATCGCTTGAAGCCCGGCGACGCCGACGCCCATGATGAAAATCTTCGCCGCGGGCACGGTGCCGGCCGGCGTCATCATCATCGGCAAGGCGCGGCCATATTCCGCCGCTGCGTCAACGACCGCGCGGTAGCCCGCAAGGTTCGCCTGGCTCGAGAGCACGTCCATCACCTGCGCGCGGGTGATCCGCGGCATCAGCTCCATCGCGAAGGCCGAGACGCCGGCCGCGGCCATGGCGGCGATCGCCTGGTCGTGGCCGTACGGATCCATTGTCGCAATGACGAGCGCGCCGCGCTTGATCTTGGCGAGTTCGCCCGCATTCGGCCGGCGCACCTTCAGGAGGACGTCGGCCTCGCTGAGAGCGTCGGCGGCGCCCGTAAGACGCGCGCCAGCGCTCTGGTAATCCGCATCGGTCATGCCGGCGCGAAGGCCGGCGCCCTGCTCGACCGCGACCTCCGCGCCAAGGGCGATCAGCTTCTTGACCGTCTCGGGCGTCGCCGCGACGCGCGTCTCCGACGGATCAACTTCGGCTGCTACCCCGATGAGCATTAAGTCACACCTTCACGAGGCGAGGGAACCGCGGCGAGCAGCGGCGCCAACGGCTAAAGGACGATGCAGGCTAAGCCGAGCAGCACGAAGACCGGCAGGATGGCCCGCCAGGTCAGGCCTGTGAGGACGCCGAATACGGCGGCGGCGACAGTCAGGACAAAGCCGATGAAGGCGACGCCGCCATCGCCCTTGAGACCCCAGAGGACAAGCTCGAGCAGGATGCACAAAAGGCCGGCGACGCTGATCTCGGTCAAGGTGAGGAAATCGGCATACATATCCTCGTGCGCCGGCATGTCCATAGTGTCGCCGCTCGCCGCAGAATGGTCGTCCGCCATGCTCGCCCCTTTATTCGAAAAGGCCTCGGAAATTCTTCGGCCGCATTTACCGGAAAGCCGACCCCTCCGCAACGTGACATTGCGCGACTTGACGCCGTTCGCCGAGGCGGCCATCAGGGCTCGGCGATGCCGCTTCTCGCCTTGCCCTATCCGCTGATCAATCCGATTCTCGTCGAGATCGGCCCCTTGGCGATTCGCTGGTATGCGCTCGCCTATATCGCCGGCCTGATCATCGGTTGGGCGCTGATTCGTCGCATGATCGCCGATGAGGCGCTTTGGCGCGGCGCAAAGCGGCCAAGCGTCGACAGCATCGACGATCTCCTCGTCTATTGCGCTTTAGGGGTCATCATCGGCGGCCGGCTCGGCAATGTGCTCTTTTATGACCCCAGCTACTATTTTGCCCATCCGATCGAGATCTTCAAACTCTGGGAAGGCGGCATGGCCTTCCATGGCGGCCTGATCGGCGCCCTCGTTGGCGTCGCGCTCTTCGCCTGGCGACATGGCGCGTCCTTCCTGACGACGCTTGATCTCGTTGCGCTCGCCGCGCCGATCGGCGTGTTTCTTGGCCGCATAGCGAATTTCATTCGCCCGGAATTATGGGGTCGGCCGACCGACGTTCCCTGGGCGGTGATCTTTCCGGGCTCTGATGGCCTGCCGCGCCATCCAAACCAGATCTACGAGGCGCTTCTCGAAGGGCTCGCCGTCTTCGTGATTTTGCAGATCGTCGCGCGGCGCGGCGCGCTCCGCCGGCCGGGCGTCGTGACCGGCCTCTTCGGTGTTTGTTATGGCGTCGCGCGTATCTTCTGCGAGTTTTTCCGCGACCCCGATCCTCGGCTGGAAGATCTCGGCCATGGCTTAACGATGGGGATGGCGCTGTCAGCGCCGCTCGTCATCTGCGGCCTTTGCCTGTTAATCTGGTCGTGGCGCAGGCGGCGAGGGAGCGCAGATGAGCGCGCTGGGGGATGAGATCAGGGCGTTGATAGAAGCTCACGGCCCGATCTCGCTCGAACGCTTTATGGCGCTCGCTCTCACCCATCCGGTCCATGGCTACTACATGCACCGCGATCCTTTCGGCGCCTCCGGCGATTTCACCACCGCGCCGGAAATCAGCCAGATGTTCGGCGAATTGATCGGCCTTTGGGCGGTGGAGGTCTGGACATCAATGGGCTCGCCGAGCGCGGTCAGGCTGATCGAGCTCGGCCCCGGCCGCGGCACGTTGATGAGCGATGCGCTGAGGGCGGGACGCGTCGCGCCGAGCTTTCGCGCCGCGGTCGATGTCTGTCTGGTCGAGGCCAGTCCGACCCTCGCCTCGATTCAGCATGAGACATTGCTGACGGCCGGGGCGCCGATCTCCTGGGTCTCGCAATGGCGGGATGCGCCCGAGGGACCGTCGATCATCATCGCCAATGAATTCCTCGACGCTTTGCCGACGCGGCAATATGTGCGGGGCATGCGCGATTGGCGTGAGAGGCGTGTGGCGCTGGACGACAAAGGCGCCTTGGCTTTTCAACTCGCGCCCGACGTCGAACCCTATATCGCAGCTCGCGCCATGGAGGGCGCGGTGCTCGAAGTCAGCGCCATGGGCCATCGGCTGGTCTATGCGATCGGCGAGCGCGTCGCCCGGCAAGGCGGCGCCGCCTTGTTCATCGACTATGGCCATACGACGACCCGTTTCGGCGACACATTGCAAGCCGTGCGCTCTCATCGTCCGGTCGACCCGTTGAGCGAGCCAGGGACCGCCGACATCACGGTCCATGTCGATTTCGCGGCCATGGCGCGAAGCGCGCGCGCGGCCGGTGCAGCGGTCTACGGGCCGATCGAGCAGGGCGATTTTTTGCGCGCTCTCGGCCTCGACCAACGGGCGAGCGCGCTCATGCGCCGGGCCGGACCGCAACAGGCGAGCGACATCGAATCGGCGCGGCTCCGCCTCGCCGGCCGTGGCGAAAACGAAATGGGCGCCTTGTTCAAGGCGATGGTTGTCGCCAATCGCAATCTGCCAACTCCGCCGGGCTTTCAACCGGTCGGCGTTTCGTGAGCGAAGCGCGGGCGGCGGCCCTGACGAGTCGCGTTCTCGACGTCAAAGGAATCGCGCATGCTTTCTTCACGCGCGCCGGCGGCGTCTCGACCGGTCTCTACGCTTCGCTGAACGGCGGCGTCGGCTCGCGCGACGATCCGGCGTCGGTCGCCGAAAACCGGGCGCGCATGGGGGCGGCAATCGGCGTTTCGCCGGAGCGGCTGCTCGTTCCTTTTCAGATTCACTCACCGGACGCGCTTGCCGTCGAGAGGCCTTGGGCGCCGGCGCTAAGGCCGCGCTGCGATGGGATTGTGACGACGACGCCGAGACTCGGCCTCGCCGTCACAGGCGCGGATTGCGGCATGATCCTCTTCGCCGACGCCAAGGCCGGCGTGATCGGCGCGGCGCACGCCGGCTGGAAGGGCGCGCTGACCGGGGTCGTTGAAGCGACGGTCGCGGCCATGGAGCGGCTGGGCGCTCATCGAAAAGCCATTGCGGCGGCGCTCGGCCCGCTGATCCGCCAGGAGTCCTACGAAGTCGGCCCCGAATTCGTCGCCCGGTTCGTCAAGACGGAGGCCGCCAACGCCTCCTTTTTCGCGCCGAGCCCACGCGCGAGCCACGCCATGTTCGATCTGCCGGGCTTCATCGCTTCGCAAGTTGAGCGCGCGGGCGTCGACGCCTTCGAAGACCTTGCCTGCGACACTTATGCCGACGAAAAGCGCTTCTTCAGCTATCGCCGGGCGACCCATCGCCGCGAAGCCGACTACGGCCGCTTGGTCGCGGCGATCGCGCTGAACTGACGACGCGCGCCCGTCGCGCGCATGGTTTAAGGCGGCGCGTTCCGCGGCTCGAGATTGGCCAGCGCCGCTTCGAGTATCTCGTCGGACAAAGCTGGATCGGCTGTGGCGACGCTGCGCGCGAGCGAGACCGCGCCGACCATCGTCGCGAAATGGGCGATCGCTTCCGACCGCGCATTCTCGCCCGTCGGCCGCTCGGCTGAGAAGGCGCGGACGAATCCTTCGAGATAGCGTCTGAGACCTAAGGCGTATTGTTCGCGCAAGGGCTGCGCCTGACGCGAGACGTCGCTGCCGAAGGCGACCATCGGACAGCGAAAGCCTTCGGCGTCGCGGCTTTTGCGCGAGAGGTAGCGCCGCCGATAGTCGCTGAGCGTCTCGTCTTTTTGTCCCGGCGCCGGCTCGGCGACCGCCTCGATCGCCGCGACCGCCTGGGACAGAGCATGGGCGCAGGCCGCGGCGTTGAGATCGTCTTTGGATTCGAAGTGATTGTAAAAACCACCGTGGGTTAGCCCGGCCGCGTGCATCAGATCGGCGACGCCGACACCGTCAAAGCCCTTTTCGCGGAAAAGCCGCGCCGCGGTCGCGACGACGCGCGCGCGGTTCTCTTCCGCTTGCTGTTTGGTGATCCTCATCGCCTTGCCGAATAGTCTCCGTTCGACAACGCATAGGCGCTATGCGTCCACTCTCTTGACTTATGATGATTGATATCATCATTTAACGATGACTGTCATCATTAAAGCGATTAAGGCGGCGCGTCGCCGTCTTTTTTCATCTTTTTCATAAGCTGGGCCGCGCCCGAGGAGAGAGCGAATGTTGGCTGAGGCTCTCGCGCAAAGATTGGCGCGTCGCGGCGTTCATTACGGCTGGGCGATCGCCGCCGTGACGTTCCTCACTATGCTGACGACGGCTGGCGCCGTCGGCCTGCCCGGCGCCTTCATTCTGCCCCTCGCCAAGGAATTCGGCTGGGACACGGCGCAGATTTCCGCTCCGCTCGCGGTGCGTTTGATCCTTTTCGGCCTGATGGCGCCCTTCGCGGCGGCGCTGATCGAGCGTTTTGGCGTGCGCAACGTCGTCGTCTCGGCGATCGGCCTCATCGTCGTCGGGCTCATGCTCGCGCTGACGATGAGCGCGATATGGCAGTTGTTCCTCTATTGGGGGATCATCATCGGCGTCGGCACCGGCCTGACCGCTCTGGTCTTCGCGGCGATCGTCTCGAACCGTTGGTTCAACGCGCGGCGCGGGCTGGTCCTTGGCATGCTGACCGCGGCCAATGCGACCGGCCAGCTCATCTTTCTTCCGCTTGCCGCGTGGCTGATCGATCATTTCGGCTGGCGCTATGCGCTGGCGCCGTCGATCGGTGCCCTTATTCTCGCCGGCCTGCTGGTCATCCTGTTCATGCGCGACCGCCCCTCCGATGTTGGCCTCTCGTCCTATGGCGATCCGCCGCCGGCGCCGGGTCATATTCCCGCTCCTCCGCCGCCCGCCCCAGCGATCGGGCGCGCCTTTTCGGTCCTCGCCGAATGTTCGAAAAGCAGCGCGTTCTGGATTCTCTTCGGCACCTTCTACATCTGCGGCCTAAGCACCAACGGCCTCATCCAGACCCATTTCATTTCGCTTTGCGTCGATTTCGGCCTGCCGGCGGTCGCCGCGGCCTCCACTTTGGCGATGATGGGCATATTCGATCTTTTCGGCACGGTCGGCTCCGGCTGGCTGTCCGACCGCTACGACAGCCGCATGCTGCTGTTCTGGTACTATGGTCTGCGCGGCCTTTCGCTTCTGTACCTTCCCTACTCCGGCTTCACCGTTTATGGGCTTTCGCTGTTCTCGGTCTTTTACGGGCTCGATTGGATCGCGACGGTGCCGCCGACCGTGCGCCTCGCCACGCAAATTTTCGGCAAGGAGAAGGCCGGCGTCGCCTTCGGCTGGATTTTCGCCGCCCATCAGCTCGGCGCCGCGACCGCAGCCTTCGGCGCCGGCCTATCGCGGACCGAGTGGAACACCTACCTGCCTGCCTTCTTTGGCGCTGGCGCGGCCTGCCTCATCGCCTCGGCGTCAGTATGGTTCATTGGCGCGCGCAAGCCGACCGTTGCGGCGACTGCGACGGCATAAGCTCATCCCTTCTCCCCGCGCGGCGGCGAGAAGGTGACCCGAAGGGCCGATGAAGGGCGGGCGTAGGACTCGAAAGTGCGCGCCTGTCGAATGCTAATCCCAGACTCAGCGCTGCCCCTCACCCGGCGGCTTTGCCGCCGCCCTCTCTCTGCTTCGCGCGGGGCGAGGGGTCAACCCGTCAATGCAACGCCATGCCGCTGTTGGCGTCGAAGAGATGAATGCGCTCGGGCGGCGCCGCAAGCTTGATCGCGCCGCCCGGCTTCGCGTCGATGCGGTCGCGGAACACGCTGACGATTTCGCGCCCGCAGAATTTCGCCAATACTTGGGTCTCCGAGCCGGTCGGTTCGACGACGATCACTTCCGCGTCGGCGCCGCGCTCCGAATCGAGCGCGAAATGCTCCGGCCTGACCCCGATCGTCACCGCCGTCCCGTCGGCGGCGGCGATATTTGAGCCAAGCGGTAGGCTTTCCCCGGTGTCGGCGATGAATTTCGCGGCGCCGCCGGCCTTGGCCACGCGCCCGTTCAAGAAATTCATCGACGGCGAACCAATGAAGCCTGCGACAAACAGATTGGCGGGACGGTCATAGAGATCGAGCGGCGCGCCGATCTGCTCGACGACCCCGTCATGCAGCACGACGATCTTGTCGGCCATGGTCATCGCCTCGATCTGGTCATGCGTGACATAGACGGTGGTCGTTTTCAGCCGCTGATGAAGCTCTTTGATCTCGGTGCGCATTTGCACGCGCAATTTGGCGTCGAGGTTGGACAAAGGCTCGTCGAACAGAAACACTTGCGGATCGCGCACGATGGCGCGGCCCATGGCGACGCGCTGGCGCTGGCCGCCTGACAACTGGCGCGGATAGCGGTCGAGCAATTTGTCGAGGCCGAGAATCTTCGCGGCCCGGTCCGTGCGATCGGTGATTTCCGCTTTCGAGGCGCGCTTCAGGCGCAGCGCGAAGCTCATGTTCTCGGCCACCGTCATATGCGGGTAGAGCGCGTAGTTCTGGAACACCATGGCAATGTCGCGCGCCTTAGGCGGCACGTCGTTGACGACGCGCTCGCCGATGCGGATTTCGCCGCCGCTGACGTTTTCCAATCCCGCGATCATGCGCAGCAGCGTCGACTTGCCGCAGCCGGAGGGGCCGACCAGCACGACGAACTCGCCATCTGCGATGTCGATCGATACGCCGCGCACGACTTCCACAGGTCCGAACGACTTGCGGATGTCACGAATTTCCATCGACGCCATGTGTCCTCCCGACGCTCGCGCGCTTCATTTGATCGCACGCTTCGGTATTTCGTCAACAGCGGCGCGCCTGACCGCTAATTTTGAGCGCGCGAAGGCCGCCGCGGCCGGAGCCGCTGCAAAGATGGAACGGCGATCGGCTATTCTTCGCCGCACCCGATTCCCCCTTTGCGGCGTCTTGTAGGAAAACCTTTTCCCACTTACACTTTTTCGATACGGGTCCCCGGCGGCCCGGTCAAGATGCGCGGCCGAGAACGAAGATCGGCCTGATGACAGGGAGGACAGGATGGGCAAGTCAAACTGGCTGCGCGGCGTCGCCTTGATCGCCGCGCTCGCTGCGACCACGGCGGCGGGACGGGCGCTTGCGGCGGATAATCTCACCATGTGGGTGCGCGCCAGCGGCGCCAACGCCGCCCAGCATCTCGTCGACCTTTGGAACAGCGGCCATCCCGACAAGATCAGCCTGACCGTCATCCCGGACAATCAGATGGTCTCGAAGCTCGCCACGGGCGTCAAAGCCGGCGAAGCGCCCGACGTGATCTCGTTCGACCTCATTTACATGCCGGACTTCATGCGCGCCGGCTTCCTGACCGACATTACCGATCAAATGAAGGCCGATCCGGACTTCGCCAAAGTGGCGCCAGCCTTCACCAACCTCGCGACATACAAGGATCGCATCTACGGCACGGGCTTCACGCCGGACGTCTCGATCCTGATCTACAACAAGGACCTCTTCCGCAAGGCGGGGCTCGATCCCGACAAGCCGCCGAAGACCCTCGATCAGATTCATGAGGACGCCAAGAAGATCAGGGCGCTCGGCGACGATATCTACGGCTTCTATTTCTCCGGCGCGTGTCCCGGCTGCAACATTTTCACGACGTCGCCGATGATGGTCGCGGCGGGCGCCAAGATTCTCCCGCGCAACGGCGACGAGGAGCCGCTCGACGGCGCCGGCGTCAAGCAGGTGCTGCAATTATTCCGCGACATGTGGACCGAAGGGCTGATCCCGAAGAGCGCGCAGGCCGACAACGGCTCGAATTTCGTCGCCAATTTCAAGACCGGCAAGATTGGCGTCCAGGGAGCAGGCGGCTTCCTGATCTCCGATCTGAAGAAGGAAGCGCCGAACCTGGATTTCGGCGTCACTTTCCTGCCGGGCGCCAAGGAAGGCGAGGTCTCGGCCTTTGTCGGCGGCGACGTCGTCGCGATCCCGAAAGGCAGCAAGCACGCCGATATCGCGCTGAACTTCATCAAATGGGAGCTGAGCGACGAAGCGCAGCTCGAGGGCCTCGCCAAGAACAATATTCTGCCGTCGCGCGTCGATCTCGCCGAGAACAAATATTTCAAGGATGAGCCGCGCCTGGTGACCACGGCCAAGGCGGTCGGCATCGGCTATGTGCCGTGGGTCTTCCATTTCAACGACATGGTCAACAGCGATTCTTCGCCGTGGATTCAGATGATCGAAGCCTCGGTATTCGACGGCAAGATCGATGAGGCGATCGCCGCGGCCAAGGCGAAGATGAAGGACATCGCCAGCGACTGATGCCGTCGCGTCCGGGCGCCGTTCCATTGGCGGCTTAACGATGACCGACGCTCGGGGCCAACCTTCATCCGGCCCTCCGGGCCACCTTCTCCCGCAAGCGGGAGAAGGGTTTACCCGGCGCCGCGCGTTTCTTCCTGACCCTTACAAGATGCGCGGCGCGCCCCCTCTCCCGCTTGCTTGCGGGAGAGGGCTGGGGCGAGGGTAAGCCGCCGCGTCTCTCGGCCGATTCAATGAGCTTTTGCACAGGACGTTGATGCGAACCCGAAGCGGAACTGTCGGCCTTCTCTACGCCACGCCGGCGCTCATCTTCGTCGGCGCCTTCGTGCTCTATCCGCTCGTCCAGCTCTTCCTCACTTCGTTGACCAACGCGTCGCTGCTCGGCGGCAGCGACTATATCGGCTGGCGCAACTATCTGCGCGCCTATCGCGACGAGACCTTCTGGCATGCGCTCATTTTCACCTGCAAATACACGCTGATCATCACGCCGATCCTGATGATCCTCGGCTATGCCCTCGCCCTGCTGACGCTCGGCGCCGCGCGTCTCGGCAAGCTGACCCGCGCCGTCGTTTTTCTCCCCGTCGTCATCGGCCTCGGCAGTTCCAGCTTTCTCTGGTTCTGGCTGTTCGACGAGCAGGTCGGCCTGATCAACAAGCTGCTGCAAGACTTGCATGTGATCGGGCAGCCGATCGTCTGGTTCGTCGACGCCAATCTCGGCCTTTGGGCGGTGATCATCTCGATCGTCTGGAAGGTTGTCGGCTTCGGCATGATCTTGTTCATCGCCGCGCTCCAGTCGATCAACGCCGAGATCAACGAGGCGGCTCTGATCGACGGCGCCAGCTATTGGCGGCGAATAGCCCATATCGCTCTGCCGCTGACCTCGCGGACGATCCTGCTGACGACGCTGGTCAGCGCCATCGGCTCGATGCTCGCTTTCGATCAATTCTACATCATGACCGCAGGCGGACCGGAGAGCCAGACGTTCACTTCGCTGTACTGGATCTACCAGAATTCGTTCATCTACTTCAAACAGGGCTATGGCGCGACGCTGTCGGTGATTTTGATGGCGATCATTCTCATCGGCTCGGCGCTGCAGCTCCTCCTGATGCGACGCGGCGGCCGGACATGAGCGCGGCGGATTTCGCCATCGAAGCCGGCAGCGCGGCGGCTCGCCGCCACGCGCCGCGTCGGACGACGGGCGTCGCGCCGCTGATCGGCGCGCTCTGCATCGGCGTGATGGCGATCATGCTGTTTCCGCTGATCATGTGCTTTTCAGCCTCGATCAAGACCGCCCAGGAAGCCTCGGCCGTGCCGCCGCACTATTGGCCAGGCGCGCTCAGCATCGAGAACTATCTGAAGGTCTTCCACTACCAGGCCGGCCTGCCGGTCTATCTCGGCAACAGCTTCGCGGTGGCGGCGCTGACCATCGCCCTCTGCCTCGGCCTCGGAACGCCCGCCGCCTATGGCCTCGCCCGCTTCCCGGTGCCGGCCAAGGAGCTTGTCTTCCTTGTGTTGCTCTCGGGGCTGATGATCCCCTATCAGGCGCTGCTCACCCCGCTCTACATCATGGCCGCGTCGCTCGGCCTCGCGAACACGTACCTGGGCCTCGCCATCGTCCATACCGTGGTGCAACTGCCGTTCAGCATCTACCTCCTTCGCAACAGTTTCGAGGAAACGCCGCGCGAATTGGAGGAGGCAGGGGTGATCGACGGCTGCAACAGCGTTCAGCTCCTGCGCTGGATTTTCCTCCCCGCCGCCGCGCCGGCGATCGTCACGGTGACCCTCTTCGCCTTCATCACCTCTTGGAACGAGTTCCTCGCCGCCCTGATCTTCATGAACAAGGAGACCGCCTTCACGGTCCCGATCATGCTGGTCGGCGTGCGCCAGGGACATTTCGGCGCGATCGACTGGGGCGCGCTGCAAGCCGGCGTCGTCGTGTCGATCCTGCCGTGCCTGGCGATCTACCTGCTGCTGCAACGATACTATGTCTCGGGCTTCCTGAGCGGCGCGATCAAATGACGACGATCGACGCCAGCGAAACAACGAACGATGCGATCACGCGGAGAACCCCTTAATGCGACGCTACGCTCCAACGCCTTTCACCGCGGTCCGCATCACCGGCGACTTCTGGCGCGAGCGGCTGGACACCGTCCTCGCCAAGACGATCCCCAGCCAGTGGGAACAATTGGAGAGCCATGGCATTCTCGAATCGCTCAAAGTGGTCCAGCCGCCGCCGCCTTTGCGCATCCCGATCAGCAATCATGGCATGTCGACGCAGGTCTTCTGGGATTCCGACGTCGGCAAATGGATCGAGGCGGCGAGCTATGCGCTGTCGCACCGGCGCGACGCGGCGATCGAAGCCAAGATCGACGAGATCGTCGAGCGGCTCGCCGCCGCGCAGCTCCCCGACGGTTATCTCAATTGCTGGTACATCGGCCGCGAGGTCGACAAGCGCTGGACCAATTTGCGCGACCGCCACGAGCTTTATTGCGCCGGCCACATGCTCGAAGGCGCGATCGCCTATTGGCAGGCGACCGGGCGCCGGCGTCTGCTCGACGTCATGCTGCGCTATGTCGATCATATCGCCGCGACTTTCGGGCGCGGGCCCGGCCAGAAACGCGGGTATTGCGGCCACCAGGAGATCGAGCTCGCGCTGATCAAGCTTTTTCATGCGACAAAAGAGAAGAAATACCTCGACCTCGCCGCCTATTTCATCGACGAGCGCGGGCGCCAGCCGCCGCATTATTTCGACGTCGAAGCCGCGGCGCGCGGCGAGGAGCCGACCAAATTCTGGTTCCGGACCTACGAATACAATCAATCGCACAAGCCGGTGCGCGAGCAGGACAAGGTCGTCGGCCACGCGGTGCGCGCCATGTATATGTATACGGCGATGGCCGATCTTGCCGCCGATCTCGGCGATGATTCGCTGCGCCGGACGTTGGAGAAGCTCTGGCGCGACGTGACCTCGAAGCGCATGTATGTCACCGCGGGCCTCGGGCCTTCCGCTGCTAACGAGGGCTTCACCAAGGACTATGATCTGCCCAATGACACCGCCTATGCCGAGACTTGCGCGTCGGTCGCGCTGATCTTCTGGGCGCAGCGCATGCTCAATCTCGATTGCGACGGCGCTTACGCCGACGTCCTCGAACGCGCGCTGTACAATGGCGCGCTTTCCGGCCTGTCGCGCGACGGAACGCATTATTTCTACCAGAACGTGCTGGAAAGCGACGGGAGCCACAAGCGCTGGGAATGGCATCCCTGCCCTTGCTGCACGATGAACGTCGCGCGCCTCGTCGCCGCGATCGGCGGCTATTTCTATTCGACCGGCGACGACGCGCTCTGCGTGCATCTTTATGGCGCCAATGAAGCGAGCCTCACGGTCGGCGGCCACGCGGTGCGCCTGCGCCAACAGGGCGACTATCCGTGGTCGGGCAAGATCGGCGTCCATCTCGATCTCGATGCGCCGGCTGAATTCACTTTGAAGCTGCGCATTCCAGAATGGGCGCGACAATGGACGGCGTCGATCAACGGCGAAGTCGTCAAGGCCGAGACCGAGCGCGGCTATCTCAGTCTCCGCCGAACCTGGCGATCCGGCGATCGGGTCGCGCTCGAATTGCCGATGCCGGTCGACCGGCTCTACGCCAACCCGCAGGTGCGCGACGACGTCGGGCGCATCGCGCTCCGGCGCGGCCCGCTGATCTATTGCATCGAGGAGGCCGATAATCCGACGACGCCGGTCGCCCTGGCGCGCCTGCCGAAGAGCGCCGCGCCGATCGCCGAGAAGCGCGGCGATCTCTTTGGCGGCGCGGTGGCGATTACGGCGGAGATGGAGGTCGCGACAGCGGACGGCGCGCTTTACAAAAGCAAGCCGTTCGAGTCGACGAAAACGAAGATGACCGCCATTCCGTACTATCTCTGGGCCAATCGCGGGCCGAACCGCATGATGGTGTGGCTGCCGGAAACTTAGGCTGAGATCATAATGGTGCAAGGATAAGCAACGCTGGCGGCTTACCCTCACCCCAGCCCTCTCCCGCTTGCTTGCGGGAGAGGGAGCGCGCCGGACGCTTCATAAGCGCCCCGGAACCGCTATTGGAGCGGGAAGGACCGGCACGGCGGCGAAGCCGCCGGATGAGGGTAAGCCGCGGGCGTCCATTCAACGGCGGAGATGTCGCGTGCGCCGTCGATGACGCGCACGATCTGAACGCCCTCCTCGGTAACGCGATAGAGGGCGAGCCATCGCTCGATGACTATCGACCGCGCTTCTGGTTGGATCTCTGGCCGCGCGCGGCCCAGCAGAGGATTGTTTTCGAGCAACCGGCATGCGCTTTCGATGCTGTCATAGACGCGATCGGCGATCGATTCCGAATTGCGCTCGGCGATGAAGCCAGATGTCGAGCAGGTCCTCCCGCGCTCGGGCTGTAAACCGGACCCGGCTCACGCGCCGCGCTTCATTGCCCGGCGCGCGCGCGCCTCTTTCTTCAAGGCGGCGAAGTCGATGTCGCCGGCGTCGCCGCTGTCGACGCCATCCTTCCAGGCCCGACGCAGCAATTCGAGCTTTTCCGCCTCCCGCCGCTCGGTCTTTTCCATCAAGCGAAGCGCTTCGCGCACGACCTCGCTCGATGAGCCGTAGCGTCCGGTCGAGACCTTGTCCTTGACGAAGTTCGCCAACTCTTTGGGGATCGAGATGTTCATGTTCATGTCGCGGCCACCGGCGCAATTTCCCCTATGCCTAAGTTTAGCATATTTAGGCATTGAGGGAAGGCGGGCCTCCTCCTGCCGTCATGGCCGGGCTGGGGCCTGTCCGCAGGGCGCCCCTGAGTGTCATTCCCGCGCAAGCGGGAATCCAGGAACCGCCGCGCCTAAGGATCAGCTCAGTCTGGATTCCCGCTTTCGCGGGAATGACATGGCAGCGCCGCATGCCGCCGTGCTCGCCGGCGTCAAGCTGCGCTCCTGGCAAATCCTCGCCATGCTGGCTTCGCTAAAGCGAAGCTTGCGCGTGGCTTAAGGGTTGCTCCGGGGCGCAGCTTGACCCCGGCTGCGCGCGGCGGCCTTCTGAAGTTGTCGGGACGAGGGGCGTCCGCCCCTCGCTCCGCGAGGGAGTTCGACTTGCCCTGCGGGCGGCGTCGAACAAGGGGCGGGAGGGACGCATATGCCGTCTCGGGCGGGCCATTCGAAAAACGGAGGGCTGCCATCATAGCCTGAGCGCGACGCGAAGGTCATTCGGAAGATGAATGCGCGCAACAGCAAACTCGATTGGAAGCGGGCAATTCTAGAGTCCGCCTCGTGTCAATCCTTCTCCAAGGCTTCCACTCCAGAGTCGCTCAGCGTGTTTGCGTGAAATGAATGACCAATCCCGTGATTGCGATCATTGTTCCGATGCACCACCGCCAGTTCTTTAGATAGAAATCGAACACGACATTGAGCATCCGCGCCGCGAGCGGCTGCTTGTAACGTCCTCCGATAAAGACCAACGCCGAGCTTGGATCATTTTGGTGCGAAACATATTCGCCCCGATACCAATTTTTCAGTCGTTCCCACATGTGAAGGCTCACTCTCAGTCGCAGGGCCATGCAGGTGACGCCTACGCCCCATGGTCCGCGTGCCTGGCCATTTGCTCCACGTGATTGAATATCCGTTTAAGATGCTCACGCATCAGTATGCGAACTTCCTTCGGCGTGTCGGCGGCATCGTAGATCGCGCCTTCTATGGTTAGACGGAACTGAGCAACGGCCTGGCTGGGCTTAATTCTCGCCAAGTGAGCGAAATTGCCCGCCGAGATCAACGCGAGGGCGGAAACCGCATGCTCCAAAGCAATCAGACGCGCGAGGTCATCCTTGTCAAAATCGGCGCTCATTGATGCTCTCCGAAAGCTGCCTGGTCAGCCGGTTCATTGCCCCTAACCCCTCCCCCTCCTCCGCCCTCGCATCCCTCCCCGCGGCCGCGCCTCCCCGCCGCCCCAATTGTGCGGGCCCATGTCGGAATCGCCGGGCTTGTGCGGGCGGTTCGCGGGCAGATTGGCGGCCTTGCCGAAGCGGCGCTCGCCTTTGTACCCTCCGGCTTGCGCTTCGATCGCCTCCTGCCGGGCGAGCGGATCGTCGGCGACGGCGAGGTCGACGGCTTGCAGACGCTTGATCTCGTCGCGTAACCGCGCCGCTTCCTCGAATTCGAGGTTGCCGGCCGCCTCTTTCATGCGCTTCTCGAGATCGTCGATCGTCGCGCGCAAATTGTGGCCGATCATCGCGCCGGCTTCGTCGACGAGGCCGGCGTCGACCGTCACATGGTCGCCCTCATAGACCGAGGAGAGAATGTCGGCGATGCCGCGCTTGATCGAGGCGGGCGTGATGCCGTTCTCTTCATTGAAGCGCTGCTGCTTCTCGCGCCGCCTCGTCGTCTCGGCCATCGCCCGCTCCATCGAGCCGGTGACCGTGTCGCCGTAGAGGATGACCTTGCCGTCGATGTTGCGCGCCGCGCGGCCGATCGTCTGCACCAGCGACGTCTCGGAGCGCAAGAAACCTTCCTTGTCGGCGTCGAGAATGGCGACCAACGCGCATTCGGGAATATCGAGGCCTTCGCGCAGCAGGTTGATGCCGACGAGGACATCGAAAGCGCCGAGCCTCAAGTCGCGGATGATCTCGATGCGCTCGATCGTGTCGATGTCGGAATGCATGTAGCGGACGCGCACGCCGTGCTCGTGCAGATATTCGGTGAGGTCCTCGGCCATGCGCTTGGTCAGCGTCGTCACCAAAGCGCGATAGCCCTGGGCGGCGACCGAGCGAACCTCGCCGAGCAGATCGTCGACCTGGCTGCGGGCCGGCCGCACCTCGACCGGCGGGTCGATCAAGCCGGTCGGCCGGATCACCTGCTCGACGAACACGCCGCCGCTCTCGTTC
>DATGHD010000150.1:0-9619 GCA_035308145.1 Roseiarcus sp.
GGGCCGCCATCCGCGCGCGTCACGCCACGCGCCGCCCAACTCGACATCGGCGCCTTGTTCTTGCGGCCGGAGGGGCCGGAATAGCCGTGCGGCAGCTTCACCTCGAAGCCCCAGCCCACGCCCGTCCGCCAGCCCGAGCGATGCAGATAGTTCGCCGTCGAGCCGAGGGCGTCAGGAACCGAATCGACGATGTCGCGCTTGCCGTCGCCGTCGAGATCGACCGCAAGACGCAAGAACGTCGAGGGCATGAATTGCGTCTGGCCGAAAGCGCCGGCCCATGAGCCGACGAGGCGGTCAGCGGGAATATCGCCATTGGCGATGATTTTCAGCGTCGAGATCAATTCGCCGCGGAAGTAGCTCGCGCGTTCGCCGAAACAGGCGAGGGTGGCGAGAGATTGAACCAGCGGACGGGCGCCCATCTGGCGGCCGTAGTCCGTTTCGACGCCCCAGACGGCGGCGATGATGTAGCGGCTCACGCCAAAGCGTTGCTCGGCGGTTTCGAAAGCGTGGGCGTATTGGCCAAGCCGCGCCTTGCCGTCGTCGATGCGCTCTTGATCGACGAGCCCGGCGAGATAGTCCCAGATCGGCGTCTTGAATTCGGGCTGCTGGTTTTGAAGATCAAGGATCTTCATATCCGGCTGCAAGCCGGCGACCGCCTGGTCGAATGTCGCGCCTGAAACGCCTTGCCGCGTCGCCTCGCCGCGGATCGAAGCCAGGCACGAGGCGAAATCGGCGCGCGCTGCGCCGCTCAAGGCGAGCGTCGCGATGACGATAGACGAGATCAGGAGCGCGCGCGGCTTCATGGCCGGATCATCGGCGATTCGCGATTGATCGTCGAGGCTGTGTTCCGGCGCAAACACATCTGAGACTCTGACGGAGGGCAGGGCGCGAGATGCGCAATATGCTCGCCAAGCAATCAATGAGGACGTAGCGCTGAGATCAGTTCTATCTTCGGAGGTGTTTTGCGCCAGGGTGCGAATTCACACCCAGGGCCGCGCGGCCTTCGCCTTCCCCTCGAATTTCTCGATCGCGCCGCCTTCGACCATGGTCAGGCCGATGTCGTCGAGACCTTCCATCAAGCAATGCTTGCGGAAGGGATCGATGTCGAAGCGAACGACGCCGCCGTCAGGTCCGCGGATTTCTTGCGCTTCGAGATTGATGGTCAAGGTCGCATTGGCGCCGCGCTCGGCGTCATCCATCAGCTTGGCGAGATCCTCGGCCGAAACCCTGATCGGCAACACGCCGTTCTTGAAGCAATTGTTGTAAAAGATGTCGGCGAAATCGGTGGAGATGACGCAGCGGACGCCGAAATCGAGCAGCGCCCAGGGCGCGTGCTCGCGAGACGAGCCGCAGCCGAAATTGTCGCCGGCGACGATGATCTGCGCCTTTCGGTACGCCGGCTTGTTGAGCACAAAATCGGGGTTGAGCGACCCGTCGTCCAGGTAGCGCATCTCCGCGAAGAGGCCTTTGCCGAGGCCGGTCCGCTTGATCGTCTTGAGATATTGCTTCGGGATGATCATGTCGGTGTCGATATTGTCGATCGGCAGCGGCGCGGCGACGCCTGTCAGGGTCGTGAACTTGTCCATCGAAAACTCGCGAGAAAGCGGCGCAAGAGGCTTAAAGCGCGGCTTAGCAAAAGCGCAACGCCGGCGCAAATTGCCGAGGCGACGATCGGCGGGGGCCGGAGCGACGATTCGACTGATTCCATATCTTGCGAAAAACGATTGAAATCACTCTACCTATTGTCGTGAACAAAACGGGATTCAACGCGAGTCGCCGATTCGGCCGCGATTCGTTCATATCTCGTTCGGCGAGTCGCGGAAGGAAACGTCCGGCCGTTCGGCGGCGCAAGCTTTTGTTCACGCGCGCCCAACAAAGCCCTATAAGCCCTCGCCCGCGTAAGGACCCTCAATGACATTGACCTTCGAAGAGGCTGCGCCCCATCGCGCAACCCCAGCGATTGACGAGCCGAAGGAAATCTCGGCGATCCTCGGCCCGACCAACACCGGCAAGACGCATTACGCGATCGAGCGGATGCTTGCGCATCGCTCGGGCGTGATCGGCCTGCCGCTGCGCCTTCTCGCCCGCGAAGTCTATGCGCGCGTCGTCGAACGGGCCGGCGCCGCCGCGGTTGCATTGATCACCGGCGAAGAGCGGATCAATCCGGGCGATCCGCGCTACTGGGTCTGCACGGTCGAGGCGATGCCGCGAGCGATCAAGGCGGATTTTCTCGCCGTCGACGAAATCCAGCTCGCGGCCGATCTCGAGCGCGGGCATACATTCACTGATCGGCTTTTGAACTATCGCGGCCGCGTCGAAACGATGTTTCTCGGCGCGCAGACGATCGAACCGGTCGTTCGATCCTTGGCGCCTGAAACGCGGATCACGACGCGCCCGCGTCTTTCTTCGCTTGTTCACGCAGGCCACAGGAAGCTGACGCGGCTGCCGCATCGCTCGGCGGTCGTCGCTTTCTCGGCGCAGGACGTTTACGAGATCGCTGAACTCCTGCGTCGCAACTACGGCGGCGCCGCCGTCGTCCTTGGCGCTCTCTCGCCGCGCACCCGCAACGCGCAAGTGGACCTCTATGAAAACCGCGACGTCGATTACATCGTCGCCACCGACGCGATCGGCATGGGCCTCAACCTCGACATCGAACATGTCGCCTTTGCGTCGGACAGGAAATTCGACGGCCGCGAATTGCGCCGTTTGACCTTTGCTGAATTCGGGCAGATCGCCGGCAGGGCCGGCCGCAACCGCCGCAACGGCTCATTCGGCGCCACCGGGCGTTGCACGCCGTTTGAACCAGAGTTGGTCGAGGCGCTCGAGAACCATTCTTTCGAACCGGTCTTGCGCGCGCAATGGCGCAACAGCGATCTCGACTTTTCATCGATCGATGCTTTGCTGGCGTCGCTTCGCCGCTTTCCGGAACAAACCGGACTTACGCGTTGCGACTCGGGCGACGATATTCGCGCGCTGGAGATGCTCGGCTTTGACCCCGGCGTGCGGCGGGCGGCGAAAACCGTCGCCGACGTTGGCCGCCTTTGGGATGCTTGCCAGATTCCCGACTACAGAAACGTTTCCGGCGGCGCCCATGCCGGGCTTGTGAAATCGGTGTTCGAATTCATCGTTCGCAAGGGCAACATTTCTGAAGACTGGTTCTGGGGGTTGTTGTCCAACGCCGATCGCGCCGACGGCGATCTTGACGCCTTGTCGTCGCGGATTGATCAAGTGCGCTCTTGCGCCTACATGGCGAACCGCTCCGATTGGCTCGCCGATCCCGGACATTGGCAGGTGATGGCGCGTCAGGTAGAGGACAGACTATCGGACGCTTTGCATGAACGCCTCGCACAAAGATTCATCGACCGGCGCACGAGCATGCTCATTCGGCGCCATAGAGAGAATGCGATGCTCAACGCGGAAGTGACGCCGGCCGGCGATCTCGTCGTCGAAGGCCAAAAGCTCGGCCGCGTTCAAGGCTTTCGCTTCACCCCCGAGCCTGAGGCCGGCGCCGAAGCGGTGAAGGTCGCGAATGTCGCAATCGCCAATGCCGTGGCGCGGGAGGCGGAGGCGCGGGCCGCGCGGCTCAGCGAGGCGGTCGACTCCTCTCTCGTTCTCGCCAATGACGGCGCCATCCGCTGGCTCGGCGATCCTGTCGCCAAGCTCGTCGCCGGCGACAAGCAGTTGCAGCCGCGCGCGGTCATTCTGGCCGATGAGGCGGTGACCAACGCGGCGAAAGAGGTCGCGCAGCGCCGGATCGATCTCTGGCTTGCCGCTCACATCCGTCGCGTCCTCGGCCCGCTTCTCGATCTCGAGGCCGGAGAAGGCTTGGAGGGCGGGGCGCGCGGGATCGCGTTCCAGCTTGGCGAGTCGCTCGGGGTTCTCGATCGCGGCCGTGTCGCGCAAGACGTCAAATCGCTGGATCAGAATGCGCGTGGCGCGCTCCGGAAGCTCGGCGTGCGGTTCGGCGCCTATTACATCTATGTTCCGTCTCTTCTGAAGCCGGCGCCGCGAGTCCTAGCGCTGCAGCTCTGGGCGCTGAAGAACGAGGCCGCGTCGGACGGCGAGCGCTTGAGCTCGCTGCCGCAACTGACCGCAGCGGGCCGCACGTCCTTCGTCGCTGAAAAAACCGCTTCGCGCGACATGCTCCGGGTCGCCGGATTTCGCCTCTGCGGCGACAGGGCCGTGCGCGTCGACATTCTCGAGCGGCTCGCCGACCTCATTCGGCCTGCCGTCGCTTATCGGCCCGGCGTCAGCCCCGGGGCGCCGCCGGCCGGCGCGGCCGACGGCGACGGATTTGTTGTCACCGTCGCCATGACCTCGCTGACCGGCTGCTCTGGCGAGGCGCTGGGTTCGATCTTGCGCGCCATGGGTTTCGAAAGCCGCAAAATCAAAGGTCCGGCCATAACCGTGCCGCTGGTTCCGGCTGTCCAGGCCGCCGCGGCGAGCGAGGCCTTGGCTTCCGCGGAGCCTTCCACAACAGGTTCTGAGGAACCCGTGGCGACGGATCAGGTCCTGACGGCTGAGCCGACCCAGGTCGCTCCAGATGGCTCGCCCGAGGACTCTGGCGGCGCGGCAAACGAAACGTTGGCTTCCGCGGAGCCTTCCTCAACAGGCTCTGAGGAACTCGTGGCGACGGATCAAGTTCCGACTGCTGACCTGACCCAGGTCGCTCCAGATGGCCCGCCCGAGGACTTTGGCGCCGCGGTGAACGAAACGCTCGCGCCGCTCGCCGGTTCCGGGCTTGCCGCCGCCGGATCTGCCGCCCCGGCGGAAAGCGCGCCGGAAATCGCTGAGACATCGGCGGCGCCGGAGGTTCCTGCTACGGCTGACGCGCAGGCCTCTTCGGCCGACGCCCCGCCGGTCGAAGGCTCTGCGCCGGCGCCCGATGCGTCTATCCCCTCAAGCCCAACGGCTTCTTCGGCTGCAACCCCGGAAGACGAGGCGATGGTCGAGGTGTGGCGTCCGACGCATCATCGAAGGCGCGACGCGCGACCGCCACGGCGAAGCTCAACGGCGCCATCGGCCGAGGCTGGTCACGGCGCTCCGGCTCACGAGCGCCACGGTCGCCGCCGAAGCAAGAGCTTCGTCCCTCGCTCCTCGGAGCCGCGTCCGGAAGTCGCGGCGCCCGGCGCCGATCGACAGCCGCAGCAAATCGCTGCGCAAACGCGCGAGCAATCGCGTCCTGAAAGACCAAAGGGCCCGCGCGCAGAGCATCGGCCGAGCAAGCCGCGCGGGCAGGATGCGACAAAGGGGGGCTCAGCGCCAAGGCCGGCGCCTCGGGAGCGGCCAATCGACCCCAATTCGCCCTTCGCCAAGCTTTTGGCGCTCAAAACAGAGCTCGAAGCGAAGCAGCGGGGCGAATGAGGGGCGGCGCCGATCTTTGGGAGCGGAATTGTTGCGCCGCGGCAGCAATGGGGATAGCTACCGAGCCGAAAAGGAGGCGCCGGGCTGGCGTCGAGGTTCGGCGGCCAAACGGCAGCCGACGGGAGAACTGAATGACCTACGTTGTCGTGGAGAATTGCATCAAGTGCAAATATCTGGACTGCGTGGAGGTATGCCCTGTGGATTGTTTCTACGAGGGCGAGAACATGCTGGTCATTCATCCCGACGAATGCATCGATTGCGGGGTCTGCGAGCCGGAATGCCCGGCCGAGGCGATCAAGCCCGACACCGAGCCTGGCCTCGAGCAATGGCTGAAGCTGAACGCTGACTATTCGAAATCCTGGCCGAATATTACGGTGAAGCGGGAGCCCGAGCCCGACGCCAAAGACTACGACGGCAAGCCGGCCAAATTCGACGCCTACTTTTCGCCCAACCCTGGCCAGGGCGATTGATCTTCGCTGCCGGCGCGAAAATCGCGCGCCGATTAACCACCCCCCTGCTTCGATAGCGGCGGAGCTTTTGATTTTTCATGCTTTTTGTGATATACGTATTGTTAACGTTCGGCAGTTCAATGCCTTACCGACCAGTGGGCGCGCACGAGATAGCGCCGACTTTGCATAAGGTTAGCGCGAGTTGAGTGTTCTTGCCGCGACCGACTTTTCCTAGGAGGAGTCGGGAGCGAGTAATGCGGCGCGCAAGACCGCGAAATTGAGCGTTTGGAGAAGGACGACCATGGCGTCGCGAAGAAAAACCACAAAAAAATCCC
This sequence comes from Roseiarcus sp., assembly GCA_035308145.1. GTDB lineage: Bacteria > Pseudomonadota > Alphaproteobacteria > Rhizobiales > Beijerinckiaceae > Roseiarcus. The sequence continues at coordinate 6,149 of DATGHD010000150.1, forward strand.
TGAGCCGCGGGCCCAAGACTCAAAGGCGCTCCGGAAAGGCGTCGTCTCAGAGCAAGAGTAAGACCGCGAAGGCGCCAAGCAAGCTTGAAGCAGCAGCTCGCGCCGCCAGAAAGAAGGCGGCAAGGGCCAAGGCGGTGGCCAAGAACGCCAGCCGGGCGGCGGTGCGTTCGAAGACCAAAGTTGCGGCCAAACGGGCGACAACGGCGAAATCCGCAGAGCGCGCCGCGGTCAAGAGCAAGGTCGAGACGACGGCGAAGGTCGAGAAGGCCGTGGCGGCCAAGGCGGCGGCGCCGGCGGTCGTTTCTACGAAGGAAAGCGAATTGGCGAACAGCGTGAAAACAAAGCCGAGCGCTAAGATTGTGGCCGAGCGGAGCGAAGCAGCCGCCGTGGCGAAACCGGCGGCCGCCAATCCTGTGCGGCCCGCGGACGCGCCTTCGCAGGCCAAGCCGATGGCGGCGGTCGCGCCCGCGGCGCCTTTGCGCGCCGCGCCAGTCGAAAAAGGTCCGGCGCCTGCCGCGGCGAGCGTTCCGGCCGCTATCCCTCCGAAGCCGGCCGTTGCGACGCCTCGTCACGGATTCAAGGCGAACGAGTTTGTCGTCTATCCGGCGCATGGCGTCGGCCAGATTGTCGCAATCGAGGAGCAAGAAGTCGCGGGCTTCCGGCTTGAGCTTTTCGTAATCACTTTCGTCAAGGACAAGATGACGTTGCGCGTTCCCGTCGGGAAGTCGACCAGCGTCGGCATGCGCAGATTGTCGGATCCTGATCTGGTGAGGAAGGGCCTCGACACGCTGCTCGGCCGCGCGCGCATCAAGCGGACGATGTGGTCGCGCCGCGCCCAGGAATATGAGGCGAAGATCAATTCTGGCGACCTCATCGCGATCGCCGAGGTCGTGCGCGACCTCTATCGTTCGGAGGCGCAGCCCGAGCAGTCCTATTCCGAGCGCCAGCTCTACGAGGCTGCGCTTGATCGCATGGCCCGCGAAGTCGCCGTCGTGCAAAAGCTCAATGAGAGCGAAGCCTTGAAGGTTATTGAAGGCCAGCTCCAGAAAGGCCAGCGCCGCGGCAAGAGCGATGCGGCGACGACCGAGGCTGGCGATCCTGACGTCGAGGAGGCCGCTTAGGCGGCCTCTTTCGCGCCTAGCCCGTTCAGCTCAGCTCTTCGACAGCTTGATCACGCGATACGAGGGAAGCGAGGGCGTCGGCTGGCGTCGGAGCCGCCGATTGTCCGCCTGCGACTGGTTGAAACCGCGCGTTGGCGAATTGCCGCAACATGCGCGACTTCGGCGTGATGGCGACGCCGTCAATGCACTCGAGCCGTCCGGCGCGATTGAGCGTGTGAAGCCGTCCGCCGGGCCATTGCGGGCCTGACTCGATCCGCGCCGTCAACGTCTGCGCGAAATTCTCCGGATCGATTCGATCGATCCGCGCCAGCCGCAAAGCGCGGCCATAGCCTCGGGCGCAATCCTGTACCGGACGCCACAGCGCGCCGGATCGCTCCACGACCGACCCGGCCGGGCGCGCGGCGCTGACATCGATCAACGCCGGCTGCGCCGCATGGGCGCGCCAGGGTCCCAAAAGGCTCGGGGCGTGGTGGATGGCGAGCGTGTCGGAATAGCCGCCGACGCCCTCTCGGACGACGCTGGTCATATAGTAGCGACCGCGATGGGCGAAGACCGTCGCGTCCGCCGCCTCGATCCCCTCGAGCAATGTGGCGCATCGCTCCCAGCGGCGCGGAAACTCGACGCAGCGATAGAGCGGCACGGCGCCGGATAGCGAACTCTCTGGAATCATCCATAAGCTCCCCTCCGCCTCGATCAGGAAGGGGTACGAGAGATGCCAGGGCTCCTCGATTACCGGAACGGCTTCGCCGACCGGCCCATCCGGCCCAAACTCGATGAACGAGATCACGCCCTTTCCGACGCGATGATCGAGGTCCTCGAAAAACAGGCAGGACCGCCCTTGCCAAGTAACCGCGAAAGGATCGGCGTAGCAGCGGCGCCCCGAGTCCGGCAGCACATTCCATTTCGGCCCGCTGAGATCGCCAAGCTCCATCACGCCGGGGCCGTCGTTGAACCGCCAGCCGACCCGCCAATGGGGCGCATAGCAGAGCCAATGATAGAGCGCCCGCGCGGCCCGCGCGCCGAGGTTCCTCACCGCGTAGCGCGCGGCGCGGGCGGCGGAAGGTTCGCAGGGATTGGCGAGTCGTCGCGCGATAGAATGCTGGGGGTCGCGCGCGGCCTTAATGACCAACGGGATTAACCGCGAATAGACCGCCTCCATTCCCTCGGTGAGCGAGCCCGCCGTTTCGAGCGAGGGGACGCCCATGCCCACGATCTCGCCGGTCGAGACATTCTCGATGCTGATCTGCGGCGCGCGGCCGTCAAGGAGCGCGCCGATCAACGCGGCCTCGGAACCGACGCCGTCGAAGAGCGGCCGGAGCGTCAAGACGCTGGGAAGCGGCCTGCTGTCGATCGACGAGAAGTCGATAATCATGTCCGGCGTCGCCGCCACGGACGTCTCGATGTCGGCTTCCGGCAACCGGTCGCAAAAGGTCTCGCGCGATTTGAGGTACGTCAGACGCTCGATCGCGAGGAGCGCGCCAATTGCGGCGGGCGCCGGCGCGCCGCTTGCAGCGGCGCGAAGCGCGAGTTTTGCGGCCGGAAAATCTCGCTCGAAGCGTTCCTTCAACCGGCGATGGAAGACCCTCGCCGCGCCACGCTCGACGACGATCTCGATCAGCATGGCTGGGAGGCCGTCAACTCGCCGACGAGACGTCGATAGGCGTCGGTCATTGCAGTCAAGGGATAACGCTCCTTGAGCCGCCGGCCCTTGGCGATCAGCGCCGCCGCCAGCGATCGGTCGGTCAGAACGCTTTTGACGGCCGCCGCAAAGGCGTCGAGATCGCCCGCGTCCGCGAAGATTGCGCAGGGCGCGCCATCGACGCTGAGGACCTTCCTCAGCACATCGAGATCATTGGCGACGACTGGCAGTCCGGACTGCGCGGCTTCAACCGGCGCGAGGCCGAACGTCTCCGCGCCGCTCGGAAAAACGAAACAATCCAGCGCCGCCAGAAACACCCCTATCGCCTCCGGCGCCAGCTCGCCAAGGAAGTGCACGCGGTCCGTCACGCCGAGATCTTTAGCGATCGCGGCGAGGCGCTCGCGATCCTGGCCCTGGCCGGCCAGCGCCAAATGCGAACCCTCAATCAGCGGCAGGACGCCGATCGCGACATCGAGCTGCTTCAAGGCGTGCAAGCGCGCCGCGCAGCCGAGCAGGGGAACGTCAGGCGGGAGGCGCAGGATCGTGCGGGCCGCCGCCTTCGACATTGCGAGGCTCTTGTCCTCGAAGCCGTGATCGATCCGCACCACCCGGTCGCGATAACCCGCCGGATAAGCGCCGTAGATCTGCGCCGTATAGTCGGAATTGACGACGATCCGGTCATAGAGGCCGAGCGAGCCGAGAAGCTTGTCC
>DATGHD010000151.1:0-29112 GCA_035308145.1 Roseiarcus sp.
GACCTTCTGTTGATTGCCGCCCGAAAGCTTTGCCACCGGCAGATCGACCGACGGGGTTCGGATCGCCAACCGGGTACGAAACGATTCGGCGGCGCGTCGCTCCAAGCTCGTCCGAATGAGGCCGAAACGATCGAGGAATCGGCGAAGAGCCGGCAGCGTGATATTGGCGAAGATCGACATCGGAAGAACAAGGCCGAGCTGGCGTCGGTCCTCGGAGACATAGGCGATGCCGAGCTTCATGCCGTCGCGGGGCGAGCGCACGGCGATCGGCTTGCCGCCGAGCATGATCGTTCCGGAGGTCGCCGGCTCTATGCCGAAAAGAGCGAGCCCGACATCCGTGCGTCCGGCGCCGATGAGGCCGGCGAGTCCGAGGACTTCGCCGCGATGGAGATCGAAGGTGACGCCTTCGAAGGCCCCCTGACGACCAAGGCCGACGACGGAAAGCAGCGGATCCTTCCGTACGGTGGTGGGCCGCGCCTTGAGCAGATCGATCTCGCGGCCGACCATGTCGGCGATGGCGCGTTGCGGCGTCGCCTCGCCGCGGCGGCGCGTCGAGATCAACCGGCCGTCGCGAAAGACCGTCACCTTATCGGCGATTTCGAATACCTCCTCTATCCGGTGGCTGACGAAGAGAATGGCGACGCCCTGCCTTTTGAGGTCGCGGACGAGTTTGAACAGCTCCTGGACCTCATGAGCGGAAAGCGAGGCGGTCGGCTCGTCCATGATCAGGACGCGAACGTTCAAGGAGATCGCTTTGGCGATCTCGACCGACTGCTGAGCCGCGAGGGTGAGGCCGCGCGCCGGGCTTCGCACGTCCAGCGCCACGCCGAGTTCCGCGAGGATCGCCTCGGCCTCGCGGAACATCCGTCGCCAGCCGACCAGCGCGCCGCGGTCTTGGTGACTGATGAAAATGTTCTCAGCGACATTGAGGTCGGGGAACAGCAAAGGCTCCTGATAGATGGCGGCGACGCCCAAGCGCTGCGCCTCAGCCGCGCTGCGGATCAAGACCGGACGGCCGGCCAAAAGAATCTGGCCGCGATCGGGCTGATGCACGCCGGTTATGATCTTGATCAGCGTCGACTTGCCGGCGCCGTTCTCGCCGAGCAAGGCGTGTATCTCGCCGGCATGGAGCTGAAGGGAGACGTCCTCAAGCGCCTGTGTCGCGTCAAATCGCTTGGCCACCTGGCGAATCTCGATAATCGGCGCGGCGTCGACGCCGCGTCCTTCCTCCGTCGCCGAATGCTCAACGGCCCGCGTCATGATTGCGCGCGCCGCGCCCTTGGCATGAACAATCGCCAGCCGGACAAAGACCTTTCCTCCCTCGACCGCGCCGTGCGACATGACCCCGGCGACGATTAATTCGGTGTACCCTCAACGTCCGCCGGACACATCAAGAATCGCGCCCGTCACGTATGATGAAGCGTCGCTCAACAGCCAGACGATCGCCTCGCCAACCTCCGCCGCCGTTCCCGGGCGCCCGAGCGGCGTCGAGGCGCCCATGCGACGAGCTCGATCGGGCTCGCCGCCGGTTGCGTGGATTTCCGTATCGATCAGGCCGGGACGTATCGCATTGACGCGCACGCCTTCGCGGCCGAGCTCCTTCGACAATCCAAGCGTCAACGTATCGACAGCCCCCTTGGACCCGGCATAGTCGACATAAAGATCGGGCGCGCCAATCCGCGAAGCGACCGTCGAGATGAGGACGATCGAGCCGCCTCGGCCGCCCTGGCTTTTGCACATTCGCCGCGCGGCTTCGCGAGCGCAGAGATAGGCGCCCAATACGTTCACCTCGAACATGCGCCGCATCCGCTCGACGCTCATATCGATAAGGCGCGCTGCCGGCGCGATGACGCCCGCGTTGACGACGACGCCATCAAGAGGACCCAGCGCTTGTGTCGCGCCTTCAAATATCGCGATAACATCGGCTTCCTTGGCGACATCGCCGGCAAGAGCGATGGCCTTGACGCCGGCGCGCCGCGCCTCGGCGACCACCGCCTCCGCCGACGCTTTGTCCTTCAGATAGTTGACGCCGATCGACCAGCCTCGCTGAACGGCCAGCAAACAGGCGGCGCGGCCAATGCCGCGCGAGCCGCCGGTTACGAGAATGGTTTTGCTCATGAGCGCTCCTTAAAACCTAGCGATTAATCCTGCCCGGCCTGATGGCTGTCCGTTCGTACGTCGTGCGTTCTTAGCGCCATCGCCGCGGCCTTGACCAAGCTCCGTCGGATCGGTGAAGCTACGGCGAGGGAAGCGACTGGTCATTCCCAGGGAGGAACGTTGCGCATGAAAATCGCTGTTCTCGGCGGCGGAGGCGCCATGGGCGGACTTTTCGGCGGCTATCTTTCGCGCGCCGGCGAAGACGTCACCCTCATCGACGTCTCGAAACCAGCCGTCGACGCGATCAATCGCGATGGCCTCTCCATAGAGGAAAGGGACGGCTCCAGCGCCGTCATCCGCGTCAAAGCCTCGACGAGGCCGGAGGAGGTCGGCCCCGTCGACCTCATCATCAATTTTGTCAAATGCTATCATACCGAGACCGCGATCGGCGCCGCCACGCCAATGCTCGGCGCTGAAACGGCGATCCTGACGCTCCAGAACGGCTGGGGCAACGCCGATCGCATCGCCGCGATCGCCGGCAAGCCACGCGTGATGGTCGGGCTCACCTACCATTCCGGCACGCTGAGCGCGCCCGGCCGCGTCAAGCATCCGAACTCCGGCGCAACCCTTGTCGGCGAGCTCGACGGCGAGGACTCGCCGCGGCTGGCGGCGGCGGTCGCCGCCCTCCGAAAGGCGGGAATCGAGACGACGTCCTCGCGACGCATTCTCGACGAAGTGTGGAAAAAGCTCGCCTTGAACGTTTGCACCTTGCCGACGGCGGCGTTGCTTCGCTTTGAAGCGCACGAGCTCAATCGGCACGAGGGGACGCGGGCGCTGATGCGAGCGCTGCTCGCTGAAGTCGCGGCAGTCGCCAAGCCGCAGGGCATCAATCTCGACGAGGCGGAGCGTTGGCAGGCGATAACCACCCTTCTCGACAGGGCGATCGGCGCGCGCGCCTCGATGCTCCAGGACGTCGAGGCGGGCAGGCAGACCGAGATCGACGTGGTCAACGGCGCGATCGTCGAGGCCGGCAAGCGCTACTCCGTGCCGACGCCCTATAACGAGGCGGTGGTGTGGTTGGTCAAAAGCCTGCAAGCGAAATATCTCGCGGCGGGCAAGGACCGATAAGAGCGACGGGCCCGAGCTTCCGCGTCTATGGCCAAGCGGAATCCCCTCATTGGGGCGACCCATTCTCTCTTTGCGGATCGCCGCGCCGCCTTGATCGCCAGCCATCGATCAGCTCGCGGCTGGCGTCTGTAGCCAGGACGGCGCGTGCGGAATGCCTTGTACGGTCCAGCCGCCGTCGGCGATGAGAACCTGACCCGTCACATAGGACGCTTCGTCGCCTGCAAGGTAACGGACCGCATTCGCGATCTCTTCGGTCTCGGCGAGGCGCTTCATGGGCACGCGGGCCAGCATCCAGTCCTCCTGCAAAGACCCATCGGCCAGGGCCTGGTCGATGATTTTAGTCCTGGTGAAGCCCGGCGCGACGGCGTTGACGCGAATGCCGGCCGAGGCGACTTCGAGCGAGAGGGCCCGCGTCAGGCCGAGGATGCCGGCCTTGGCGGCACAATAGGCGCCGCGTCCCGGCAGGCCCACGAAGGCCGCGGTCGAGGCGATGCTGACGATGGCGCCGCCCTTGCCGCGCGCGACCATGCGCGGCACGGCTTCCGAAGCGCAGAGGAAAAAGCCGTTGAGATGCGTGGCGACGACGGCCGACCAGTCGGCGAAGGATATCTTGCCGACGAGGCCGACGCGTTGGATGCCGGCGTTGTTGACGAGAATGTCGATCTGGCCGGCGGCCGCGTCGATCGCCTTGAACGCTTTGGCGACGCTTGCCGGATCCGTAACATCCGCTTCAAGATAAGAAACGCCTTCGCGTGGCTCCGACGGAGCAATTTTGTCGAGCGCGAAGACTCTGGCGCCATCGGCCCTGAGCCGCTCAGCGATGGCCTCGCCGATGCCCCGCGCGCCGCCGGTGACGGCGGCGACGCGCCCATGAAGCGAATTCGACATCGGCTCCTCCCCGCGCGTCGCGTCTCTCTAGTACATCAACCAGCCGCCGCTGACGTTGATCGTCGCGCCCGTGACATAGGCGGCGTGGTCCGAGGCGAGGTACAGAACCGTACCCGCCAGCTCCGACGGCGCCGCCATGCGTCCGAGCGGAATAGCCGCGACGACTCCCGCCAATTGCTCCTCGGTCATGCCGCTTCGCATCATCGCGGTGTCGGCGGCCCCCGGCGAGACAGCATTGACCGTGACGCCGTCTTTGGCGAGAGAGCGCGCGAGGCCGCGGGTCATCGAGACGATGCCGCCCTTCGATGCCGCATAGGCGACCGAACCGCCGTAACCGCCGCTCCACCAGCCCTGCGAAGTGAAGTTGATGATGCGGCCGCCCCGACCCTGATTTCGGAACACGCGAGCCGCCGCCTGATTGAGGAAGAAGGTCGATTTGAGATTGACGTCGTGCTGAAAGTCCCAGTCGGCCTCGGTGACGTCGTCGACCGTGTGGCGGCGGACGAGGACCGCGGCTGTGCAGACGAGCACGTCGAGGCCGCCGAGCGCGCCGACGATTGTTTCAATCAATTTGGCGTGACCGGCGACCGGGCGAAGATCGGCGGCCAACGGCAGATGGGGGCCGCCCGGCATCTCGGCGACCAGCGCTTTTACCTTTTCTTCATCGAGGTCCACCGCCGCCACTTTCGCGCCGGCTTCGGCAAAGGCGAGCGCCACTTCGCGCCCGATGCCGCCCGCAGCGCCGGTGACGAGAACGCGCTTGCCATCAAGGCCTGACGCCAGATTCCAGCTCATTGCGCCCTCCAGGGCCCGGGCGGCTCAACGCTCGGCGATTCTTCGATGTAGCAGGAATGCGCGCCGCCAATGAACTTCGGACGGTCTTCGGACAGCAAGGCCAAAAAAGGCTCCGTCGAGAAAGCGCGGTCGGCGTCGGCAATGCTGTCGAACCAAGTCTCGCCAACGCCGTCCCAGGCTGCGTCATCCGGGACACAGCGTTCCACACGGCTGAAGCGCAGACCGCGAAGGCCCGGAAGCTGGCGAACAATCTCGGCGTGCCGTCCGGTCCAATGCGCGAAGAACTCCTCGCGGGAAAGACCCGCTCTGCGACGGATGAAGCTGACGCGCCTGATCATGATCGCGCCTCCCTCAATCTCGGCTCGGCCGCTGAAAGAGCTCCAGCGTGACGCCGTCGTGTATCCGGAGATAGGCGCCGCGCGCGCCGATATTGGGGCCGCCGTCGATATTGACCGGGCCGTCAGGATTGACGGGCCTTGCGCCGCATCCGACCGCATGCCGCCACGCCAAAGCGGCGTCCTCGACCGCAAGGCAAAGGTGAACGTTGCCCGGGTTCGGCGTCGCATCGGGATTCGCGCGCTTTCCGGCCGTTTGATAGTCGAGCAGTTCAAGGATGACGCCGCCCGGCAGATCCACGAAGGCGGCCTTGATCGAGACGCCGGGAATTCCGACAATGGCCCCGAGATAGGGCCGATCGAGAATTGTGCGCCAGCGCGCCGGGACGCCCAGGAAGGACTCCCAGAAAGTCAACGCCTGGTCGAGGTCGGCGACGCTCACGCCGACATGATGAACGGCGGAGGCGGTTGCGACCGTACCCGACACGCCAGTTGCGACCACAATCTATCTCCTAAGCGCGTGCGTCAGATTCTGAACAGTCTTTCGGCATTGCGCGAGAACATCGCCGTCTGCTCGTCTCTCGTGAAGCCTGAGATGATCGCCGCATAGGCGTCGATCAGATCGGGGTACGAGCTGAACATCCGATCGACCGGCCAGTTCGTGCCGAAGACGACGCGATCGACGCCGAAGGCCTCGATGCTGCCGAGCACCCAAGGACGGAGGGATTCGATGGTCCAAAGGCGATCCATCATGCCAAGGCCGGAGATTTTCATGACGACATTGTCAGCGCGCGCGAGACGGCGCATGGCGGCCGACCATTGCTTGAAATAAGCGTCGCCTCTCGCCTCGGGAATGGCGCAGTGGTCGATGCAGATGAGGATGTTCGGGAAGGCGGCGGCGAGATCGAGAAGGTCGTCGAAATATTGGATGCGGGTGTCGATGCAGGAAACCAGATTGTGTCGCTCCAGGAATTTGAAACCGGCGCGCCAAGTGGAATCCACGAGATAGCGGCCCTTGCCGAAATCGCGGATCCCGCGAACGTTGGGGTAGCGCATATGCCGATCGAGGACGGCTTCGGCGTCTTCATCAGCGAGATGACATTCGGCCACGATGCCTTGCGGGTAGCCGGTTTTGTCGGCGAAGGCCTGGAGCCATTTCGTCTCGTTGACGGGATCGGGCGTGTCGAGCGCCGCTTGAACGTGGATCGCCTTCGGAACGTTCGCGAAGCGGGTCTCGGCGATATAGTCCTCGATCCAATAGTGCTGCGCCTTCAGGGCGTCGATATTGCCGAGAAAGCCGTGCATCGCATCCGGCTCCAGCCAGGAATATCGGAGCTCCGGGCGCTTCAGATCATGCAAATGGAAGTGAGTGTCGATGAAAGGAATGGCGGCCACGGCGGCGTGCTTTCTCGCGTGGGCGGCGACCATCGCAACCCTTGTCGAAGCGCTCCATTGGAGCCGAGCCGAGCGTCTAAAGGGGAAGCTCCCAGCCGGTTCGGTAGAAATAAATATCGTTTCCATCCATAGCCGAGCGACTCTGCGGACGCAACATTGTCCTAGGTCGCGCAGATTCAGAAAATTCGCCGTTTCTGCCTCTCGAATCGCCAATATTAGATCAATTAAATCATGATGTTGCTAGATTCGATTTGCTCGCGCGCCAGATGATCCGGGCGCGCCTTGGATTGCTGGCAGAATGGGCTTGCGCAATCCCATAACGTTTCAATATAGTCTTGAGAAAGAAGCGGATTTCACGCCCGTCGCGCGGCTGGCTGAGGCTTTGTCTTCGAGCCTTGCGAACCGCGATGTATCACTATATTGGTCAAAATAATAAATGGTCTGGCCAATTCGTGAGCCAGTGAAGAGTGGGGAGGAACGTTTCGCGGATGAGCGCGCCATCTCAGAGGCGTCGCGGGGTTGTGACGGGCGCAGGCGGCGGCATCGGCAAAGCCGTCGCGCACCGTCTGCTGCGCGAAGGCGTCGGCGTGCTCGCCGTGGACGTCAATGCCGGCGGCCTTTCGGATCTGGAGCGCGGCGGCTGCGAAACGTTGGTCGGCGATCTCACCGACGGCGAGGTTCGCGCAAGAGTCGCCGATTGGGCCGAGGCCGCGAACTATCTCGTCAACGCGGCCGGCGTCATCATGATCAAGCCGATCTTCGAACTGACGGTCGACGACTGGCGCCGCGTGCAGACCATCAATGCCGAGGCGACGTTCTTCCTTTGTCAGAAGGTCGGTCCGCGACTCAGCCCCGGCGGGGCGATCGTCAATCTCTCTTCGAGTTCGGCCAAGCTCGCCACCACCGTCGAAGTCGCCGCATATGCCGCGTCGAAGACGACGATCCTTTCGATCACCCGCTCCTTCGCTTACGCTCTCGCCTCCCGGCCGGTGAGGGTCAACGCGATCCTGCCCGGAATTGTCGACACGCCAATGCAGGAAGAAGTTCTGGAGAAGGTTGCGCCGATGCGCGGCCTTAGCCCCGACGACTGGCGACAGGCGCGAAACAAGCTGGCGCCGCTCGGGCGGAGCTCATCGCCTGAAGAATGTTCGGCGCTGATCTGGTTCCTCCTGTCGGACGAGGCCGCGTATATGACGGGACAGGCCATCAACTTCACCGGCGGCCACGTGACCTGGTGACGAAGGGAAGGACCATGAAGAAACCGATCACGCTATGTACGGTCGGCCTTGGGCATCCCGAGGGGCCTTACGAACTCGACGATGGCCGGGTGATTTACGCCAACACCTATGCGAGCGAAATCGGCGTCTGGGATCCGAAGACCGGCAAGGCCGGCGCCTTCGCCAAAGTCGGCGGCGGACCAAACGCCTGCATGTTGGGGAGCGACGGCTGCGTCTATTCAACGCAAACGCCGAACGTTGGCGCTTGGGTCGCGCCCGAGCACCGTCCGCCTTCGATTCAGAAGACCCACCCGTCCGGCAAGATCGAGATACTCGTCACCGAGGCGGACGGCGTGAAGTTCGACGGACCTAACGATCTCTCCTTCGGGCCGGACGGCAGGCTCTACTTCACCGATTCCGGCGACTGGGCGCCCGACACGAAGCCTCATCCCGGACGCATCATCGTCGTCGAGAAGAACGGCAGAGCGCGCATCCTCGAAGAGCTCAATCACGTCTATCCCAACGGCGTCGTCGTCGAACCCGACGGCGCCGTCGTTTGGGTCGAGTCCTATACGATGAATGTTGTGCGGCGGAAGCCCGATGGCTCTAAGAAGGTCATCCATACAATGCCGGATGGGCACATACCCGACGGACTCAAGATCGACGCCCACGGCAACTTCTGGATCACCGCCGTCGCCGCCGGCGGCGTCGATGTGATCGATAGAAACGGCAAGCCGCTGCATTTCCTCGAGACTGGCGGCACGATCCTCAATTGCGTATTCGGCAAAGGGGGCGTTCTCTATTGCTGCGACATGGGGCCGTTTGACGTCACCGGCTCGGCAATGAACGGCAGGCTGATCAAGGTCGAGGTGGGCGTTGAAGGCATGCCGCTCTTTCGTGGCGCGATCGGCTAAGGGACTAGAGACCATGAAGATCGCAAAGGTTGAAGCCATTCCCGTAAGCTACCCTGAGCCGAACGACTTCAATGCGCTTCGCCATCTCTGCCTTGCCAAGATCACCGCCGATGACGGTCAGGTCGGCTGGGGCGAGTCAATTACGCAATTCCCGGAGGCCAATTTCGCCGCCAAGGCGATCATCGAGGGCATGGCGCCGAATCTGATCGGCAAGGACCCGGTGCAGACCGAGACTTTGTGGCGGCAGAACAAGCAGCAAGCCTGGTGGTACGGCTATCACGGCGGCATTGCCTCTTACGCGACCGCCGCCATCGACATCGCGCTTTGGGACCTGAAAGGAAAGGCGCTCGGCCGGAGCGTGCTGGATCTCCTCGGCGGTCCCGTCCACGAACGCTTGCCGGCGATCGCCTCCTGCCACGCCCACTATGAGTCGATCCCGGAGATGGCCGAAGAAACGGCGGAATGGGTCTCGACCGGCCTTCAGGGCCTCAAGACCGGCTTCGGCAAGCGCGGCAACGCTCGCCTCGGCTACGATCACGATCGCGACGTCGCCTATGTGAAGGCGATGCGCGAGGTGCTCGGCGACAAGATGCTCATGATCGACAACGGCATCGCCATCAAATGGGACGTCACCGACGCGGTGCGGCGGGCAAAGGCGATGGAGGATTACAATCTGGACTGGATCGAGGAGCCGCTCGGCGCCTGGGACCTGGAAGGCTATGCGAACCTCCGCGCCAAGACGACGACCCGCATCGCCTATGGCGAGCGGGAATGGACGCTGGAACAGTTTGAGCGCGTGCTGGCGACCGGCACGGTCGACGTGATCGGCGTCGACCCGGGCCGCGCCGAGGGAATCACCGGCTTCAAAAAAGTCACGGAGCGCTGCGAATATTACCGCCGACAGGCCAATGCGCATGCCTGGTCATCGGCGATCGTCTCCGCGGCCAGCCTGGCGATTTCGTTCAATTCGCCCGCCTGCAAGCTCTTCGAGCTGAAGCCGCTTCGCAATCCGATGCAGCACGATCTCGTTACCAAGCCGTTCGAACACAAGGAGGGCTGGATCTATCCGCCGACCGGCCCAGGGCTCGGCATCGAAATCATCGAGGAAGTGGTCGACAGCTTCCGCAGTGAGAAGGTCCTGTCGCGCTGACGGGGATCGAAAGGGCGGCAACAATCGGCACGCGCCGTGTTTTGGGAGGAACGAACATGATGGTGGGTTTGAAAGTGATCGTCGCGACGATCGCCCTAACCGGGCTCGTCGGGCTAACGGCGGCCTCGGCTGAGGACAGCCAGTCGCAAATTCCAACCAGTGGTGACAAAGTCGCCGGCGCGCCTTTCGAGGTCAAGCGCGATTGGGGCGCCTTCAAGCTCGCCGACCGCATTGCGGCCAAGGTCAAGGCCGGCAGCAAGATCAACTACGTGTTCTCGTACCAGGCCTCGGGCATTCCGCTCTTCTCGCCGCAATATGCCGCGGGCTTCGACACTGGCTGCAAGCTCGGCAACGCGATCTATCCCTTGGATTGCGCGGCGGTCGCGCCGGTGCAGACCGACGCCAATCAGCAGGTCTCGCAGATCGACGCCAAGCTCGCGGCAGGCGAGATCGACTGCATCTCAATCGAGCCGACGACCTCCGACTCAACCACGGCGATCGTCAACAGGCTGATGGACCAGGGCATTCCGGTCTTCACAGTCGGCGTCACCTCGCGGGGGCACGAGTTCACCAACTTCACCCAGGTGCCCGAACTCGAGGGCGAGACCGCCGCGAAGATCGTGCTCGATTGGATGAAGGCCAACAGCAAGGACCTCAAAGTCTTCGCCGTCTCCGGCGGCGATCCCACTCAGTTCTGGGCGCAAGGTCGCATGAAAGGCTTCCACGACACGATCGCCAAGGCGATACCGGACGCTAAATTCGTCACCACCGAGGCGAATGGATTGAATGTCAGCTATGATCCGGGCCAGACCTATGATGCGTACCGGACATTCCTTTCGGCCAATCCGGACGTGCAGTTCATCGAGAACGTCGACATCGGCGCCGAGCATGCCGACCGCGCGATCCAAAGCCTGAACAAGGCGGGCCAAGTCTTCACCATCGGCTGGAACGTCTCCAAGGGCCAGCTCGACGGCATCGAGAAAGGCATTCAGGTGGCGGCGCTCGACCAACGCTGGTCCGACCAGGCGGCGTTCGGCGGTCCGGCCTGCGCCCAATTCTTGAAGAACGGCGTTGTGCTGCCCAACACCCAGACATTGAAGCCCGTGATGAAGGATCAGGTTGCGGCGGCGCGCGCCGAACTCGACCGCATCCTCGGCCAGAAGTAAGTTGCATCCTTGAAGGGGCCGGCGCCAGTCCCCGGCCCCTTTTTCACGACAGTATGGCCGCCTAGCCTCATGACCAGCGCCGATTCCCGCCAAACCGCTTCACCCGACGCGTCCTCCCCGAGCCTCGCCAGCGCCGGTCAGGCGACCTTCGACCTGGCGCTGCGCATGGGCGGCCTTATCCTCGCCATCGCGCTCGTCGCGATTGTGATGCTCATCCTCAAGCCAAGGTCGTTCAACGTCGACGTCGGGATCTCAGTGCTCCGCGCGATGAGTTCGGTGGCGATCATGTCGCTCGGACTGACCCTCGTCATCGTCGTCGGAGAGATCGATCTTTCCTTTGGCGCGATGTACGGCCTCGGCGCCAATTCGCTCGCCGTGATGTGGATCGTGCTCGGCGTTCCCATCTACGCGGCCTTACCGCTGGCGATCGGCGTCGGCGCGCTCGTCGGCTTGTTCAACGGGGCTTTGGTCACTTGGCTCCGCATCCCCTCGTTCATTGTGACGCTCGGCAGCTACAACCTCCTCTATGGCGTCTCGCTATGGATCACCAGGACGTCGACCTTCAATCCGGTCTATCCGCCGCCGGGCTCGGAGATTCCGCCGGCCGAGCTTGATTTCTTCACCAGTCTCACCGCGAGCGTCGGCGCCCATCCGATCTCGCTCGAAGTCGCCTGGATGATTGGCTTAGCGCTGGTCATCGGATTCTTGCTCCATCGCACGCTCTTTGGCTTTCGCCTGATGGCGATCGGCGGCAATCCGGTCGCGGCGCAACTCGCCCGTCTGCCGGTGACCCGATACAAGGTCATCGCTTTCATGATCTGCGGCATGCTCGCCGCCGCCGCGGGAATTCTCGACTTTTCCTTCATTCAAACCGCGCAGCCGAACATCGGCCTTTCCTACACCTTTCCGGTTTTCGCGGCTGTGATCATCGGCGGGGCCAGCCTGTCGGGCGGCAAGGGGACAGTGGTCGGCGCCATGTGCGGCGCCCTGCTGCTCGCCGAGTTGCAGCAAGGCCTCGCACTGCTTACGCCGGGACCGCACGTGCAGCAGCTCTTCCTCGGTTTCGTCACCATCGGCGCGGTCGCCCTCGACCTGGCGCTGACCAACATCCGCAAGCGTAGAGCGGCATGAACGTCGGCGTCGACGGCATCCGTGTCCGCAATCTGCAAAAGCGCTACGGCAACACCGTCGCTCTCGCCGGCGTCGATCTCGATATCCGCCCCGGCGAGGTGCTGGGCGTCGCCGGGCCGAACGGCGCGGGAAAAAGCACGCTGGTCAGGATTATCGCAGGCGAGGAGAGCGCCGACAGCGGCGAGCTCGTTTTCAACGATCGTCCCTGGACGCCGACCGAGGATTGGCGTCGGGTCGCCGTCGTCCATCAGGAGCCGCAGCTCTTCCCCAACCTCAGCGTCGCCGACAACGTCATGGTCGGCCGCGAGGGAGGCGGCATAGGCCGTCCCAGGCTCGGCGCCAGCGACGCAAAAGTGATGGAAGCTTTCGGCATCGACCGCTTCGCCGATAGCGCGTTGGGAGATTGCACGCTCGCCACGCAGCAGCGCACCGAGATCGCTCGGGCAGTGGCGCGCGACGCGCAGGTTTTCTTGTTCGATGAGCCAAATTCGGCCCTGACCGACGAGGAATCCGACGAGCTCTTTCACGAGATGCACAAGCTCGCCGCCGAAGGCCGCATCGTGCTTCTCGTCACCCATCGGCTCGGCGACCTTTGCGAGCATGCCGGGCGCGTCGCCGTGATCCGAGACGGCCGGATCCGCACGATCCTCGAAGGCCAGGCCTTGAACGAGGATGGGCTCGCCCAGCAGCTCGTCGTCGACAGCGGCGCCGACGCAAACGCCGCGCACCGCGGAAATGCGCGTCAAGACGCTGTCGCTGTCGTCACTGTCGCCGATTGGACTCACGACAACGCCTTTCGCGGCGTGACCTTGAGCGCGGCGCCGGGCGAGATTGTCGCCCTGGTCGGCGTTGAAGGATCGGGCGCGCGCGAGCTCTTAAGATCGCTCGCCGGGCTGGAGCCTTGCTCAGGAGCGATCGAAATTGCGGGCAAAAGCGGCGACGCGGCGATGCGCCTCGCCGCCTATGTGCCCGCGAGCCGTCTCTTCAGCCTCTACAGCAACTTCTCGGTCGGCGACAATCTCCTGGTCCGTCTCGGCAAGCCGGACATCGCCGGCTTCGCGATGGCGCTTAAGAGGAAGCGCATGCGTCAACGCGCCGTTGAGGCGATCAGCCGCTTCATGGTCAAGGCCAAATCAATCTCGCAAGGCGTACGTTCGCTCTCCGGCGGCAACCAGCAGAAGGTCGCGATCGCCCAGGCGCTCAATTGCGCGCCGCGACTCCTGCTGCTCGAGGAGCCGACCCGCGGCGTCGATATCCGAAGCAAACGCGAAATCTATCGGTTGCTCCGCGACTATGCCGAAGCGGGCAACGCCGTCGTCATGTTCTGCACGGAGGTGCTCGAGGTTTATGAAGCGGCCGATCGCGCACATGTGGTTGGCGACGGCGCGCTATCCTCTCCGATTGCCGTGCGCGAGTACGGCCATGTCGAGGCGCTCGCGACCGACATCATCAGGATGGAGCGGCACGCCCGCCAGGGCGACTGACAACAATCGCGGTCGCTCACGCCTTCTCAGGCCGACGTCCAGAACCCGCGCTCGATCCTCTCCGCGAGGGCGCCGAGGAATTCAGCGCCTTGAACGCCGTCGATAAGGCGATGATCGACGGTAAGCGTCAGATTGACGCCCGCCGCCACGGCGATCGCCCCTGAACGCGCAATTACGCGCTCATGCCGGCGGCCGACGGCCAGGATGCTCGACTGGCCGGGATTGATGATCGCTTCAAAGCGATCGGCGCCGCTCGCGCCGATGTTGGAGAGCGAAAACGCAACCGGCGCGTAGTCGGCTTGAAGCAGACGGCCTGCGCGCGCGCGCAAGACCGCATCGCGTCGCGTCTTCACAATCTCCGGCAGTTTTTTGCCGCCAAGATCGCGTAGGACCGGGACCAACATGCCTTCGGGGAGCGCGACGACGAGCCCGATATCGATGGTCGACGCGCGGATGAGTCCGGCTCGGGCGCCTTCGTCGCTCCAACGATCCAGAAGACGAGGATGGGCGGCGAAAGCGTCCGTCAGAGCAAGAAGAAGATAATCGGTGAAGGTCGGCTTGACGCCGATCCTACGTTCGATCTCCGGGTCGATTGCGGCGCGCGCTCGGTCGATGGCCGTGGTCTCGACCCAGCGATCGAGGACAAAGGAAGGAATCGTCTGGCCGCTCAGCATGACCGCCTCGGCGATCTGAGCCCGCATCCGCGACAGCGGTTCGAATTCAGCGCGTGCGCCGGCTGGCGTCGCGGCGCTTTTGCCTCCGCGCGCCTCGACGGCGGCAAGCACGTGACGTTTTCGGACGCGCTCGCCCGGCGCGCCGGCGAGCGCGGCAAGATCAATCCCATTGATCTTGGCCAGTCGCTTGGCGAAAGGAGAAGCAAGGATGCGAGGCGGAAGCGCGGCCGCCGTTAAATCAGGCTCGGCGACGACGGCCCGGCCGAATGCCGGCGGCGGCGCAACCTTAACCTCGGCTCCGCTCGCCTCTCTTGTCACTGCCGTCGCCGAATCGCCAAAGGTCGCAAGGCGAGCCAGCGCGCCGCCGATCGGGAGTTCCGCGCCTTCCTCCGCAAGCACCGCTTCGAGCGTGGCGTCAACGGGCGATTCCACTTCCATGGCCGCCTTGTCCGTTTCGATCTCGACCAGCGGCTCGCCCATGGCGACCTTATCGCCGGCCTTCTTCAGCCAGCGCAGAACCTTGGCGCTCTCCATTGTCGAACTGAGCTTCGGTACGAGAAAGTCCATCGGCGAACGCCTTTAGAGCAACGACCTAACCGTCGCCGCAATAACCTCAGGAGAGGGGATGAGAGCGTCCTCGAGATGGGGACTATAGGGGAGCGGATGGTCCGGCAGCGTGACGCGGGCGGGCGGGGCGTCGAGATAGTCGAAGGCTTGGGCCACAACGTCGGCGATCACGCCGCCGCTCCAACCGCCGGTCGCCGCCTGCTCTTCGACGGCGACCAAAATGTTGGTGCGCCGGACACTGTCGCTGATGATCGTCACGTCGAGCGGCCGCAGCACCTGGATGTCGATCACCTCGGCCTCGACGCCTTCAGCGTGCAATTGTTCAGCAGCTTGAAGCGCCTTGCCAACCATGGCGAGGCTTGCGACGATCGTGGCGTCGCGTCCGGAACGCAGCACTTTCGGGCCGGTCGGCATTTCCACCGCGGCTGCGCCGATCGGCGCCGGTCCCTTCATCGAAAGCAGCGCCTTGTGCTCGAGGATCAGGACCGGATTGTCGTCGCGGATCGCCGCCTTGAGCATCAAATAGGCCTGCGCGGGGTTCGACGGGCAGAGGATCTTCAATCCGGGCGCCGACAGCATCCAAGATTCGGCGGTCTGGGAATGCTGCGC
The DNA here is from genome assembly GCA_035308145.1 of Roseiarcus sp. Classification (GTDB taxonomy): domain Bacteria; phylum Pseudomonadota; class Alphaproteobacteria; order Rhizobiales; family Beijerinckiaceae; genus Roseiarcus. The sequence goes on from DATGHD010000151.1 coordinate 15,551, forward strand.
GCCAAAGCGCAAGCCGGCGCCGCCAAGGGCGCGAATGACGAGCGGCGTTTTGACGAGGCCGCCGGACATGAAACGGTGCTTGGCGATACTGTTGACGATCTGATCGAAACAGACGCCCAGGAAATCGGCGAACATGATCTCGACGATCGGACGATAGCCGGTCAGCGCAAGGCCCAACGCCGCGCCGACAAAGCCGGTCTCGGCGATCGGCGTGTCGCGTACGCGCGTCGCCCCGAACTCTTCATAGAGTCCTTGGCAAGTCTTGAAAGGGCCCCCCGATTCGCCGATGTCCTCCCCCATGATGAGCGTCTTGGGGTCGCGTCGCATCTCTTCCCGCAGCGCGGCAACGATCGCCTCACGGTAGGTGACCTCCTGCGTCGCCATCTCACTCAACTCCGCACGTCCTTAGCGATCGTCACGCGAATGTCTTGGCCATAAAATCCTGCTCGAGCGTCGGCCAGGGCGCGGCCGCGGCGCGATCTGCCGCCGTCTTGGCCGCGGCGCGCGCATCGGCGATGATTTGATCGGCGCCGGCGTTGTCGATCAGGCCGGCTGCGACGAGCTCGGCGCGATAGAGAAGCAGCGGATCGCGCTTCATCCAGGCCTCAACCTCGGCGGGATCGCGATATTTGGCCGGATCGCTGCGCGAGTGGCCGCGATGGCGATAGGTCTTGCACTCGATGAAGGTCGGCCCGCCGCCATCGCGAGCGCGAGCAATCGCGCGGAATGCGGCGTTATAGACCGCGAGGACGTTGTTGCCGTCGACGAGCGCGGTCGCCATTGCGTAGCCCGCCGCGCGGATGACGAGGTCCTCGTACGGCGTGGTGTGGCTGATGTGACTGAACTCGCCGTAAAGATTGTTCTCGCAGACGAAAATCACCGGCAGCTTCCAGACCTGCGCAAGGTTCATCGCCTCGTGAAAGGCCCCGATATTGGCGGCGCCATCGCCGAAAAATGAGACCGATACTTGCCCGCGCCCTGCGAGCTGCGCCGAGAGCCCGGCGCCGACGGCCACCGGCAGGCCGGCGCCGACGATGCCGAACGCCCCGATCAGGCCGCGATCGACATCGGTCAGATGCATCGAGCCGCCTAGCCCGCCGCAAACGCCGCTTTCGCGGCCGAAGAGCTCGGCAAAGGCGGCTTCGAGATCCATGCCGCGCGCGAGGCAATGGCCATGCCCGCGGTAGGTGTAGCTGACATAGTCATCCGGATGCAGCGCCTTGGCGACGCCGACGCAGACCGCTTCTTGCCCATTGCAAAGATGGGTGGTGCCGTGAACGAGGCCGGCCAGATAGCTCCGCTGCACTTGCTCCTCGAACTCGCGGATCATCGCCATGGCGCGATAGAGGCCGACCCGATCTTCATCGGTCAAAGCAGCGGCCGCGTCGTCGCTGTTGCTGGCGCTCCGCTGAATCTCGGCGGTCATGGCTCGCTTCCCCAAACGACTGGCGTCGCTCTTGTGGGTCAGTCAAACACGATATTTCTGGATCGTGGATTGATCGAGCTCCAGCCCAAAGCCCGGTCCCGACGGCGCCCCGTAGTAACCGTTCTTGAGTTCGGAACGATTGGCCACCAGTCGATAGAACATCGGATCGCGATCGGGATGAAACGTCTCCAGATAGGTCCCATTCGGAATCGCGGCGAGGAGATGGGCTGAAATCTGCGGCTCCTCGTGATGTCCCATCTCAACGGCGAAGGCGGCCGCCATCGCCGCGACCTTCCGCCACTCGGTCGGCCCGCCGCCCCAACTGGCGTCGAAATTGCAGACGTCGATCGCCCCGGCCATCATGAGATCACGGCAGCCTGCGCGACTGATCTCGCTTTGCCCGGCGCAGATCGGAATGCCGGTCTGGCTACGCGCCGCCGCCATGTCGAGGCGGTCGTTGTGCCAGCGGACCGGCTCTTCGAACCAGCGAATATTGAGATCAGCGGCGAGGCGAGAGAACTCGACCGCCTGGCGCAGCGTCCAGCCCTGATTGGCGTCGACGATCAAGATGAAATCGTCGCCGACCGCCTTGCGGGCGACGCGCACGCGCTCGGCGTCCTCTCGCGGCGTGCGGCCGCCGACCTTGAACTTGCAGCCGGCGTGGCCTTCCGCCTTGATGCCTTCCATCTCGCGGCCGAAATCGGCGAGCGTCTTGCCCTCCTCGTAGTAACCGGCGATGCAAATCGAGAGGAGGCGATCGGTGTAGCCGCCCCAGAGTCTATAGAGCGGCGCATTGAGCGCCTTCCCCACTGCATCCCAAAGCGCGCTGTCAACGCAAGCCTGAGCGCACATGGCGAGCTTGCGGTCGCGTAAAATATTGTAGCTCGGCTTGCGCATATCCTGCCAACATCCTTCGATATTGAAGGCGTCTTTGCCGATCAGAAGCGGCTGGATTTCGTCGAGAACGATCTTGACGACCTCTCCTTGCGTCTCGAATTCGTCGCCGTTGTAGACTTCGCCGACAATCCCTGCGGACGTATAGACTTTGGTGATGATCGTGCAGCGATGAGTCATGAAATAATTGCTGCCGCGAAAGGTGCGCGGAAGCGGCATGCAGAGCGGCACGCATTCGATGCGTTCGATTTTGAGTTTTGCCGTCATCGGGCGCTAAATCCGATGAAATTAGAAACGTTTCCAACCCTATTGAGGGCCGCAGGCGCGGTCAAGCGGCGGGCGTGCCGTGGCCGTTCCCGCTATCCGCGCTCGCTCCGGTCAAAGATTTGGCCTATAAGGAAAAATTACGACCAACCGCGGGGCGGCCCGATGCAGCATCAGGGGGCTCTGGATTGAAAAGGGCTCAGGAAAAGCCAGCGACAATTCGTGATGTCGCGCGACTTTCCGGCGTGTCGGTCGGAACCGTTTCACGAAGCCTGAACACCCCTGACTCCGTGCGGCCGGCGACCCTTGGGAGAGTGCGCGCGGCGATCCAGGAACTGGGATTCCAGCCCGACACGCGGGCGCAGAATATGCGTCGGCGCAGCACTTTCACCGTCGGTTTCGTCGTCGACGATATCGCCAACCCGCTCCATGCCGCAACGTTCAAGGCCGCGGACGCGGAGATGCGCGAGCGCGGCTACTCGCTCTATCTCGTCAACACCAACGGCAAAGCGCGCGAGGAAGCCGATGCGATCGACATGCTGCAGCACGGTCGCGCCGACGGCCTGATCATGACCATCAACAGCGAGCAGGACCAACGCACGCTCAAACGCCTGGAAGGACTACGGGTGCCTTCGGTTCTGCTGGACCGCGAAATCTCGCTCGAGGTGGACCAGGTCCTCACCGATCACGCCGTCGGCATGGCCCTGGCGACCGAACATCTGATGGACCTCGGCCACCGTCGGATCGCTTTGATCACTGGCGGCCTCGGCATTCGCCCCGGCCGCGAGCGCGTGCGCGGATTCACCGAGGCGTTCCGCCGACGCAATGCGCATTGCCCGCAAGATCTCATCCGCGCCCAAAGCCTGTCGGCGGATTTCGGCTTTCGCGAGGCCTCAGCTCTTCTTAACGGCGCGGAAAGGCCGACGGCGATTATCGCCGCAGGCAATCGCATCTTGGTTGGCGTGCTGAGGGCGATCCAACAACAGAACGTATCCATCCCGGGCGATATATCCCTCATTGCTTGCGATCAGACGGACCTCGCGCGACTTTACCCAGGTCCCCTCACGCTGATCGACCGCGACATCAACGAGATCGGCCGCACAGCGGCGCAATTGCTCCTCGAGCGTCTGGCGGAGGGCAGCGAAAGGCCCGCCCAGCGGATCATCTTCCCAACGCGGCTGATCCTTGGCGGCTCATGCGGATCCGCGTCGAAATAAATTGTAGATGTGGAGCGCAGACCGCCGTTGTCGGCAGAGGTCCTAGGCCAATGCTCCGGTGGAATAAACGCGAGTATCGCCATGCCGCCTGACGATCGCGAATCTTACCCGGAAATCCGCCACGCCGTGGCCAAGCTCTGTGCGGGCTTTCCCGGCGAATACTGGCGCGGCCTCGACCGCCAGATGGCCTATCCGACCGAATTCGTCAATGCGCTGACCGAGGCGGGCTACCTCTCTGTCTTGGTGCCCGAAGAGTACGGCGGCGCCGGCCTGCCTCTCTCGGGCGCCGCCGCGGTATTGGAGGAGATCCAACGCGCCGGCTGCAATGGCGGCGCCTGCCATGCGCAGATGTACACCGTGGGCACGGTTCTTCGTCACGGATCGGACGAGCAGAAGAGACGCTATCTGCCGGCGATCGCCAAAGGGGCGCTGCGGCTGCAGGCCTTCGGCGTCACGGAGCCGACGAGCGGCACCGATACTTCGGCGCTCAAGACCGTCGCCCGGCGCGACGGCGACTGCTATGTCGTCAGAGGCCAGAAAATCTGGACCAGCCGCGCGGAACATTCCGACCTGATGCTTCTCTTGGCGCGCACCGCGCCGCAGGCGGAGAGCGCGAAGCGAACCGACGGGCTCTCCGTGCTTCTCGTCGACATGCGCGAAGCTGTTGGAAAGGGTCTCGCCATCCGGCCGATCCGGACGATGATGAATCATGCCGCGACCGAAGTCTTTTTCGACGATCTGCGCGTGCCGGCGGAAAATCTCATCGGAGAAGAAGGCAAGGGCTTCCGCTATATCCTCTCGGGCATGAACGCCGAACGGATTCTGATCGCGGCCGAATGCATCGGCGACGCGAAATGGTTCATCGACAAAGCCAGCGCTTATGCAAAGGAACGGCAGGTGTTCGGTCGTCCGATCGGTAAGAACCAAGGCGTGCAGTTTCCGATCGCCAAGGCGTACGCCAATATGAGAGCCGCAGAGTTGATGGTCCGCGAAGCCTTGCGCCTCTACGAGGCGGGCGCCAGCCCCGGCCCCGAGGCCAATATGGCGAAAATGCTGGCGGCGGACGCCTCATTCGAGGCGGCTAACATGTGCATCCAGACCCACGGCGGCTTCGGCTTCGCAGAAGAATACGACATCGAGCGCAAGTTCCGTGAGACGCGGCTCTATCAGGTCGCTCCGATCTCGACCAATCTGATCCTCGCCTATCTCGCCGAGCATGTGCTCGGTTTGCCGCGTTCCTACTGATCGGAGTCGTCCTCGACGTTGCCTACGCCGGCCTGTTCGACGCTGGAAGCTCGATATCAGTTGACGCCGACGGCGAACGGGACTTACGCCTGCGCCATGCCACTGGTCCCGCAACACGACAGAAAAGACCAATCACAATGAAGACACTCGCCACGTCCGACGGGCTGCTTGCGGTCCCCGAACCCGCAGCCTCGGGAGTGCGCTGTTTCAAAGGAATTCCCTACGCGGCGCCGCCGGTCGGTCCGCTTCGCTGGCGTCCGCCGCAACCTTCAAAGCCTTGGTCGGGCGTACGTGAAACAAGCGCCTTTGGCCGGTGCTCAATTCAAGGGGTCGTGTTTGACGACATCGTCCTTGGCGCTGAGATCTCAGAGGATTGCCTATACCTCAACATCTGGACGACGGCTGCCGGGGAGAAGGACGATTTTCTCCCGGTCATGGTCTGGATCCACGGCGGCGGGTTCGTCGTGGGCTCTGGCTCAGAGCCTCGCTATGACGGGACGAACCTTGCCTCAAGAGGAATTGTCGTCGTTACGCTCAACCACCGCCTGAATGCCTTGGGATTTTTGGCCCATCGCGACCTCTCCTCAGAATCGCCTCAGCGCGCGTCCGGCGACTACGGCATGTTGGATCTCGTCGCCGCGCTGCGTTGGGTGAACCGCAACATCCGCGCGTTCGGCGGCGATCCGAATCGGGTCACAATCGCGGGCGAGTCGGCGGGTTCGATTGTCGTCAGCGCCCTGATGGCGTCGGCGCTCGCCAAGGGGCTTTTTGCGCGCGCCATCGGCGAAAGCGGCGCCATGTTTGAATCTCCCAGGCATCCAATCATGAGCTTAGCTGAGGCCGAGGAAAATGGCCGCGACTTCGTCCAGAAATTGGGGGCGACCTCTCTCGAGAGGTTGCGCTCGGCGCCGGCCGAGGACATTCTTGCCGCGGCGCCTGGACTTGGCTTTCGGCCGACGATTGACGGTTATTTCTTGCCCAAATCGCCGGCGCAGGTCTTTGCCGCCGGAGAACAGAGCGACGTTCCTCTCTTGGCGGGCTGGAACAAGGACGAGGGCTTCAATTTTTCTGTGCTGCGCGACGCGCCCGCGGGTCAGTCTTACGAGTCGCTCGTCCGCGCTATATTCGGCGAACATACCCGCGAGGCGCTGACCTTCTATCCGCCCGGAAAAGGAAGCGTGGAGAAAGATTCGGCCAAGGCTTTGGGCGGCGACCTCACCATCATTCACGGAACGTGGGCCTGGACCGAAGCTCAGCGAGCGACCGGGAAAGCCGCGCTCTACCGATTCAGGTTCGACCGATGCCCATTGACGCCCGAGGGCTGGTTCGGATCAGCGCCCAGCGCCGAAGCCGGCGCGTTTCACGCCGGCGAGATTCTCTATGTGTTTGACAATCTCCACGCTTGTCCCTGGCTGATTACGGAGGCCGATCGACGGCTGGCGAAGGCGACTTCCAGCTACTGGCTCAATTTCATCAAAACCGGCGATCCGAACGGATTGGAGCTGCCGGCCTGGCCGTCCTATCGGGAGCCGGAGCGGCCCTTCATCGTCATCGACGTCCCGCCCTCGGTCCTGCATGATACCGAATTGACCAAGCACGCGTTCCTTGCCCGCGCGTCGCAGCCGCCCCAACACGTCAAGTAGAACTAGGAACAAACGCATCAGCTGCGGTCGCGGACCGCCCCTGTCTATCGACGCCGTCCGCTGGCGCTGATCGCCACCGCGGCGACGATCACAAGGCCGGTCGTCAAATCCTTGAAGAACGGGTCGGCGTTGAGGATATTGAAGCCGTTGTTGATCAAGGCGAGCATGATCACGCCAGCGATCGAGCGCCAGATCGCGCCCTGGCCGCCATAAATGCTGGTGCCGCCAATGATGACGGCGGCGATCGCCTCGAGCTCCATGCCCGCGCCCGCCGCCGGCTGCCCGAGCGAGACGCGCGAGACGGCGATCGCCGAGGCGAGGCCCGACGCAAAGCCGGCGATTGCGAAGGTGACGATTTTGACGCGCGCGGTGCGGATGCCGGACAGGATCGCCGCCTCTTCATTGCCGCCGACCGCAAACACCTTGCGGCCGAAAGTCGTGCGATTGAGCAGCCCCATCAGAATCGCGGCAAAGACGATCAGCACGATCACGGCGATATAGATCGGACCGATCCGTTCGCGCCCGAGCCAAGTGAATTGCGGTATCCGAACCGGAATGAGGGCGCCGCCGGTGATGAGGATCGCGATGCCACGAAAGACAAGGCTGGTGGCGAGCGTCGCCAGGAATGAGTGAATGCCGAGAGAGGTTATCGTGACGCCGTTGATCAGCCCGAGGACGAGGCCGACGAAAGGAGCGACAGCGAGGCCGAGCAACGGATTGACGTGAAGCGCGGTCCAAGCCGCGGTCACGCTGGCGACCGCGAAGATCGCGCCGGCGGAAAGATCGAAACCGCCGCAAATGATGACCAAGGTCATCGCCGACGCGATGATCGCCAAAGGCGCATTCTGATTGAGGATGTTGTTAAGATTTTCCGCCGTCAGAAAGGAGTTGCTCATCAGCGTGAGCGCGATCATCAACAGCGCGACGATGACGGCGACCGCATATTGCCTTAAGAATCGGACGACGGCGCCGGCATTGAGCCTGTTGGGTCGCGGCGTTTGCGCGGCAGCCGGCGTTGGCGCGCTCATGTCGCCCTCCGCGTCTCTTCTGCCTGCCCCTGAAACAATCTCCACAAGACGCGGTCGACCGTAGTTTCGGCGGGCAATATCTCATCGATGATACGCCCGGCCTGCACGAGGTAGGCGCGGTGGGCGAGGCCGAGCACTTCTTCAATCTCTGAGGAGATCAGCAGGACGCCGGCGGCGCGGCCGGCAAGATCGACGATGAACTCATGGATGCGCCGGCGCGCGCCGACATCGACGCCGCGGCTTGGCTCGTCGAGGATCACGATTTTCGGATCGCGCATGATCCATTTGCCGAGCAGCACCTTCTGCTGGTTGCCGCCGGAATATTTGGCGACGTCGCCGTCCACATTGCGCGGGCTGATCCCGAAATAGTCAATGAACCGGCGCACCGCGCCAACCTCGTCGCCGCCTCGCATCACGCCCATGCGGGAGAAAGACGAGAGGTGAGGGAGGGTCATGTTCTGGCGGACGTTCTGCGTCAACACCAGCCCTTGCTTGCGCCTGTCCTCGGGGGCCATGGCGACGCCGCGCTGCAAGGAGCGGTCCGGCGAGCGCTGCTCATAAGGAACCCCATCGACGGCGACTTGGCCGGCCGCCGGATCGGCGCCGAAGATGGCGCGCGCGATTTCCGAGCGCCCGCTGCCGACGAGGCCGATCAAACCCACGATTTCGCCGGCATGAATCTCCAACGCGACGTCTCGGATACCGGTCGCCGCCGACAGGCCCTGGATTTTCAACATGGGGGTTCCCGCGCGGGGCGGCGGAACCTTCTTGTCGGGATAGGCGACCTCGGCCGCCGAGCGGCCGAGCATCGCAGCGACAAGAGTGGCTTTAGTCTCGTTCTTGGTCTCGCCGGAGCGGACAATTATTCCGTCGCGCATGATCGTCACTCGATCGCAGATGGCGAGCACGTGATCGAGGAAATGCGAGACATAGATGATGGTGCGGCCGATCTCTTTGAGCCGTCGCATGGTGGCATGCAGCCGCTCAGCTTCATCCGCGGTCAGGGAGGATGTCGGTTCGTCCATCACGATAACGCGCGCCTCGCGCGCCATGGCGCGCATTATTTCGACCTTCTGCTGCGAGGCGATGCTGAGCTCTCCCGCCCGCGCGGACGGGTCGAGATCGAAACCGCACATATCGAGAATTTCGCCGAGCCGCCGTTTCTCGTCGCCGATCAGCAGGCCGGCGCGATGATGCTCGATGCCGAGGAAGACGTTCTCGGCAACCGTGAGATAAGGCGCGAGTTGCAGCTCCTGATGCATCATGGCGACGCCGCGACGCAACGCGGTGGCGGCGTCCCAATGGCCGACCGTCTCGCCGAAGATCATGAGATCGCCCGACGAGCGCGAATAATAGCCGCCGACGATCTTGCCAACCGTCGACTTGCCGGCGCCGTTCTCGCCCACGAGCCCGTGGATCTCGCCCTGCCGAAATTCGAGGTCGACGTCGCGGATCGCCGGCGCGCCGGAAAAGATTTTCCAGACTTTGCTCAGACGGACGCAGACGTCATGCGACAAAGGCGCGCCGCCCGCCGTCATGCGTTCCGCGTCGGCGTTCATCGCGACGATCGCCTCCGACCCTTCAAGAGGCTGGGCTCAAGCGAATGATCGACGGTGGGGCTCACCCTAATCCGGCGCTTCGCGCCACCTTCTCCCGCAAGCGGGAGAAGGGCCGCAGGACGATCGCCAACGCGCACCTCGGGCGCGGCGCGCTCCCTCTCCCGCTTGCGGGAGAGGGCCGGGGTGAGGGTAAGCCGCGACATCTATTGGTCAACCGAATGAGTTTTCCAAACGCTCGCGAGAAATCGCCGCGGCTCCGTGCGAGCCATATTGACGCTGAAGTCAGGCTCGATCGCAACGCCATATCGCGCCATTGCCTCTTCGGGCGAAACAAAACCGCTAACGACGTCGGCGCAGACCTCCTCGACCGGCCGGGCCTTTGGATCGCCATATCCGCCGCCGCCGCCGGTGCGGGTGACAAAGAGCGTGCCCTTGGGAAAGCGCCGCGCGCGCATTTTGAGCGGCATTTCGACTGCGCCGTCAGGGTGAATGATCTCATTGGACGGCCCCGCGCCGTCTTGTCCGCCGGCAAGGCCCCAGCCGGGCGTTCGCGAGCGCTCGAACCACAAAGCGCCAAAGCATTCGTCGAGGAGGCGATAGCTGCGCACCACGCCGCAGCCGCCGCGCCAACGCCCGGCCCCCCCCCCTGAATCCTTGCGCAACGAGAATTCCTCGACGCGGACCGGGAACTTGGTCTCGTAAACTTCTGCCGGGATGTTGCGAAAGCCGCCGTTGCAGAGATTGATGAGGGCGCTCTCGCCATCTGCGCCAACCGTGCCGCCCCAGCCGCCGGCGGTAGGCTCGACGGAAATCCATTGGCCCTTGTCAGGATCCATGTCGAAAAAGGCGGCCACCATGGAATCGCCGTAGTGGGCGGCGGTCGCCTTTTCCGGCATCGCCTCGCTGAGGCACGAGATCATCAGATCGGCGAGGAGGCCAAGGCCGGTGAAATACCATTCGCAGGCCGCGGGCTCCCGCGCGTTGAAGAGGCAGCGTTCGGGGATCATGACCTCCATGGTCGAGAATGACCCGCCGGTGATCGCCCGCTCCGGGTTGATCATTGTCTTATAAGCCAGACGCAACATCGAGACCGTCTGCACGGCCCCGCAGTTGATCGACCCTTCGACCGGGCCAGACGAGCCCTCGAGATCGATGATCATCCGCTCGCCGTCGATGGTCAGCTTGAGCGCCACCTTCACCGGCGCCGTCCCGACGCCGTCATCGTCGAGATAGCCCTCGCGATAGTAGACGCCATCCTTAAGCCTGGCGATCGCCTGCCGATCGAGCAGCCGCGCCTGCTCGAATATATTGGCGCACGCGGCGCGATACACCTTCGAACCGATCCTATCGAGAATCTGCCCCAGACGCCGTTCGCCGGTGCGGATGGCGGCGATCTGTGCGTTGAGGTCGCCGAGCGTCATCTCCTTGAGGCGCGTGTTGCGGGTGAGAAGATCGTACCATTCCGAAAGTGGCTTGAACTTTGAGACGATGCGGGTCGGCCCGAGCCGCAGGCCTTCGTGATAGATCGACGTCGATCCCATGGTCGAACCAGGGTCGATCGCGCCAATATCCTGCCAATGGGCGCGCGCCGCGCCGAAGCCGACAAGCTCCCCTTTGTGGAACAAAGGGCCGATGGCGGTGATGTCGTGGAGATGGGTGCCTTGCAGGTACGAATCGTTGAGGACGAAAATGTCGCCGGGGTGCATATCGTCGCCATAGCGCTCGATCACGATTTTGACGCAGGCGTCGATGGCGCCGATGAACAACGGCACCCCGGTCGATTGGCCGAGCATCGCGCCGGTCTCGTCGAGCAGCGCGACGGCGCTGTCGCGTCCTTCATAGATGATCGCAGAGAAAGCCGAACGCCACAGGGCGGCGTTCATGTCCTGCGCGCAGGAAATGACGAAGTTTCTGACGACTTCGGTCGTGATCGGATCGGCGGCGGCGTTTGCCAATCAGCTCTCCTTCGTCTTGCGCGTCAAGGCGACGTGGCCGCCGGCGATTGTCTCCGCCCGCCAATTGTCGGGAACGAGAGTGGTCGCCGTCGGCTCTTCGATGATCGCCGGACCTTGAACGAGGTCGCCGAACGCCAGGCTCGCTCGGTCGATGATCGCCGTCTCGTGCGCCCTGCCGTTGAAATGGACCATGCGACTGCGCTTTGGGCGCGACGGGCCGGCCGGCGGCGCGACGGTCTCCGGCCGTTTTAGCCGGCCGAGCGCGGCGACGCGAAGATTGGCCACCTCGACGCGATAGTCCGGGCTCGAATGGCCGTACTGCCGATCATAGGCCTCGTCGAACGCGGTCCTGACCGCCGCCATGTCGATGGGCCCGTGCGGGACCGGAATGGTCAGCACATATTCCTGGCCGTGATAGCGAAAATCGGCGAAGCGTTCGAAGGAAATATCCTCGGCGCTGACGCCCTGCTTGCGGAGATGCTCGCCGCCCTCCATTTCCAGCTTGGCGAATTGCCTCTCGAGGTCGGCTCGGTCGACGCGATCCCAGTAGCCGTAGTACGTCATTTTGAAATCATGGCGAAGGTCGGTTTGCAACATGCCCCATGCCGAGAAGGCGCCAGGCATGACGGGAACGATGACTTCCCGGATCTCCAGTTGCTCGGCGAGAGCCGCGGCCTGCGCCGGCCCAGCGCCGCCATAGGCGACGAGCGAGAAGTCGCGTGGATCGATTCCCCGCCGGATCGTGATAGTGCGGATCGCGTCGGCCATCTTCGCGTTGATGATGTCAATGATCCCTTGCGCCATCGCTTCAGTCGAGAGGCCGAAACGCTTGCCGAGCGCGCCGACCGCGGCGCGCGCCTTCTCGATGTCGAGCGTCATGTTCCCGCCGACGAAATTGGCCGAGTCCAAGCGGCCGAGCACAAGATTGGCGTCGCTGACCGTCGGCTCGACGCCGCCCTGTCCGTAACAAGCCGGGCCGGGCGCCGCGCCCGCCGATTGAGGACCGACGCGCGCCGCGCCCGCCTCCTCCCAGGCGATCGAGCCCCCGCCGGCGCCGATCACATGGATGTCGACGATCGACATTTGAATCGGCAAGCCCTCGAGCATCGTCTCATTCGACGCCGAAGGCCGGCCGTCGATGATCAGGCTGGCGTCAAAGGACGTCCCGCCCATATCGACGCAGATGAGGTTTCCTCGTCCGATCGCCTCGGAGAGCGCTTGCCCGCCGATCGCGCCGCCGACCGGACCGGACAGCAGCGTCTGAAGCGGCGTCTCTGACGCTGCGGCGGCGCTCATCGCTCCGCCGTTCGACTCCATGACATAGACCTGCCCGCCTTCCGGCAGGCGGTGAGAAAGCTTGGCGATGAGCGTATCAAGATAGCGCCTGATCACCGGCGCCGTATAGGCGTCCATCGCCGTCGTCGAGGTGCGCGCATATTCGCGCCATTCCGGCGAGACGCGATGCGACAATGTGATCGAGACTCCGGGCAACCTTTCGCGAAGATAGGCCCCCGCGGCAATTTCATGGGCTGGGTTCTTGAAGGCGAACAGCAAGCACACGGCGATCGCCTCGTAGCCGCGCTCCTTCGCGGCGGCGACGACGCCGTCAAGCTCGGCGACGTTGAGGGGCCGCTCCACTTCGCCTTTTGCGTTGATTCTTTCATCAACGGTGAAGGTGTCGGCAAGAGCGATCAGCGGCTTCGGTTTGCGCCAATGGATCGAGAAAATCTCGCCGCGGTCATTGCCCTGGATCGTATAGACGTCGCGATAGTTCTTGGTGGTGAGAAGCGCCGTCTTGGCGCCGCGACGCGTGAGGAAGGCGTTGAGTCCAACGGTCGTGCCATGAATGAAGAATGAAACCTCGGCGCCAGCCGGCAAGGCCCGGTTGAGGCCTTCAACGACCGCGAGGGCGGGATTGGCCGGCGTCGACAGAATCTTGAACGCTTCGCAGCGGCCGGAGTCGCTATCTTGAAGGACGAGATCGGTGAACGTTCCGCCGATGTCCGCAGATACGCGATAGGACGCGCCTTTCACGGCAACCCTCCAGGTGAGCTTTTAGATGATGAGAAAGCCAATGCGCGGCCGATTCCTGGCCGGGCCCGGATCTTGGGCGCCTACTGCTCCCACTCGCCCTTGAAATCAGGATGCTGGTCGAGCACCGCCTTGTCGAGGATGGCTGGCAGCGGGCCGACTTCGTCCATGTTGATGGCGCTCGGCGTCTTCTCGCCCTTGAGTTTCTTGACGGCGGCTTCGAGCGCCATCTCGCCCATCGTCACCGGGTAGTAGGCGAGCGTGGCGCGCCAGCGTCCTTCGCGAATCGCCTCGACCGCA
>DATGHD010000152.1:0-13435 GCA_035308145.1 Roseiarcus sp.
CAACGATCATCAAGACGTAGCCTTCGGCGCCTTCCGCGGAGAGCGCGCCAATGGTGTGGCGGATGACGTCGTCCTCGGCGAGGAGGTCGCCGATCAGCACCGCCTTGGAATGCGCTTTCAAGGGCCGCGCCGCCGGCAGAACCTCAGGTTCGTCGCCGAGCCGCTCGTCGAGCGCGATCGCCTCGGCGAAGCGCTCGATCACGCCGCGCGTCGCCAGCGGTCGCGTCAGCCCGATAAGACCGACGCGCTCGCCGCCGCGCACCAGGAGATCGGCCGCCGCCAGGCCCAGCACGGCGGCGCGTTCGATCTTCGAGACCTGCGCCAGCGGCGAGACAAAGCGCATCGACGCCGACCGGTCGATCCAAATCCATACAGTATGCGCCGCCTCCCACTCGCGTTCGCGCACATAGGCGCGGTCCTCACGCGCCGAACGGCGCCAATCGATGCCGGCGGACGGCTCTCCGGAAATGAAGGGACGAAACTGCCAGAAGTTTTCGCCCGGGCCGGCGCGGCGACGCCCATGCACGCCATGCATTACGCTCTGCGCGACGCGCTTGGCCGCAACCACGAGGCTCGGCAGACGCGCCGACAGCATGGCCGCCTCGCCGCGCCAACGAGGAGCGTTGAGATCCGGCGATGAAGCCGCGCCCAAAGATCGCGCCATCTTATCTCAGCCAACTGTCTTGGCGACGAGACGGCGAATGAGGTCGCTGATGTTTTCTCCTTCGGCGCGGGCGGCAAAAGTCAGCGCCATGCGGTGCTTGAGCACCGGCTCGGCGAGCGCGACGACATCGTCCTTTGACGGCGACAGGCGGCCGTCGACCAAGGCCCTGGCGCGCGTCGCCAGGACCAAGGCCTGAGCCGCGCGCGGTCCGGGCCCCCACCAGATCGACTTCGTCGCCTCGGGATCGCCTTCCCCCGGCCGCGCGGCGCGCACGAGGTCGAGGATCGCCTCGACGACGCTCTCGCCGATCGGGGCGCGTCGCACCAGTCTTTGCGCCTCCATCAGATCGGCGGCGCTCATTGCGGCCTTTGGCCGCGCCTCTGTTTCGCCGGTCGTCTCGACCAGGATGCGGCGTTCGGCGATCCGGTCCGGATAGCCGACGTCGATCTCCATCAAGAATCGATCGAGCTGCGCCTCAGGCAATGGATACGCGCCTTCCTGCTCGAGCGGATTTTGCGTCGCCAGGACGTGGAACGGACGCGGCAAGTCATAACGCGCGCCGGCGACCGTCACATGGTGCTCCTGCATGGCCTGGAGCAGAGCCGACTGGGTGCGCGGGCTGGCGCGATTGATTTCGTCGGCCATCAGCAATTGCGCGAAAATCGGGCCCTTGATGAAGCGGAAGGAGCGGCTGTGGTCGTTCGCCTCCTCCATCACCTCGGAGCCGAGAATGTCGGAAGGCATCAAATCGGGCGTGAATTGAACGCGTCGCGCGTCGAGCCCGAGGACGATCCCAAGCGTCTCAACCAGTTTCGTCTTGGCGAGCCCCGGCACGCCGATCAACAAACCGTGTCCGCCGGCGAGGATGGTCACAAGCGCTTGTTCGATCACCCGATCCTGGCCGAAAATGACCTGGCCGATCGCCTCTCGCGCCGCGGCGACCTTCTCCAGCGCCGCCTCGGCGCTTCGCGCGACAGCCTCTTCCAAGTCGGTGACGGCGGCGTCTTGCAGCGAAGTCATCAAGCCTCCTTTAAGGCGAATCAGCGGGCTAGGTTTTCCCTTCGTCGCGCGACGACTACATTAGGCGAGGCTGCGGCGACATCATAAGAGCCGTTGCGGCGATGCAAGATGCTTGCCCACGATTATGGCGAAAAACACTTCCCCTCCTGTCAAGGTTCCGCCGAGCGCGCCGCTTGGCGCGCCGCCTGACCAAGCCTTGCGCGGGCTCGACGGCCTGTCCGCGCAGAAGAAGCGCGGGCCGGCGCCGGTGCATTTGTGGAATCCGCCCTATTGCGGCGAGATCGACATGCGCATCGCCTCCGACGGGACCTGGTTTTACAATTCGTCGCCGATCGGCCGGGCGCCGCTGGTTCAGCTCTTCGCCTCGATCCTCAGGCGCGACGAGGATCGCTATGTGCTGGTGACGCCGGTCGAGCGGGTCGGCATCAGGGTCGACGATGCGCCTTTCCTGGCGGTCGAGATGTTCGTCGAGGGCGAAGGCTTAGGCCGCCGCCTTTCCTTCCGCACCAATGTCGAGGATATCGTCACAATCGACAAAGACCATCCGCTGCGCTTCGAGCGGGGCGCCGCCGAGGGCTTGAAGCCTTACGCGCTCGTTCGCGGCGGCCTGTGGGCGCTGGTCAAACGCGCGCTTTTTTATGATCTCGTCGCGCTCGGCGAGAGGCGCGCCGAAGACGGGGTGGATTGGTTCGGCGTGTCGTCCGGCGGCGTTTTTTTCCGGATGATCCGCGCGGCGGAGCTCGAAGGCCTTTGAACGTCGCGCCGGCATTCTTTTCGGTCGAGGATTTTCGCGCGCGAGCGCGCGAGCGCCTGTCGCTCGAACTGCCCGCCGGCGCGCTCGATCCTCAGACCACGCCAGGACGGGGCGACTATCTCTTGAACATGCCGGCCCCCGACCAGGCGATTGTGGGCGCCGCCCTGCCCGCGGCGGTTCTGGCTCCGATCATCGCGAGGCCCGGCGGCGCGACCGTGCTCTTGACGCTGCGGGCTTCAGACCTCCGTCGGCATTCCGCGCAGATCGCCTTTCCTGGCGGCAAGATCGATCCGGGCGAGACGCCCCTTCAGGCCGCCTTGCGGGAAGCAAAAGAGGAGATCGGCCTCGATCCGCGCACCATTGAGCCCGTCGGCTGGCTTGATCCGTATTTGACCGGAACCGGCTTTCGCATCCTGCCGATGGTCGCGATCGTCGACCCGGATTTCACGCTCGCCATCAACGCCGCCGAGGTTGACGAAGTGTTCGAGACGCCGCTCAGTTTTTTGATGGACGCCGCCAATCACCAGCGCCATTCGCGCGAGTGGAATGGCGTTCGTCGTCATTTCTACGCGATGCCCTATCAAGATCGGTACATCTGGGGGGTCACGGCCGGCATTTTACGCAATCTCTACGAGAGGCTTTATTCCTGATGCTGCGGGCTGTGCTCGAGCCGATTGCGCTGTTCCTCAGCCCGTTCGCCGTCTTCGCGATCTATCTTGTGCTGCGCGCGCGCTATCCGCTCGCGGTCGAGCATTGGACGAAAAGCCGGGTTTCGACGCTGACGCTGATTGGCCTCGCCGTGGCGGTGATCGGCATGGTCGCCTTTGGCCTTTATGCGCCGCGCGGCCAAGGGGTCTATGTTCCCGCGCATGTGGAGAACGGCCGGTTGATTCAGGGCCATATCCAATGAGCGCGATTCCGACGCTGATCGACGGGCGCCTCGTCGATCGCAACATCCTGGCGAAGGGCCGCGTCGCGCGCGTGCTCGAAGCGCTCGACGGCGCCGACGAAGAGACGCGGATCGTCGGCGGCGCGGTGCGCGATCTCGTCCTCGGCTTCAAAGCGAGCGACTTCGATCTGACGACGACCGCGCTGCCGGACACTGTCATCAAGCGCGCGCGCGCCGCCGGCTTCAAGGCTGTCCCGACCGGCATCGAGCATGGCACGGTGACGGTCATCGTCGAAGGCGCGCCCTTCGAGACCACGACGCTGCGGGAGGACATCGAAACGGACGGGCGCCGGGCGAAGGTGAGATTCGGGCGCG
This sequence comes from Roseiarcus sp., assembly GCA_035308145.1. Classification (GTDB taxonomy): domain Bacteria; phylum Pseudomonadota; class Alphaproteobacteria; order Rhizobiales; family Beijerinckiaceae; genus Roseiarcus. Next base: position 3,703 of record DATGHD010000152.1, read on the forward strand.
ATTTCGCCAAGGACGCGCTGCGGCGCGACTTCACCATCAACGCCTTGTCATTGAGCCGCGACGGCGTTGTCCATGACTATACGGGCGGCCTCGGCGATCTTGCCGCCCATCGCGTGCGTTTCATCGGCGAAGCGCGCCAGCGCATCCGCGAAGATTTCTTGCGCAGCCTGCGCTTCTTCCGCTTCTCGGCGACCTATGGCGCAGGGGCGCTCGACGCCGAGGGCTTCCTCGCCACGGTGCAGGAGCGCGACGGGCTCTCCGGCCTTTCGCGCGAACGCGTCGCCGCCGAGCTCTTCAAGCTCTTGAAAGCGCCCCGCGCGGCCGAAGTCGTCACGGCGCTCTGCGAGACCGGATTGCTCGGGCCGCTCATCGCGGCGGCGCCCGACCCTACGCGACACGCCCGTCTCGTCGCGATCGAGCGCGCGCATAAAGCGCCGCCCGATGCGCTGTTGCGCCTCGCAGCGCTCGTCCTGCGCATCGAAGAGGACGCCGAGCGCCTGCGCGAAAGGCTTCGTCTCTCCAACGCCGAATACGAAAGACTGAGCGGCGCCGCTCAGGTTTTGGAGCGGCTGCATGGCTTGAGCGCGCCGCCTTCGCATGGCGAATTGCGCGCGCTTTTGTTCGCGCACGGCCGGCAAGCGGCGATGGACGCTTTCGCCCTCGCCCATGTCGATTCCGGCGCTGCGCCTGACGACGCGCGTTTTGTTTCCGCGGCGCGTTTTCTCGCCGACACGCCGCAACCGACGCTGCCCTTTTCCGGCGCCGACATTCTCGCCCGCGGCGTCGCCAGCGGCCATCAAGTCGGGCTGGTCTTGAAGGGGCTGCAAGCGCGGTGGATCAGGGCCGGTTTTCCCAAGGACCCGACCGCGCTGGCGGCGCTGCTCGACGAAGCTGTGGCGGAGGCGAGGGGCGAGGGAAGGTAGCCGAAATGAGAGCGCCGCCAGTTGTCCTTCCATTGAAACGCGAATAGTGAGCGCGCGTCGACCAGCCGCTTGAAAGGATTCCACGACCAGATGACGACTGATTATCCGATGGTGGATGTGGTGAAGGTCAGGCCGATGGAGGCTTTTCGCCTTTGGGTGCGGTTCAGCGACGGCCGCGAGGGCGTCGCCGATTTGAGCGAGCTTGCGACGCGGACCGGACCCATGGTCGATCCGCTCAGGGACCCGGCGTTCTTCAGTCGCGTGTTCGTAGAGGCGGGCGTTCCGACCTGGCCGAATAGCTATGACTACGCGCCGGCAGCTCTCTACGTGAAAATGCGCGACGCCGGCGCGCTTCGCCTCGCGGCGGCGGAATAATCTAAAGAAGAGGCGCAAACTCTCTCCGACGGGATAAAGCGCTCCCCGCTGGCGCCTCTAACGAAAGCGAACACCTTTTGACCGGCCGCCAGTCACGCGAGACCCGCCAAATCTTTAAGAACGCGCTTTCAAGGGGCGAGAAAAGCTAAACTGTTCCCTAGGTGACAGTGGCGTGTGGCGACGGTAACGTCAAATAACCTAGACGGGTAAGCGACGAGGAGCTTATCCCATGGGCCTGCAATGCAAACTCTTCCGCGGCGACCCAAGGCTTGAAGCGGCTGCGATATCGGATCCTGCGCATATCTTGCCTGGCGCGACGGGGCCTCACGTCGGCAAGATTCAAACCGCGCTGATATCGTTGGATGGCGCGTCCATTTCTGCCGATGAGGCGCAACGCAAATTCTACGGCGGCTCCACTGCCGCTGCGGTCCTCGCGTACAAGCAGAAACGCAGCATCATAAACCGGAGCTATCAAACCCAGGCGGACAATATCGTCGGCAGGATGACGATGGCTAGCCTCGATAGCGAGATGCTAAAGAAGGAGAATCTTCCGCCCGTTCCGATTCGGGTAAAGCCCCTGTCGTTCTGGTACAAGAGCCACACACGTTCGCCGGCCCACCTCGCTCTCCTCCGCGGCACCGATCCGTTGGAGACAAATTCTGGGGCTGGATCTCGGGATATCGCGGCGCCCCACATCCTTCCAGACCTTGCAGTATTGGAAGTTTGGCGGGGTGGGTGGGCGAACATAGAGGTCACCGGCGGAAAGGGCGGGTCCGTGATAATCGCCAATCGCAACATTGCGACAATCAGCGATCCGAAGGACTCATCGGCCACCGGGCGGGTGCTTCCGATCCGTTTCGACCCGCACTTCTTTGATGTCTTCGGGGTACAAGTCGGACGGACAACGATAAGGGCCGAACAACCCGATCCAACGGGCTTCTTGAGACACGGCACGTGGGATACCCTCGATGTCGCGGTGCGTAAGGCGCCGTCGTCCACCAATTTTATCGCGCCCGATCCTCATAATCACTTGCCGTGCCGGCAATGGGAGCAAATCCAGCTCCATCCAAACTCAGATACGGAATGCTCTCTCTCGTGCAAAGCGTGGCCTCCGAGGGGCGTTGTGGACGTCGCGATCGGAGTAAAGCTTAAGGACTACCCTCTCGGCCGCAAGCACGCGATGTGGTATTTGAGTGAAGGCAACGGCAGAGATTTCGACGAGGATGATAATCTTTGGGATATGCTTCAGCGTGATGGTGGATTCAGGAGCCATCTGATCGACGAGATTTTTGGCGGAATATTTACGTCACCTAAAAATCCCCCACGATTACGAGGGTTCTTTCAATTTATAACCAACTTCTATTTTGTCTCGGACTTCCATTACGCGTTCGGCACCATTGACCGGGTTGACTATGAAGCGGATGTAGGAATCGACGCCGTTCATGTCTGGTTCAAGGATCGCTACGAATGGCATCCGTACTTTCCAGGGTTGTATAACGCCTTCCCTGACGACGGCGCTCGCCCCGATAACTGCGTTCACGCCGCCTTTGTGGAAATGAAGGACCAGGGGGCTAAAGATTATTGGATGATAGGCGAGGCCACCGTGCCTCTATCGCCACTCATCGACCCTCCTACGATGCCACGCACGGTGAAGTGAAGGGTAGCTTGGGGGCCTGTCGACCGCGATCCGCGACCGAAAAAGCGCGGACCGAAGCCAAAGGGTTGACTGCGGCGTCACCGACGCCCCGCGCGGCGAAGCCGCCCATGCGGCGATCGGCCCTTATTTTGGCGGCGGCGGTTTCGGCATCGCTGCGTAGACATCGCCCGGAACGATTGTGAAAACGAGAACCGAAGGCGTGTCGTTCGGACCAAAGGGACCAGGGACCGGGTTCTTAATGGCTGGGATGCTTCTGAGAAAGGCGATGATCGCCTGAGCGTCCGCGGCGCTCAATTGCGACAGCGCGGGCCACGGCATGATCGGCGCCAATGTGCGCCCGTCGGGACGCTTGCCTGCCGTAAGAGCCGTCATAATTTGCTCGTCCGTCCAATTGCCCAGACCAGTTTCCTTATCCGGCGTCAGATTTCGGCCGACGAACACGCCGAGTCCCGGAATCGCAAAGCCGACATCCGACCCGCCGAGAAAACGCGTCATGTCGGGATGTCCGAGAAAAGTCCCCGGCGTATGGCAGTCCGAGCAGCCGCCAACCGTTACAAGGTATTTTCCGCGTTCAACCTGAGATTCGGCCGCCGCGACTGTCGGCGCGCCAAGCGCAAGCCCTATCGCCAGTGTGCGTGAAAAAAAGCGCCCCATGGATCCCCCCAATCATGCCTGTCGCATCTCATGGTCGCACGTCGCGCGGTCATAAAAAAGGACAAACATGCAGGAGCTCGACGGGCTCCGAGAAGCTTGCTGGCGGCATTTCGGGCGCGTTCGGCGGAAGCGATAAGCCTCGCGAAGGTCACGCCAGGAACGACTCACAGCCGATGATCGCGCCGGCGCAGGTCGGTTACTGGATTACCCGCGACGCAGTACTCAATCGCCATTTTGTCGGACGGGTTTCGCGATAATTGCCCGACGCCTCCGCCACGGCCCGCATCGCGCGATTCGACCCTCACAAATACCCTTCGAGCTCCTTCGCCGAATCCTCCGGCTTGCGGTCGAGGTTGAAGGCCTCGACGAAGCGGCCTTTCGAATCCATGAGGTACACGATGGCGCTGTGGTCCATCGTATAGTCGCCGCCCTCTTGCGGAACTTTTCGCGCATAGACGCGATAGACCCGCTCGACCGCATCAATCGCCGCGCGGTCCCCGGTGAGCCCGATGATGCGCTTGTCGAAGCTCGACACATAATCCTTCATCACCGCCGCCGTATCGCGTTCGGGATCGAAGGTGATGAACAGCGCCTTGATCGGCTTATCCGGCATTTTGGCCAGCACGTCGGAAATCTCGGCGAGCGTCGCCGGGCAGATGTCCGGGCAATGGGTGTAGCCAAAAAAGACCAGGAAGGGCTCGCCCTTCATGTCGGCGTCGGTGACGACTTTGCCGTCCGGCCCCTCGAGTTTGAACGGGCCGCCGATCAGCGAGGGCGGGGGGCCGGCGCCGGCGCGGATCGCCACATAGGCCGCGCCCGCGCCGAGGATCAGCGCCAGACCCACCAAGGCGATGAAGAAACGGCGGCCCACCGAAGGCCTAGCGGCGTTGGGTTCCGAGGAACTCAAAGGACGGCTCCAAAAACCTCAAATCGAGCCTGGCCATCTCGCCAGACTGGCTCTGAAATAAGACGGCAATGGCGCGCCGTCCATGCCCGCCGGCGGCGGCGAGCCATCGCGGCCGCGCCGCTGGCCACGCCTTTGCGTCGAACGTGAATTGCGATAGAGCATAATTATCTCCAGCCGTCCTATTGGCGAGACGGCGAGGCCGCGCTTTTAAGATCAGCGAGGCGATCGGTGACCGACGCAGGCGAGGGGAGCGAAGCGCGGGCGGCTCGGGGCCCGGGCGTCAACTTATCGCAACTGACCAAGCTGATCGGCTATCAGCTTCGGCGCGCCCAGATCGCGGTCTTCGACGATTTTATCCGTTCGTTCGCCGCGCATGACATCCGTCCGACCCAATATGGCGTGCTCACCGCGATCGATTCCAATCCAGGCTCTTCGCAGGCCGCCATCGCTCAGTCGCTCGGCATCAAGCGCTCGAATTTCGTCAAGCTCATCGACGAATTCGAGCGGCGCAAATTCGTGGCGCGCCGTCAGGTCGCCGGCGACCGGCGCGCCAATGCGCTGCATTTGACCAAGGCAGGCCAGAGCGCGCTTGCCGCCTTGCACGAGATCCGCATCGCGCATGAGGCGCGGATCGCGGCTCTGGTCGGCGGCGAGGACGAATGCCGGCTTCTGCTCCAGCAGTTGCAGCGCTTGACGACGCTGAAGGATCGGGAGGGGGCGTAGGCGGCGGGGAGACGTGAACCGCGGTCACGGCCTGCCGTCGATTGTCGCGCCTGAAATCGCCGACGCAATTTGGCGTTCGGAGGTTTTCGAGCCGGCCCGCTTTCCATTCCTGCCCGCCTCGGCTAGCTCTGCGCCTTTCGCATCCGGAGGAGCGCCATGGCCCATGAAACGATCATCGTCGAGACGCATGGCAAGGTCGGGCTCATCCGCCTCAACCGCCCGCAGGCGCTGAACGCGCTCAACGCCAAATTGATGGAAGAGGTCAATGCAGCGCTGGCCGCTTTCGAGGCCGACAGCGGCATTGGCGCGATCGTCCTCACCGGCTCGGAGAAGGCCTTCGCCGCCGGCGCCGACATCAAGGAGATGCGCGACAAGACCTATATGGACGCCTTCCTCAATGACTTCATCGGCGGGTGGGACGGCGTCGCGCGGGCGCGAAAACCGATCATCGCCGCGGTCGCCGGCTTTGCGCTCGGCGGCGGCTGCGAAGTTGCAATGATGTGCGATTTCATCATCGCCGCCGAGACCGCCAAATTCGGCCAGCCGGAGATCAAGCTCGGCGTTATTCCCGGCGCCGGCGGCACGCAGCGGCTCGCCCGTTTCGTCGGCAAGTCGAAGGCGATGGATTTGGTCCTGACCGGCCGGATGATGGACGCGGCGGAGGCCGAACGCTGCGGCCTCGTCTCACGCGTCGTTCCGGCCGACAAGCTCGTCGAAGAGGCGATCAAGACGGCGGCCGGCATAGCCGCTCTGTCGCTGCCCTCGGTGATGCTCGCCAAGGAGAGCGTCAACCGGGCTTTTGAAACGACGCTCGCCGAAGGCGTGCGCTTCGAGCGCCGCGTGTTCCACTCGCTCTTTGCGACGGAAGACCAGAGGGAAGGCATGGCCGCCTTCGTCGAGAAGCGGGCGCCGGCGTTCAAGAACCGGTAGCGGCGAGGGTACGATCTCGCGCCGGAGCGCGGCGAGGGCAAGCGCCAACGTCAGCCTTAGCGTCGCGGGCAGATGAATTCGAGCCGCTCGGAGCTCTGGGAGCAATCGCCGGCCTTCTCCGCGCTGTCGAATTTGGCGAAGCGCAAGGCGGCGTCCTTGCTGCAGAAAATGCCGCCATAGAGGCCGTGCGTCTCGGAGACGATCCAAAGTCCGGACCGATCCTGACCGACGACAAAATGCAGCGGATCCGGATTTGCGTCCTGATCCTCCCGATCGCCCCCTTGCGCCATAGCGGCAACTCCTCTTCACGCAACTTGAATTTCGGCCCCTCCCCTTCGCGAGGCCGAACAGCGCCGAGTTTGGCGCCAAATGGTGTAAGAAGTCCCTCCGATTTAAGCCTCGAGCGCATAAATCCGCTCATAAGACGCGGGACGAGCGCTCAGACCCGGGCGCTTCAAATCGCGCCTTTCCTGCCTTAAGTGATCAAGTCTTGAGGCCAGACCGGCGACGAGGCGATAAAAGTGAACGATTCCCCTTCCCTGGAGACCGTCGCCGGCATGGCGATCAACGCCAAGATTGGCCCGCGCTACGAAGAAATTCTCACCCCCGGCGCATTGGCCTTCCTCGCCGATTTGCATCGCGCCTTCGATAAGCGCCGGCGCGAGTTGCTGGCCAAGCGCGGCGAGCGCCAAAAGCTGTTCGACGCCGGCGAAACCCCGGACTTTCTCGCCGAGACAAAAGACATCCGCGACGGCGCCTGGCGGGTGGCCCCGATCCCGGCCGATCTCCTCGACCGGCGTGTCGAGATCACCGGTCCGGTCGATCGCAAGATGATCATCAACGCGCTGAATTCCGGCGCCAAAGTTTTCATGGCCGATTTCGAGGACGCCACCGCCCCTTTCTTCGCCAATCTGATCGACGGCCAGATCAATCTGAAGGATCGCTGGGACGGCAAAATCGACTTCACCGAACCGACAAGCGGCAAGGCCTATAAGCTATCGCCGAAGCCCGCCGTCCTGATGGTGCGCCCGCGCGGCTGGCATTTGCCGGAGCGCCATATGACGGTCGACGGCAAGGAAATGTCCGGCTCGCTGTTCGACTTCGGCCTCTACATCCTCCACAATGCGAAGACGCAAATGGCGCAAGGCGCGACGCCGGCCTTCTACCTGCCGAAGATGGAAAGCCATCTCGAGGCGCGATTGTGGAACGACGTCTTTGTCTTCGCCGAGGAGCGCCTCGCCGTTCCGGTCGGAACGTTCAAGGCGACCGTGCTCATCGAGACGCTGCCCGCCGCCTTTGAGATGGACGAAATCATCTACGAATTGCGCGAACATATGGCGGGCCTCAATTGCGGCCGCTGGGATTACATTTTCTCCTTCATCAAGCGGCTCGGCAAAAATGCGGCGTTCTTGACGCCGGACCGCTCCGCGATGGTGATGGGCAAGGCGTTCCTCGCCGCCTATTCGCTGCTGCTGATCAAGACCTGCCACCGCCGCGGCGCCTTCGCGATGGGCGGCATGGCGGCGCAGATTCCGGTACGGGGCGATCCCGCCGCCAACGAGATCGCCTTCGCCAAAGTGCGCGCCGACAAGGAGCGCGAGGCGATGAATGGCCATGACGGCACCTGGGTCGCCCATCCCGATTTGGTTCCGGTGGCGATGGAGGTCTTCAATCGCTTCATGCCTGGCCCGAACCAGATCGCCGCAACCCGCGACGACGTCGCAATTTCGCGCGACGAGCTTTTGAAAGTCCATGAGGGCCAGCGCACCGAGGCCGGGCTTCGCGAAAACATCCGCGTCGGCGTCCAATATATCGAAGCGTGGCTGTGCGGCCGCGGCGCGGTGCCGCTCTATAATCTGATGGAGGACGCCGCGACCGCGGAAATCTCGCGCGCGCAAATCTGGCAATGGCTGAAGCTCGGCGCCGCGCTCGAAGACGGGCGCAAGGTGACGCCCGATCTCTTCAAGGCGACGCTTAACGACGAAATGAACAAGCTCAGGGCCGCGTTTACGCCGGCGGTGTTCGAAGGCGGCCGCTTCGCCGAGGCGATCCGGCTCTTCTCGGACATGTCGCTCGCCGGCGAGTTCGAAGAGTTCCTGACGCTGCCGGCCTATAGGATGATCGATTGATAGCGCCAATCCTCTTTCCGAAAGGACGTCCTTAGAACCGCAGCCTCTCCGGCTTCCCGCGCTCCAGTTGGCGCAACCGCTCGCTCAAGCCCAGCACATCGAAGGCGTGCGCAAGCTCGCTCTGGCTCTCCTTGAAATGCTTCCAGCCTTCGTTGTGCACCGCGACGATCCGAGCATGCGGAAAGGCGTGCGCGGTCTCGATCGCGTCATTGGCGTCCATGGTGACATGGAAGCGGCCGCGCGGCTCGGCCGAGCCCGCGTTGAGGATCACCAAAGCCGGCTTGAAGCGCCGCGCGACTTCCGCGACCCCTTCGTACCAAACCGTGTCGCCCGCGAAATAGACGGCGTCGCCCGGCGCGTCGACGCCGAGGAGAAAGCCCGCCACCTCGCCCGAGATCGGCTCGATGCCGGGCGGCCCGTGCCGCGCCGGCGCGCCGGTGACGTAAAGACGTCGGCCGTTGAGACCTTCGAGGATCGCGCCTTGCCATGGCGCCAGGCCGATCGCGTTTCCGCCAAGCCGGCCAGCCGCGACGGGCGTCGTGAACGTCGTGCGCGCCCGCGCAAGATAGGCGCGGCCGGCGTGGTCGAGATTGTCGAAATGCTGGTCGTGGCTGAGTAAGACCGCGTCGGCCGGCCCGACTTCGGCGGCCGACAGCGCCGGACCGCTGGTTTTTTCCAGCTCGATGCCGCCTTGGTAAGTCCCCGGCTCGTCGAATGTCGGATCGGTGACGATCCTAAGGCCGAGAAGATCGATCACCACCGTCGGACCGCCGACAAGGGTCAGAACCGCATCGAAGGCAGGCATGCGCGCTCCCTTGTCTTCCGCCACATGAGGTCGCTTCTTTAAGGCCGGCTCATCAGCTCTGCTCGCACAAATCTTGAATAGGCCCAGCCAAGCGCGACGGCGAAAGCAAGTTCAAAGAGCGCAAGCCATAGGAACCCGCCGCCCAAGAGAAGATAGACCAAGGCGAGGACGACCCGAGCGCCGACGCCGATGACGTTCGGCCATCGGACGGTCAGCGGGTCGAGCCAGCCAGGAAAGTACAACGCGGCAACGATAATAAGAAAGGTGCCCCACAGGCGAATGAAAGGCCCAGCCGTCGCGCCTGCGAGCCCGGCAAAGGCCGCGGGCGCCAAAAGCGCAATGACCCCGAGCGCGGCGATGATTGCGAGGTTCGCGCCAAGAATCCCGCGATAGACGGCGCGCCGACGCGCCGCCTCGGCTCGCGTGAAGTCGATCCTTAGAGCGTCGCTCATGACGGCGTTTTGGGCGGCTCGAGGGCGAGCGCGCGCTCCCAAACGGCGCGCAGAAGCGCCGGCGCCCAGCGCGAGGCGGGGCATTCGGCCCAGCTTCCGGTCATGAAGATCACTTCCGGCCCGGGGTCGCGATGGCGCGCGGCGTCGAGCTCCAACAGGACCAAAGTTCCATTTCGTA
>DATGHD010000153.1:0-17360 GCA_035308145.1 Roseiarcus sp.
ATCCGGATCGTCGTGGAACCAAGGCGGCCGCGCATTTCATACTCGACATCCCGGCCCTCGGCTCTAGCGTGATCGACGTTCGTCTCGCGCCGATCGACGCCGCCTCGCAACCGGTCTTGTTTGACGAAGTCCTCGCTCGACGACGCGCCGAGGCGGACGAGTTCTACGCCGCCGTTCAATCAAAGATCCCCGACGCCGATCAGCGTTTGGCGCAGCGCCAGGCCTTCGCAGGGATGCTGTGGAGCAAACAATACTACGGCTACGACATTCGCCGATGGCTGCAGGGCGATCCCTTGCAGCCGCCGCCGCCGCGCGAACGTCAGTTCGGACGAAATACCGACTGGGGCCATCTGGCCTTGGGCGACCCCGGAAAGACCTCGGGCGGCGACATCATCTCAATGCCCGACAAGTGGGAATATCCATGGTTCGCGTCCTGGGACCTCGGATTTCACGGCGTGATTCTTTCGCTGATCGATCCTGACTTCGCCAAGTCCCAGCTCATGATGCTCACGCAGGCGCGCGTCCTCCACCCTAATGGCCAGATGCCCGCCTATGAATGGAGCTTCAGCGATGTCAATCCGCCCGTCATGGCCTGGGCCGCGTTTCGCGCGTACGAAATCGATTGCAAGCTGAAGGGAACGGCCGACATCGTCTTCCTCGAACGCATCTTTCACAAGCTGATGTTGAACTTCACCTGGTGGGTCAACCGCGAGGATCGCGACGGCCGCAACATCTTTCAAGGCGGCTTTCTCGGCTTGGACAATGTCGGCCCTTTCAACCTCAAAAAGGAGCTGCCGGGGGGCGCTCATCTGGACCAATCGGACGGGACGGCATGGGTTGCGACATTTGCCCTCAATATGATGCGAATCGCCCTCGAACTCTCCAAAACCAATCATGTTTTCGAAGATCTCGCGACGAAGTTCTTCGAGCACTTCATCTATATTTCCGAGGCGATCCACGCGACCGGCGGCGCGGGCGCCACGGGGCTTTGGGACGATCAGGACAAGTTCTATTACGACGTGTTAAGGTCGCCGGGCAAAAGCGACGAGGTCCTTCGGATACGCTCGGTCGTCGGACTCGCGCCTTTGTTTGCCACAGAAATCCTCTTGCAGGATTTCACCGAGCCGCTTCCTCATTTCGCCGATCGGATGAACTGGTTCGTTCATCACCGCCCGGATCTGGCGAAGCTTGTTTCAAACTGGCGGGAGCCCAACCGTCAAGGTTATCGCTTGTTGTCTCTGCTTCGGCGCTATCGGCTTAGCTGCGTTCTCGCGCGCATGCTCGACGAAAAGGAATTTCTTTCGGATTTCGGCATTCGATCGCTTTCAAAATACCACAAGGATCATCCCTATAGGGTCCATCAAGGCGACGAGACGATCAGCGTGGAATACGCGCCCGGCGAAGGCACGACGCGCATGTACGGCGGCAATTCGAATTGGCGCGGTCCGATCTGGCTGCCGATCAACTATCTCATCATTGACGCCCTTCATAAGCTTCATAAGTTCTACGGGGACGAGTACAAAGTGGAGTGCCCCACAGGATCCGGGATCATCATGACGCTCGAGGGGGTGGCGCTTGAGCTGACGCGACGGCTACAGCGTCTATTCGCGCGAGAGCCGACAGGACGGCGCGCCTATCTCGGCGAATCGAAACGCCAATGGGAGGACCCCAACTTCCAGGACCGGTTGATTTTCTATGAACATTTTGACGGCGACAACGGGCGCGGGCTTGGCGCCTCTCATCAAACGGGCTGGACCGGGCTGATCGCGCTCTTGTTTTCGGCGCCAGACTAGGTCCGCGCTCAATTGCGAGAGCGAGAAGGCGGACAAAGGCCGAATGTCGACCGGTAAAAAAGGGGCGCGCGCTTCAAGAACCTGCCCCTAAATCCGCGCCGCGGCGCTCCGCACGCGCTTTACCCGAAGTGAACCATCACCGCTGCAAAGCTGCCAAAGAACGTCAATGTAAACAAGATGGCGAAAGCGTTGTAGCTCGAAACGTGTTTCATGGACGCCTCCAACCACTCGCCAGAAACCTGCTCCATGAAGCCCAGGCCTTGGAGAACTAAGCGGCTTTCCTTGTACCTCGCACTATCGATGCGCTCTGAGGCGCCCATTTCAGGTTAACGCGAACGATGAAAGCCGCGCTTTGGACGGGCATCCTCGGGATAGGCTTTCGGCGGCGCTAATCCTCAGGGCAACAAATCGTTTCTCTTTGTTCACCCTCAGCGGCGGCCGATCGCCAGTTGCAGCCGTCAAGCGTCGGGCGCCATCGCTCATCTCAATCTGAGCAAGATCGATCTTGCGCCGCCTCCTGCTTGTGAGCGGCGTTAAAACGGAGCAATGAAAGTCGCCTCAGCGAAACGCGGGAGCGACCATTATGGGAATGCTCGTCGACGGCAAATGGACCGAAAACGAAGAGGCCTATCGCCGGGGCGGCGCCTTCGTCCGGGCCGCCGCCGCGTTCCGGGCTTTCGTCTCGAACGATAGCGGGTCGCCCTTTCCCGCCGAGGCGGGACGTTACCATCTCTATGTTGCAAACCCTTGTCCCTGGTGCCACCGCACCCTGATCTTCCGGGCGCTCAAGAACCTCGAAGACGTGGTGTCGCTCGGCGTGGTCGACCCGCTCATGCTCGAGGGCGGCTGGAAGTTCAAAGAGCCGGACCCGATCACCGGCGCAAACTTCGTGCATGAGCTCTATGCAAAGGCCGACCCTAACTACACCGGGCGGGTCAGCGTGCCCGTTCTGTGGGACAGAAAGAAAGGGACAATCGTCAACAACGAATCCTCGGAAATCATCCGCATGTTCAACAGCGCTTTCGACGCGCTGACGGGCAACCGGACAGACTACTATCCGGCGGCGCATCGTTCCGAGATCGACGCCGTCAATACGCGCGTCTACGAGACTGTGAACAATGGCGTCTATCGCTGCGGCTTCGCCAAAGAGCAGAAGATCTACGAAGCGGCGGCGACCGAGCTCTTCGAGACGCTCGACTGGCTGGAAGCGCGATTGGCCAAGAGCCGCTATCTCTTAGGGGATAGGATGACCGAGGCCGACTGGCGCTTGTTTCCGACGCTGTTCCGGTTCGACGCCGTCTACTATGGCCTTTTCAAGTGCAACCTGCGCCACGTCTACGAATATCCGGCGCTATGGTCCTTTACGAGAGCGCTCTATCAAGAGCCCGGCGTCGCCGCGACCTGCGACATCGACCAGTGCAAGCTGCACTATTATGGCAGCCTCAGGATGATCAATCCGAACGGAATCGTCCCCAAAGGCCCAGCGCTGGATTTCGGCGCGCCGCCGCGGAGCTAGTCGGGCTTTCCGTGGTTGAGGCGCCACGTTGCGGACACGTTCGACTTTGGCGCGCGAAGGAGCGTCTGATCCTCCATTCGGTTGAGCATTTCTTTTTGCACTGCCGGCTTTGCCTGGACGCCAACATTGAGAGGGGTTTCGAATTTGACGGGCGCCTGCTTGCAGGTATTCTTTTCGGCAAAGCATATCCAGGAAGGACACGCCGGTAAGGCCTTGAGGCCTGGAGGGATTTTGGCATGCTGGTCGGCAAGCGCGGCGCCGCGACGACCGCCATCTCGGCGGCGCGCAGCGATTGCGTGACGGTTCGAGGACGCGATCTCGCCTTCGATCTCATGGGGAAGACGACCTTTACTGAATTCTTCGAGGCGCCGATCGGCTTTTTCCTGGCTTCCAAGGGCGAAGAGGCAATTCATCATGCCGTCGACGCGTCAGGCGAAGCCTCATGACGATGGTCGACCCGGAAATCGAAGCAGCGTCATGGGACGGGCAGGCGCGGCGCGATGAGCCGCTTTATCGAGCGCAGATCGAGCACCTGTTTGATCGGTCTCGTTTCTACCAGGAGAAGCTTGCGCGCGCCGGCTTCCGCTCGCCGAGCGCCGTCGGCGGCCTCGATGCGATCGCAAGCCTGCCATTCACCGAAAAGGACGAGCTCCGTCAGTCGCGAAGCCGCGATGAGCCGGTCGGCGCGCATCGAACGGCGTCGCGCGACGAGATTAAGCGCATCTATTCAACCAGCGGCACCACCGGAACGCCAAGCTATATTCCATTGACGGCGTCTGACCTCGAAGTCTGGGTGCGAACGTCGGCGCGCTCCTACGCCGCCTCAGGCGTAACGCGCGGCGAGCGGGTCGTCTCGACCTATAACGCTGGCCCCTTTGTCGCCGGCGCGGCGCTTGGCGCTTTCGACCGCCTTGATCTTTGCCACATCCCGGTCGGCACCGGAAACACCGAGCGCCTGATGGCGGCGGTGGACCTCTTGAAGCCCACCGCCGCCGTGATGACGCCGTCCTACGCCCTCCATTTGGCGGAATGGGCGCGCCAGCGCGGCATGGACCTGCCGCACTCAAGCGTCAAACGCGTGATGGTGGCGGGCGAGCCAGGCGGCGGCGAACCCGCGATGCGGGCGAAGCTCGAGGCGGCCTGGGGCGCGAGCGTCACCGAAGCGATGGGCATCGGGGATATTTCGGTGTCGCTCTGGGGCGAGTGCGAGGCCAAGGGCGGAATGCATTTCAGCGGCCGCGGTTTCGTGCATTTCGAGCTGATCGACCCGGCGACCGGCGCGCCAGTTCCGCTGGCGTCGGGCGCGGAAGGCGAGCTTGTCCTCACCCATCTGGTCAACCGCTCCGCGCCGCTGCTGCGCTTCCGCACGCGCGACCACGTTCGTCTCAACATGGACAAATGTCCCTGCGGCCGGACCTCGCCGCGCCTGCGCTGCATCGGGCGAACCGACGACATGCTGATCGTGCGCGGGGTCAATGTCTTTCCGTCGGCGGTTCGAGAGGTCGTCAACGAATTCGCGCCAGCCGTCACCGGCCTGATCATGATCCGTCCGCGCGCGGCGGGCGTCAGGCAGGAGCCGCCGCTGCCGGTGCGCGTCGAGACGGCGCCCGGCGCCGAGACGGAAGGCCTTGCGGACCGCATACGCGCTAGGCTCCGCGACAAGCTCGTGGTGACGACGGAGATCGAGCTGATCCCCGCCGGCAGCCTGCCGCGAAGCGAATACAAATCGAAGCTGGTCGAGAAAGTCTGAACCAATGACGATGCAGAAGCTTCAGACCCAGGGTCTCCATCACGTCACTTTGGTCGGCGCCGATCGCCAAACGTCGATCGCCTTCTGGGAGGGCGTTCTCGGCATGCCCTTCATTTTCGAGCAGCCCAATCTCGATGACGCGATCGAGAGCCATCTCTATTTCGATCCCGGCGACGGACGCCTGATAACGGTCTTCACGCGCGAGGATCGTAAGTCCCTCGGCAGGCGCACGCCGACTGAGGTCGGGTGCGTCCACCATCTCGCCTTCAACGTCTCGCGCGCCGTGTTCATGCAGGCGATCGAGCGCCTCGACGCGCGCGGCGTGAAACACACCGGCGTCCGCGACCGCATGATCTTCGACGCGATCTATTTCGAAGACCCTTTAGGCCTTCTCATCGAACTTTCCTGCTATAAGTTCGAGCCTCCGGCGGGTTTCACCCACGCCGACGTGCTCTATGAAGCCCATCTTCTCCGCGTCGCGCGCGGCGATCGCGCCATCTCCGAGGTTCACTTGGCCGATGCGATCGAGCTTCTTGTTGCACGGGCGCGCAAGAGCCTCTCGGCAGATCGGGCGGCGAAGAATCCGTATAGAAGGTAGAGTGCTTGGACGCGCCGAACGAAGCAATCGGCTTCTAGGGGCGGAGTAGGGTTGGACGCAACGACGAACCATCGTCAAAAATGGGAGGACCGAATGTCCGCGATTAAGCTGCATGTCATAAAGCCGAGCGTGAACAATATGACGGCGCGCGTTTTCGTGCGCGCTGCGAAGCTCGATTTCTCCGAGGACGACGTCTACGGCAAGACCCGTTCGACCGAATTCATGGCGAAGAATCCGGCGCATTTGACGCCGATGATGGAGGCTTCCGATCTGCCCAAAGGGGTCGTTTGGGAAAGCTGCGCGATCATGCAGTATCTCTGCAATAGACATCACCTCGATCGCTTCTATCCGACCGCGCCGGCCGCGCGCGCCATGGTCGATAGCGCGATGTTCTATATCATTGGCACGCTCTATCCCTACCTTGCCCGCGCAACCTATCCGTCGCTGGGCTTCCCCCAATACGCCGGCGAGGTCGGAGCGAGCGACGCCGACGCCGCCGCCAAGGACGCGGCTCAGAAGGCGGCCATCGCCGCGCTCGCCGAGCCGCTGGACGTGCTGCACAAGTTCTATATGAACGGCAAAGCTTTCATCGGCGGCGCGGAACCGTCCATCGCTGACATCCGGCTCGCCGCCACGCTCGAGTTTCTCGCCGTCATCGACTACCAGATGCCTGCCTGGGCCAAGCAATATATGGCGGCCATGGAGAAGGCGCTCGGCTCGGCATATTCAGAACCCGCGGCCGACGTTCGCGGATACATCGCCTATGTGAAGTCTCAGAAAAAGTAGCTTTCGCGCAGCGCTCACTCCGCGGCCGACGAACTTCGCGAATGGCGGCGAGTTGGACCTCGCCGCCATTGGCGTTTATGCGCCGACCTCGGCGCGAACGATCTTCGCGCCCTCGACCATCGCCTTCATCTTGCCGAAGGCCGATTCGCGCGGCAGATATTTCAGGCCGCAATCGGGCGCGACGATGATGTCCTCCGCCTTGCGGTAGCGGAGCGCGCGGCGGATGCGCGCGGCGACTGTCTCCGCCGTCTCCACCTCAGGCGTCGAGAGATCGAGCACGCCGAGAATAATCTTCTGGTCCGGCACGTCGGCGAGCACGGCGCAGTCGAGATTTGCTTGCGCGGTCTCGATCGAGATCTGCTTGCAACGGCAGCCTCTGAGCTGCGGCAAAAAAGAATAGGCGCTCGGCCGCTGGTGGATGATCGCCGCATAGCCGAAGCAGATGTGCACCGCCGTCACGCCGGGCGCGCCTTCAAGCGCGCGGTTGAGCGCCGCCAGCCCATATTCCTCGGCGGGTTTCGGCCGCGCTTGCATATAAGGCTCGTCGATCTGCACGATATCGGCGCCGGCGGCGAAGAGATCCTTGATCTCGGCGTTGACCGCCTCGGCGTAGTCCATGGCCGCCTCGGCGAGAGTCGGGTAGTGGTCGTTCTGGGCCTGCTGGCTCATCGTGAAGGGGCCCGGCACGGTCATCTTGACCTTGCGAGTCGTGCGCTTGCGCAGAAATTTCAAATCCTCGACTTCTACCGGACGCTTGCGGCGGATCCTGCCAACGATGCGCGGAACCGGGTTGGGATGGCCGGAACGGTCGAGCGCCATGCCGGGATTGTCGATGTCGATCCCCTCGAGCGCGGTGGCGAAACGGTTGGAGTAGCTTTCCCGGCGGATTTCACCGTCGGTGATGATATCGAGCCCGGCGTCCTCCTGGGCCTTGATCGCGAGCACGGTCGCATCGTCTTGCGCCTCGCTGAGGTAAGGCTCCGGGATGCGCCAAAGCTCCTTCGCCCGGACGCGGGGAGGAAAGCGTCCGGCGAGCTTGGCGCGATCGATCAGCCACTCGGGTTGGGCGTAGGAGCCGACCAGCGTCGTTGGCAACAACATGGGTTTCCTCCCGATCGACGCATTCTCTTGAGTACGCGCCGGCAAAACCGCGCGGCCGTTAAACCGATATTCCCGAGATGAACGGCGCGCAAGATTGCTCCCTCGCCATCGTGGCTGTGCTCAAACGCAAGGACCGGCGCAGGCGAGGTCGAGCGCGCGGCTTCAAGCGGCGGGCGAGGCGATCCTAATCTCGTTCGATGAGATGGCGCCGCGGCGGACAATCAGCGCGACGCCGCCGTCGGCCAGCGCGCGATCGCCGCGATCCTCCGCCTCCAGCGCAACCGCGCCGACTGAGCAGCGAATATGGGCGCCGACGGCCTGCATCGAGATGTCGTAACGCGTTTCAAAGGCCCAATCGAATGGCGTCTCGGCGAGGATTTTGGCGACGCCGTCATAGACCTTCACGAGCCGGAACGCGCCCTCTCGCGCCAGGAGCGCCGCGTAGTACCGTCTCAGGCCTTGCACGCGAACGGCGATGCCAAAGTCTTCGGCAAGATGAGCAACGAGTTCCGCGGTGAGCCGATAGTCGGTCCATTCGCGCGATCCGTGGATGATCATGCCTTCGCCCCGATCTTGCGAAATTCGGAACGCTTGCGGGAAGTTTCTGGAAAAAAAGCTGACGTTGTTCACCCAAGCGCGCCGCCAGAAGTCGCTGGCCTCCGCCGGTCGCCGAAGATGCAGGTCCGGCGCGCCATCCCAGCGAAGGTAGTCGAGGGCGGCCGACCCCGAAGCTTTGCCGCCGGCCGCAGCGAGCGCGACGCCGACCTCGTGTATGGGTTGCCCGCCGAGATCGGGAATGCGCCACCGAAGAACGGCGGCTTCCCCTGGCGAAAGCGTGGCCGGCTCGCCGTCCAACGCGCGGAGCGCGTCATTCGCGCCATAGACTTCGATCCGCAACACCGCTTGGATGGATGACGAATTCTCGCGGTCCGCCACGAGGCGGGCGCTGACTGTCTGGCCAGGATAGAGCGTCGGCGTCGCCATCAGCTCGTAGGTGCGCATCTTGACGACGTCGGGCGGCGTGAACGTCGGCGTCATGGCGGCGACCGGCGACGCGCCAAGCCCGGCGTAGCGAATGACCAGCGCGCGTCCGCTTTCGAACGGCGCATTATCGAGCTGGGCCACGTTCGCCGCGTCGCTCGCCTTTAAGCGGAATCCTTGGACGCTGCCCGGAAGAGAGAAATGGAATCGCGCGCCGCTCTTCGGCGCGGCGAGCGGCGCCTCGCCGGCCAGGCGGCGACCAAGATTGACGAGACGATAGGTCGCGCGCGCCGCGTCGCTGATCGCGCCGCCGCCATCGGCGGAGGAAATCAGCATGCGGTCGGCCAGCGGACCGCGCCAGTCGCGGTCCGCTTCAATGCCCGGAAGCCCGTGCATGATCCCCAAAAGACAGCCGACATTGCCGGCATTGCAGTCGGTGTCCCAGCCGGACGTGCACACGATGGTCTGCGCCCGTGAGAAATCGTCGGCCGCGTAGAGAAGCGTCATCGCCATGACGGCGTGGTTGGGAATGACATGGCAATTGCCGGGATATTTGTCGTAACCATAGCGGTCTTCGATTTTCTGGCGCGCATCGCGCCAGTCGGAATGCTCCCGGCGCCAAGCCCGCAAATCGTCGATCAAGGAGACGATGGCGCTATCCTTGGGTATCTGCGCGAGCCCGACCTCGAAGAGATGATCGACGTCGCGCGAGACGAAGGCTTCCGCCTCCATGGCCGCCCAAAGTTTCGCCGCATCGACAGCGGCGCCGTCATGGCTCACCCGCGCAGCTTGTTCGGCCAGCCGCGCCGCGAGCGCCGGGTCGCCCGGCGCGACCATCGCCCAGCCGTCGATGAAAATCTGCGCGCCGATCTGCTCGGCGACGGCCCGGCCATTGGTCGCGATTGAGCCGCTCGCCGGCGCTTGGAGCCCGCGCTTCAGGTTGAGCCAAGCAGTATGCTCCGTCGAGTTGCCATTGCCGCCCCACCAGAGGATCGACCGCTGCTCGACAATGTAGTTCAACCAGGTTTCGCCGATCTCCGCGGCCGTGATCTCAGGCTTGGCGCCATGGTCTTCGAGGGCGCGAATAAAGGTGAATGTGCCGGCGATGTCGTCGTCGGTGACGATCAGCGGGCAATCGAGCTTCTCGTGGACGTAGTATTCGATCGGGCCCAGTTCGCGCATGATGCGCTGGTAGGTCCAATTCTCGAAGGGACGGCCGAGATAGACGCCGATCAGCTTGCCGAGCACGCCGGCATAGGCGCGCTCGAGGTAGTCAGCGGGCAATTGGCGCATGGGTCGTCGCGCCTTAAATGATTTCTAGATAGTCGCGATCCGGCAACGCCGGGAACGGCGCGGTGGGCAGCGTCTGATACCAGAAGGCGACGGAGGCGATGTCGTCCTGGAGCGGCAAATAGCGCCGCTCATTCTTTTCCGTGCGCCAGCCGATCGCCTGGATCGTCACCCGGATTTCCTCATCGAATCGAATGGGATCGGTGATGTGCCATCGATAGAGACCGAAGCGTTGCTGCGAACGGTAGGCTCCATCCGGGCGGATGACTTGCGGCAGCCCCGAATAGGGCGAGGTGAATTCAATATAGGCGCGCGGAAAGGTTGGATCGACTGTGCCCGCGTCAAAATTATAGGCGCCGCAGAAATAGTCTTCCGTGCCGGTGCCGCAGATGGTCGGGTATTCGTCGCCGTCGAGGAAGAATTTGATTTCCCCCTCTCCCCACCAGCCGCCATTGTTGACGCCCCAGGCCATATAGGTCCCGACATAGTGGCCCTTGCCTTTGACGCCGTCGAGGATGATGTAGTCCTCTTTGAATGGCAGCGGATTAGTCCGGCGAAACCGCGCGTGAAAATAGGCGGCGTCTTCTGGTACGTCCGTCAAAGCATAGTTGATCTGCCAATAGACGACGGCGTGTTCATCGGGATCGCGGTTTTCGAGCGTGATCCGCGCGCGGCGTCGAAACGGCATTTCCCAATAGCAATTGAACGCCCGGCCCGGATTGACGCAAACAGCGAGCGAGCTGACCTGCGCATATTGTCCCCAGCCGCAGGCGAAAAAATCGCCAAGCGGCGCTTCGACGGAGGGATGCGCTTGGCCATCCCAATAGACTCTCAGGATCAGGTCGCGCCATTTGACGTTCGCCGGCGTGATCCAGATCTGCTGGATGGCGCCCGGCCCCTCGATCTCGCCCAGCGTGAATGTCGCGCCAGGCTCGATGCGCACGGAGGGCGAAATCTTCCAGCCGCGGCCGAGGCCGCGCGCGTGAACGGCGCCGGTTCCCTCCGTCGCCATGCCGCCCCTGCCCTTCTCGCCGGTGAAATTTTCGGGACTGATCGAACGCGTCTTGGCGTCCGACAAGCGCGAGAGATTGCCGAGATTGACGCCAAGGCCCGAAAAGCGTTCCGCCATTGCTTTTGTTCCCGTCCCTCTCCGAGCGCTATTTGATGCCGCTGGTCTTGATCGATTCGATGATGCGCTTCTGGAAGATCACGAACATGAAGACGGTCGGCAAAGCCACCACGGTCGAGGCCGCCATGATGTAGTTCCAGGACGCGTTGTATTGCTGGCGGAAGCTGGCGATCGCGACCTGCACCATCCATAGATTCTGATCCGAGGTGATGGTGAGCGGCCAGAGGAAGGAATTCCAATTGGCGAGGAAGAAGAGGATCGCCAAGGCGGAAAGGATGGGTCGGCTTAAGGGGAGGATGATGCTCCAATAGACGCGGAAATAGCCTGCCCCATCGATGACCGCGGCTTCTTCCAACTCACGCGGCACGGCGAGGTAGAACTGGCGCAGCAGAAAGATCCCGAAGGCGTTGAAGATCGACGGGATGATCAGGCCCGCATAGCTGTCGAGCAAGTGAAGCGCGCGCGCCAGAATGAACAACGGCACGATGATCACCGGCTGCGAGATCAGAAAGGTCGCGAACATCGTCAGGAAGATGACGTCGCGCCCCGGGAAACGCAGGCGGGCCAGCGCGTAGCCGGCCATCGAATGGAAGAACAGCGCAATGATCGTCACCATCGCGGCGACGAAGAACGAGTTCCATAAGTAACGTAAAAAGTCGACTTGCGTGAACACATAGATGAAATTGTCGAGGGTCGGCCGATCCGGGATGAGATTGACGCCGAAGACTTCGTTGGCGCCCTTGAACGACATCGACAGCATCCAGAACAGCGGCGCGACCGCCATGAAGGCGAGGATCAGGCCGGCGAGATGGAGAATGATCCGCGCGGGCCTTAGCGCGGCAAGATCGATCTGGCGCTCGACCGCGGCGGTCTCACTCATAGGTGAAGCGCCCGCCGCGCGTCAGCATGAACATCAATACGGTGATCAACATCAGGACGACCACGAGGACGGAAGCCATGGCCGCGGCATAGCCATATTCGTTGAACAGGAACGCCTGCTGGTAGACGTAGAAGATCGCCAGCGACGTCGTATTGGCGGGTCCGCCGCGGGTCATGACATAGACGAGGTCGAAAGTTTGCGAGCCGCAAACCGCGGTCACTGTCGAGACGAGCAAGACGAAAAAGCTGGTCGGCCGCAGCAGCGGCAATGTGATGAGGTAGAAGGAGGCGGCCGGTCCGGCGCCGTCGATCTTGGCGGCTTCATAATATTCCCGCGGGATGTCTTGTAGGCCGCCGAGGAAAATCAGCATGTAGAAGCCCATCAAGAACCAGACGCTGATCACGACGACCGCGATCAACGCAAACCGCGGATCGCCCAGCCACGAATAGGCGCCGAGGCCGATCCAGCCCGTCAAGCGATTGAGCAGACCGATCTTGTCGATGAGCAGCACCTGCCAGACGAGCGCCACGACCACGAGGCTGACCGTCTGCGGCATGAACAGAAGCGTGCGCACGAAGCCGTTGAAGCGCGTGTCATTCTGGATGAGGAGCGCCAAGCCAAGCCCGGAGGCGTAGAGGGCGGGCACGAGCAGCACGACATAGAGGATGGTGACGCGCAGGCTCTGCCAGAAAAGAGGATCGCCGAGCATCCTTCGGTAATTGTCGAGCCCGACAAAGGAATAGGCGCCGAAACCGCTGACCGAAAAGAAGCCGAGGCTCAGCGAAAGGATCATTGGCGCGCCGACGAAGATTAAGAGGCCAAGCGCGTCCGGCGCGACGAACAGATAGCCGGCGATCCATTCGCGATGACGATTCGACAGGCGAAAGCCGGCGGCCTTTTGGGCCGCCGGAATTGCGATATCAACCGACCTGACCGCGTTGTCAGCCATGGCGTTAGAGTATCGGCGCGCCTTTGTAGCTGGCAAGGAAGGCGTCGATTTGCTGTGAAGCCGTCGCCGCCGCGTCCTCCGGCTTTTGCCCGTTGAGCTGGCAGGCCTGGATGGCGTCGGAAATCGCTTTGTAAACCGGCGGCGGGACGCGAGGCTCGGCGCGCGCGCCGGGGTAGATTTCGTCGGTGAAGATTTTCAGGAAACCGGAATCGAACGCCGCTTTGCCCGCCTCCAGGGCGGAAGCGCGCGGCGGCATGTCGCTCTTCGCCTTGGTGCACCAATCGACGACCCGCGCAATCGAATCCGGGCTCATCGAGCCCAGGGCCCAGGCGCAGAACTCGCCGGCGGCCTTCGGATTCTTTCCTTGCGCATTGGCGACGAAGGCCCAGCCGCCGCCGACGGTGAAATACTTTCCGCCGGGCGGCGTCGGCAGCTTGAAGATGCCGTATTTGAAATTCGGGGCGCCTTCGCGCAATTGCGCAATCGCCCAGATGCCGACATTCTGCATCGCGCAGTAGCCGGAGGCGAGGTTGGGCACCACGTCCCAACCGCCGCCGCCTAAGGGCTTGCGCGGCGAAACGCCCATATTGACTGCGTCCTGCCAGAATTTCAGCGCCTGGATCGCGGCTTGCGAATTGAACGCGCTCTTGCTGTCCTTCGTATGGATTTCGCCGGCCCCTTGCCAGAGGAACGGATACCAGGTGAAGTTCTGATAGTAGCCGGGCGCGGTTTCGAACAGAACGCCGAAACGCTTGTCGTTGGTCAGCTTCTTGCCGACCGCCAGCAGATCGTCCCAGGTCTTGGGAACGTCCTTGTCCGTCAGGCCGATCTCGTTGAAGGCGTCGACGCTGTAGTACATCGCCATCGGCTCGACTTCCATGGGCAAGCCGTAAATCTTGCCGTCGACCATGCGGTTGGCGATGACGCCGGGGATGAGATCGGCGCGCGCTTTGTCCTCGATGAAGGGCGTGAGATCGAGAAGCACGCCGCCGTTGTAATAGCGCAGGAAATCGCCCGGGCTGATGATGAAGAGGTCTGGTCCGGCGCCCGAGGCGAAGGCCGTCGGAAGCTTGGTGCCGTCCATATAGGCGTTGTTCGGCACATAGACGAGCTCGACCTTGACGTCATGGGAGTCGTTCCAGGACTTCGCCATGTCCTCGAACCATTTTGATTGGCTCGCGACGCCGCCGCCCGGCGCATAGAACTGCCAGAATTTCAAAGAGTCGGCGGCGAGCGCCCGCGAGACATAGGGGAACCCAAAGGCGGCCGCGCCCGCGGCCGCCGCGCCCGAAGCCAGCACGCCGCGACGATTGATGCCGGCGCCGCCCTTCAGGGGCGCTGTCACGAGCTTGGTACGCTTGATCATCTTTTCCTCCCGAGGTTGAGTCATTTTCCCGACTTCTTCGTCGCCCTATGTCGAATCTCGCTCGATGAGACGAAACGGCATTTCGCGGCTCGTCCCACGCGCCGACGCGGCGCCGCGCAACCGATCGAGCAGCGTTTCGCCCGCTCTTACTCCGATGTCTTGTTGAAACTGCGACACCGTCGTCAGGGCCGGCGTCACCAGCCGAGCCACAAAAATATCGTCGAAACCGACCACGGCGACGTCGCTCGGAACCGAGAGGCCATTTTCGCGCAAGGCGCTCATGGCGCCGATCGCCATAATGTCATTGGCCGCGAATATCGCGGTCGGCGGCGCCTTGCGCGCAATCAAGATCGCCGCGGCGCGGCGGCCTTCCTCTTCGCTGAATTCGGCGCCGCCGACGATGTCGGATGCAAGTCCGCGCTCGCCGAGCGCGAGCGCATAGCCTGCCGCGCGCTCCGCCTGCGGACCGGCCGGCCCGGCGATCATCGCGATCCGACGATGGCCTCGATCGATGAGATAGCGCGTCGCGGCGGCGGCGGCGGCGCGGTTGTCGACGTAGATATTGTCGATGGGAAGTTCGCCGGCAAGCTTGCGCGCCGACTCGATGCGGACGACGCCGATGCCAAGCGCGATGAGCGGCTCGAAATCCTCAGCACGCAAAGTGAAAAAGACGCCGATGACGCCGTCGACGCGACCTTCGAGGCTCCACCGCAGAAAGCGCTGTTCGTGCTCGGCGAGGCCATCGGTATTCACCGCCAAGACGTCGTACTTGTCGCGATCGGCGACGGTTTGAACGCCCTTGAGCAGCGATGGGAAGAAAGGGTTGCTGATATCGGGCACCGCGACCGCAATGGTTCGCGTGCGTTTGGTCCGTAAGGCTTGGGCCGACCGATTGGGCGCGTAGCCAAGATCGCGGGCGACTTCGAGAACGCGCGCCGAGGTCAGCGGCCTGATCGCCGGGCCAGCCGATCCGGCCAGCACCAATGAAACGGTCGCCTGAGAGACTCCCGCCCGGCGCGCCACATCCCTCTGGGTCGCCTTTTTTTGCACGACCGCCTTCTTTTATACGTATTAACGGCTAAGATGGCTAGCATGTCTGGCTAATGTCGGCAAGCCGACTTCTCCGCCGCGGAGTCATCGAATCTGTCCGCCGGACACGCGAACGGGAGGAAGCGATGGCGGTTTCGATCAGGTCGGCGCCATTGGGCTTCGCCGGCGAGGTCTCCGGGGTCGACTGCGCGGCGCCGCTATCCTCCGAAGACATCGCGGCGATCGAGGCGGGGATGGATCGCCATGCGGTCCTCGTCTTCCGCGATCAGCCGCTATCGGACGAGCAACAGCTCGCCTTCACGCGCTGCTTCGGCCGGCTGGAAAAATACGATACGCCCGGCGACATCCGAAAGCCGTCGGACAGGCGGCTCGGACCGGGCGTCGCTGATTTCTCCAACCTGACGCCGGCGGGCAAGATCATGGCGGCTGACGACCGCATATGGCTCTTCAAGCTGGCCGATCAGCTTTGGCATTCGGATAGTTCGTACCGTCCCGTCACGGCCAAATATTCACTCCTGTCCGGCCGGATCATCCCTTCATGGGGCGCCAATACCGAATTCGCCGATATGCGCGCCGCCTATGACGCGCTCGATGAGGGAACCAAGCGCGAGATCGCCGATCTCATCTGCGAGCATTCCTTGATCTATTCGCGCGCCGCGATCGGCTTCACCGAATTGACGGCAGAGGAGGCGGCCAACTTCCGCCCGGTGAGTCATCCGCTGGTGCGCGCCCATCCAAGGACGGGTCGCAAATCCTTGTTCCTGTCCTCGCACGCCGGAGCGATCGTCGGCTGGACCATCCCCGAGGCGCGCATATTCCTCCGCGATCTCACCGAGCACGCAACGCAGCGAGAGTTCGTTTATTCCCATGTCTGGAAGCCGCACGATCTGGTGATGTGGGACAATCGCGTGACGATGCATCGGGCTCGTCGATTCGACCGCAACGAGACGCGAGACGTGCGACGCACGACGCTGACCGACGACGCGCCGGCCGCCGCCGTTGCAGCGCCGTGATTGGCGGCTGCGCGCGCGAGGCGACCAGGGCGGCTGGAGGCGCGCGGCGAGTAGGCGTTTAGCGCCAGGGGAGACGCTGATGGACGATCAATTGGCGCCGCTGACGGCGGCGGAAACCGCCGGCCTGATCCGCCGGCGCGTCGTCTCTCCCGTCGAGGTCATGGAGCATGCAATCGCCCGGATCGAGGCCAGAAACCCTAGCCTCAACGCGTTGATCTTCACCGCCTTCGACGAAGCGCGCGCCCGCGCCCGCCAAGCGGAAAAGGCCGTGATGGCCGGCGAGCCTCTCGGACCGCTGCATGGCGTGCCCGTGGCGATCAAGGATCTCTTCGACTTCAAGCCCGGCTGGATTTCAACCTATGGCGGCATCCGGGCGCTGAAGAACCGCACCGTGAATTATTCATGCGTCTTCGCCGACCGAATTGAAAGGCGCGGCGGGGCCATCGTCGTCGGCAAGACGAATAGCCCGATCATGGGCTTTCGCGGCACATGCGATAATTATCTCTTCGGCTGCACGCGAAACCCGTTCGACATGACGCGGAACAGCGGCGGCTCGTCAGGCGGATCAGCGGCGGCGGTAGCCGACGGCCTCCTCACGGTCGCCGAGGGAACCGACGCCGGCGGCTCGATCCGCAATCCCGCCGCTTGGTGCGGCGTTTTCGGATACAAGGCGTCGTTCGGCCGGGTGCCGGTCGTCATCCGGCCCAACGCCTTTGCCGGGAATTTGCCCTTCGTCTTCGAGGGACCGATTACCCGCACCGTCGAGGACGCGACGCTCGCGCTTACCGCCCTCGCCGGATACGATCCCGGCGATCCTTTCGCGCTGGAAGAGACGCCCGACTTTGCCGCGTCGTTGCGCGGCTCGATCCGCAACTTGCGGATCGCCTACAGCCCGAACCTCGACGTGTTTCCCGTCGAGCGCGAGGTGGCCGACGCGGTCGGCAAGGCCGTTCGCGCCTTTGAAGAGGCGGGCGCGCGTGTCGAGGAGATCAAGCTCAACTTGCGCTGGCCGCAACACGATCTGTCGGATCTTTGGCGCCGATTGATGATGCCGCTGAATATCGGCGCGCTCGATGGATTGGTCGCGGAGGGTTACGATATGTACGGCCAATACCGGGAAGATTTGCCGCCGGAATATCTCGATTGGATTGACCGGTT
>DATGHD010000154.1:0-6128 GCA_035308145.1 Roseiarcus sp.
GCCTGGTGGAAGAGCGGCACGGTCTGGGCGAGGTCGATGATGTGGATGTTGTTGCGCGCCCCGAAAATATAGGGCGCCATCTTCGGATTCCAGCGATGCGATTGATGGCCGAAATGCGCGCCTGCTTCGAGCAATTGGCGCATGGTGAAATCAGGCAGGGACATGCCTTAAGAGTCCTTTCCGGTTATAGCCTCGGCGGACCTTAGAAGGAGGCTTTTGGCCTCCCACCGGAGCGACGGCTTACAATCAGCCGCCGCGGAAACCCGCCTGTGGGATGGCCGCGGATATAAGGGAGGCGCAAGGGGAAGGCAAGCAGCGGGGCGACCTGACTATCGATTGAGGCCCCAAACGGCGCCAGGAGTATACGCTCTCGCTCAATTTACGCGGAGCGCATCGTGATCCGCTACGACGAACATGCCAAGTTCCAGATCGAACGTCGCGCCATCGCCAAAGCGTGGATCGAGGACGCAAATCCGCAATCCCGACCAAACCGAGACTAAAAGCGGCCGGCGGTCTTTCCTCAAGCGTCTGCCGGGACGGCATGTATGCTGCGCGTGATTACGACGCGGAATACGTGATTACCGCCTATTTCGACAGGACGAAACGATGCGATTGAGAATTGATCATGCGGCTCTCTCGCGCTCCAATGGAAGGACCGGAGCGAGCGCGCGATTGTCGGCAAAACGAATTTGCGCAAGCAAGTCCTCGAATTCGGCGGAAGCGTTCGCGACCTGCCGCCGAGCCTTCATCTGACGCTCGACACCTTCTACCGGAGGCTGATCCTGCTCGTCTTTCATCCGGCGCGGTCGCGGCGCGCGGCGCGCGAACGGCAAAAGGTGATCGAAGCGGCAATCTTCCGCGATAAATTCCGCCGCCTCTACCTTTGAAGGTCGCGTCGAACGGAACCGGCGGCCAATGAGGCGGCGCCCCGCCACGGGACCGCGGCGGCCAGCGTCAACGGCGCGACAACGAAGAACAAGGCCGAGCCCAAGAGAGCGGAGGTTTTCTGCGCGGCGCGCTTCGAGGCGATTTGTGCCGTCTTCGCTTGTTAAATGCTGGGCGGCATCAAAACCGCGTGAGCCCAGCACTTTGTCTGCCGCGGCGAGAAATAGTTCGCCGCCCTCATGTGTTTACTCAACGCGCTTCCTCCGGCGCGGGCAAAGCTCTGCCGCTGCCCGCGCCCAACTTGAGGAGTATCCATGATGTTCCGAACATTGGCGTCCAAACTCGCCGCCTTGCAGCGAAACTCGCGCGCCAGCGCTCTGGCCCTGACCGCGGCAGCCTTCGTGATCAGCGCCGCGACGCCCGCCTCCGCGATGTTCTTTCACGGCGGCGGCGGTGGCGGCGGTTTCCATGGCGGCGGCGGCGGCGGTTTCCACGGCGGCGGCTTCAACGGCGGCGGCTTCAACGGCGGCGGCTTCCACAACCAAATGGGCGTTGGCGGCTTCCACAACCAGATGGCGTTCGGCGGCTTCCGCCACGACTTCGGCCATCACGACTTCGATCACGATTTCGGCCACCACCACTTTTTCCATCACCATCGCTTCGGCTTCGTCGGCTACGGCTTCGATCCGGGATACGACTATGACTACAACGCCTATTACGGATGCTGGCGCCAGGTCTGGGGACCGTACGGCTTGCGTTGGGTCGACGTTTGCGGTTACTGACCTCGACGCCTGAGGCGCTAAGGCGGCGCACGCCGCGGAGGTTTTTTAAAAGCATCCGACGGCCGCGCCGTTGAGATTTGGGATCGCGCCCTAATCGTTAGCGTGATCGCAAGCGCCTCGTCACTTCGGCGGAATTTCGCTTCCCTCGGGAAGCAGCCATTGAGTCGATTGAACGACCTTCATCTTCGCCACATCGATATGCGGATAGATGGTTTTGGCGAAAGCGTGCCGGATCTGCACGAATTCGCGACCGCACTGCGAAGCTCGCTCCTTCGGAAGGTAGCCGTTGTCCACGACGTACTGAAACTCGGCGGGCATGGCGCCATAGGCCATGCAGAGATAATTATAGGCGCGCTGCAAGGGATAGCCGTGGATGTCGGAAAAGTCGTCCTGGGTCCACTTGCCGTCCGACGTCGCGAGCTGCCGCCATATGTAAACAACGCCGGGGAATGTGCGGCGCGCCACGTCGGGACCGAATTGAGAAAGGATAAATCCGGCCATTTGATCGGCGGCGTCTTCCTCGCGGCCGAAGATCGGAACTTCGTAGATGTCGAACATCGCGTGTCCCAGTTCGTGGAACGTGACCTGCAAGAAGGCGCCGAGAATCGCGTCCTCGTGCGTCATGCCGTTCTTCGTCGGGACTTCCGGCGCGACGCGCTCGGCATAATCGGTCCATTCATAGCAAAGGAACAGCCCGTCCTGTCGGCCGCTCCACCAGGAGTTCACGGTTCCGCATTCCTTGGTCGTGATCTTCAGCGTGATGCCAGGCGGTATGATCAGCGGCGAAAGAAACTTCTTGAGTTGCTCGAGGTATTGGCGCTCGCGCAAGCGCTGATAGAGCGGCTGAAGGTAAGAGGATTGCGGCGGCGAATAGAAAATCTGGATTTGAGCGTTATCGAGCGTAGGCGTCGGCGCGGCCGTTGTCGGCGCAGGCGTTGACGTTGTTGACGCCGGCGTTGACGGCGCCGGCGTCGTCGTTTGCGCGCGCGCCTGAGCGACGCCAAGAGCGGCGCCAATCGCGACAGCCGCCATTGTCGCGCGGCGGAGGCGCCGCTTCCAGACTGACGTTCGAGATTCCATCATCGCTGCCAGCTCGCGTTCTTAAGGCCCTGTATAAGGCTTCAGCCAGTCTTGGGAGAGAACCTGTTGAAGAAGGTTCAGGTCGACATGGGGAAGAATTTGCGTGTCGAAGGCCCATTTCTCGTCGGTGTATTCCTTTGGACACCAGAACTCGCGACTCGGCGGCAGCACGACTGTCTGGCCATTCGACGTCGCGTTGCCCTGACCGTCGTAAAAGTCTCCGAACAATTTGGGATCGAATCCATAGGCGATGCAGAGGTAATTGTAGTACCGCTGCGCCTCGGTCCCCTGCTCGTCGGAAAAATCGACGCCGGTCCAGGTTCGGTTCGACGCTGCGAAGAAATAGCTCGCGCCGAGCATGAGCTTTCGCGCGGCGTCCGGTCCGAATTGCAACATGAGAAACGCCGCGAGCTTATCGGCGGCGTCCTCCTCGCGCCCCCAGATCGGCGTATCCAATACGTCGAAGACCGCGCTGGCGGTCTGCTGGAGAACGGCTTGAATAAAGGCCCCGACGACCGCGTCTTCGCGCGTCACGCCCATCGCGCCCGAGCCGTCGGCGGGAATCCCCGCCGCAAGCTTCTGAAGCTCCGCGACATATTCATAGCAGATGACCACCGGCTGACCTGGCTGGTACAGCTCCTCCAGGCCGCCGCACTGCTTCACCTCGACCATAATCTTGCGGGGCAATTTCAGCGGCGCGAGAAACGCGCGCAACTCCTCCAGAACCTTCCGCGCCTGCAGTCCCTGGTAGATCGTCTGGTAATCGGGACCGGTCGGAGGGACATAGGCGATGTCGATCTGATCGTTCCGCAACGGCGGCGCCTGCGCGAAACCGTGCGAATTTGCAAGGAAGAGCGCCGCGAAGGCGAGCGCCACCCGGAACATCAACGCTTTCACCAACGCCCCCCTGCCCTCCGACGGCACTTGGTCCTTGGCCCCTCAAGCCCGCCGTTCGCTCATTCCGGTCCGCGTGGCGCTCCCTGAGACGCGCGACCCGTCGTCCGACGGGCCGAGCGGCTCGACGCGGCTATTTCCAATGCTTCGGGCGCACGCCCACCGCCGGTCCGTATTCGGCCTGCGCATAGACGCGCCCGCGCGTGGAATGCTCCCCGATCATCTTGGCCGGCGTCAGCTTCGTCGTCGCTAACAGCGAGCCGGTCGTGGCCGTCAGCATATTCCGCCGCTCGCGGGGTTCAGCCGACGTCATTTCCGAGAGGAGAAGCCGGTTGGTCGCCGACCCCAAGTCCGCCCTCGCTAACAGCGCGCCCGAAGCCGCCGGCGCATACCCCCGCTCGCGGCGTTCGCTCGGGGTCAGTTTCGCGAGGAGAGCCGGGTCCGTCGCCGGCCCCAACTCCGCCTTGGTCGACAGAGCGCCCGACGCCGCCGGCGCATACCCGCGCTCGTGGCGTTCGCTCGACGTCAGCTTCACGAGGAGAGCCCCGTTCGTTACAGGCCTGACTTCCGCCTTCGCCGACAGCGCGCTCGCCGCCGCCGCCAGCGTATTCGTATTCGTCCTCTCGCGGGTTTCGGTCGACCTCAGTGTCGAAAGGAGGACCCGGTTCGTCGCCGGCGCGACCACCCCGGATAGCGTCATTTCTCGGGCCGTCGCATCCCCACTCATTGGTTTGGCGCTTGACGCAATGGCGAGCGCCCGAAAATCGGCCGACCCGCGGACGTTCTTCATCAAGCCGATGACGCGTTCAGAAGCAACAGCCGGCGAGCGGCCCAACGCGCTGAGCTTGGCCGGCTCCTGATGGAGCGTCGCCTTATCGCCCATGGCGGCCAAACGCGGCTTGGCCACCGCCGGAATCAGCCTGACGGCGCGCGCCGGCAGCCTATCGGCGTTGGCGGACTTTGTTTTGAAGACCCCGACCGTCGTCAGCGCGAGCGGGCTTATGGTCGCCTTCTTAGGATTGTCGGCAGCCGCGCTCGCCGACGCCAGAGAGACCGCCTCAACGCCGACCCACCCGACAACGCCCAGAAGAAGAACCGTGATGATCTTTCGCATGGGAATCTAACCTATGGAATTCGCCGGCGCGCTTCGCCGTCACCGCCACAAAGTTCAAGACAACGTGGCGAATTGAGGGTCGAAGCCGATGAAACCGCTCGGCCAAGCGACTTCGGCTTCAGGGCCGCGCTCCTTGCGCGGCCCTGAGCCAACAAAGCTCCTGCGCGACGCCGCTACTGGGGCTGCGTGACCGCGAGGTTCTTGAATAGATATGTCGTTCCTTCCGTAACGGCGTAAATCGCGAGCGCCCGGTCGTTGTTGGAGTTCGGCACGGCCTTGTATTTGATGAACAGAGCGTCGTTGATATAGATCGTGATGAAGGGGTCAGGCGCGGCCTTCGCATTGTCGGCAGGCGGCGCGGCCCATACGATCCGCAACGTGTTGGTTGCGCCCGGCGTCGCCTTGAGAGAGGCGGCCTTGCGCGCCGGGACCGGCGTCACCCAATTATTTCCCTGTAGGCCCTGGACGCCCGCGGTTCCATCCGAGGCGATGTAGATGAAGTCCCAGCCTCGACCGGTCCAAACGCCGAATCCCCCTTGCGTAGCCGCCTTGGTGGGCGTTGCGGGAAAAACGATGTCGATGCAGGCGTCCGCGCCAGGAAAGTTCATGCCCTGGTACAGAAGATTGGCGTAGTATCCGCCAGCTTTGGTCGTTACTTGCATCGCCCCGTCGGCGACCTTGGCGGTCGTAGGATCAGTGAGCCCCCAGGCCGGATCCTCCGACGAGAAATCATCCCGGAATAGCGTCGTCGTGCCCTTGCAAGCAAGGGCGGAGCCCGAGAACAATCCGACCGACAAAAGCGCGCCGAACGCCGCGACACGCAGAAAAGATCTCATATTCATTTGCGCCCTTCCCCGAACGTTTAAATGCCGCCCAGGGGGAAACTAGCAAAATTTGAGGAACTTTCTACTGCAATCGTGCAAATAGCGACGTCTCAGGCCCTCGCCAAACCGGCCGTCACCGCCCGGATCGCCCGAGCGGTTGTCACAGCGCGGTCATGTTCGGGCGGACGCAACGTCCCGCCCATGAAGACCGAGTCATTGCGCCAGCGCATGCCGCGCGGCTCGTTTCCAAAAGCCGCGAAATGGAATTCATCCGCGCCAGTCTCGGCCGCGACGCGAGCGGCGTTACGCGGCGCGATGTCGCCGCCGGCATAATGATGATCCGGCCGGCCGCGCGCGCAATAAGCTCGCGGATCAGCGGCGCGCCCTCGATGACGCTCGGCGCCTGGCCCGAGGTCAGGAGCCGGTCGACTTTAAGGCGGATCAGCGCGTCGAGGCTGAGAAAGGGATCGCGCGAAACGTCGAAAGCGCGATGGAACGTCACCGCCAGCGGCCGCGCGGCGGCGATCAATTCGGCGCTGCGCTTGTCAT
>DATGHD010000155.1:0-2268 GCA_035308145.1 Roseiarcus sp.
TGGCGCGCGCCGCGTCACACTGGCAGCGCGACGCCCGAGATGTCTGCGCAAATCGCGATCAGGCGGTCCTGCAGGGTCGACTCATGGGCCTCAGGGTTCGGAGCCATTCGTTTCAGGTGATAGAAATACTCGCCCGTCACGTCGGCCCTTGGATCGTCCCCAGCCGCGAGCCAAACTTGTGTCAGATGCGCCTGCTTCATATCGTCGGGAGCCCCCGGGCCGCCCATCTTCGTCGGCACCCAGCCCGGCTCCAGATCCCATGAGGATGTGGATAGCGGGCGACGCTCTGGCAGAGTGAGCTTGCAAACCGCCCACTTTGGAGACGACCATGCCGACCCAAACCGATCAAACCAAAGCGCCGATCGCTATACAAACCCATCTTGCCGCGATCTTCATTTCCTTGGAACTCAGCCGTTCGGTGTGGCTGATCACGTCGTTGACGCCAGGCGGCGGCGAGAAGATGTCGAAGCATTCCGTGCAAGCAGGAGATGTCGCGGCGCTGCTGACGCGCTTCTCGGACCTGAAACAGAAGGCGTTGGCGCGGACCGGCAAGACTTTTCCGGTCGTCACGATTCAGGAAGCGGGACTCGATGGCTTCTGGCTGCATCGCGTGTTGACGCGAGAGAGGGTCGAAAGCCACATCGTCGATCCGGCTTCGATCGCGACATCACGGCGACGGCGGCGCGCCAAGACTGACAGGATCGACGGCGAGGCGCTGCTTCGCGCTCTACTCGCCCATAAGCGCGGCGAACCTCGGGTCTGCGCCATGGTTAGGGCGCCGACGCCCGAGGAAGAGGACCGTCGCCGCCTTTGCCGCGAACGCAAGGTGCTGATCGCCGAGCGGGTCGAGCACGTCAATCGCGTTAAGGGATTGCTGTTCGCTCAGGGCGTATCTGATTACGAGCCGCTACGCCGCGATCGGCGTCAACGTCTCGATGAACTGAAGACCGGTGACGGGCGGCCTTTGCCGACGCATCTCAAGACCCAGATCGGTCGCGAACTCGATCGGTTGGAGATGCTGCTAAATCAGATTAAGCAGTCGGAGATCGAACGGGATGCGCTGCTCGCCGCGCAACACAACGCACAGCCAGCGCCGGCGGGACGGATGCTGCTCGACCTCAAAGGCATCGGCGCCGAGTTCGCCGCTGTCCTCTGGGTTGAGGGGCTCTTCCGCCAGTTCGACAATCGCCGTCAACTTGCCGCCTACGCCGGACTGGCGCCGACGCCCTGGCAAAGCGGATCGATCGATCGCGAGCAAGGCGTCTCCAAGGCCGGCAACGCGCGATTGCGAACCACCCTCATTCAACTCGCATGGCTGTGGCTACGCCATCAACCACGATCGGCTCTATCGCGCTGGTTCCATGAACGGGTCGCCCGCGACGGCGGCCGCATGAAGAAGACGACCATCGTCGCGTTAGCGCGCAAACTTCTCGTCGCGTTGTGGAAATATGTCACAGCCGGTGTGGTCGTCGAAGGGGCCGTAATGAAAGCCGCCTGACCGCCTCCCGCAACAGTTCCTCGAAATCTCCCGGGCCCGATCAGCTCGGGAAGATCCAGGTGAGCGAACCGAAGTTCGATTTGGCTTCAAACGCCGAGCTCCAGTTGGGTTTCGTTCTCCTGAGCCACTGCCGCAGCGCATGCGGGATAAGGGTGCGGCCGCTTCGGGCGGCGACCGAATGTGAGTTTGAACCGGCTTTTGGAAACGGACCGGGTCACGCAATCTGGCTCAGACCATGGATCGCAAATTCGAACGTGTTCAGGCTGCTCTGACCGACGCTGGGCGACCGGCATCCGCTGAGCGCGACATTATTGGCGAGACGACGAGACGCGCGTCAAGGACGCTCGCCGCGCTCGCGCCGGCTTCGCCGGTGCTGCGCATCCTTGACCCACGCCTTGCGCTCGCCATCTTCGCCGCCAACAGCAAATGGCGACATATCGAACGACGTTGTCCCAGCCCTCGCCCGAAAGGGCCATGCTCAAATTGTGACTTTATCAATCCAACGACGAGACGCCGCTCGGCCAAAACAAAGCGCTTGACCTTCAACACCCCATGTGAATCGAACTGGAAAGCCTCGCCGGCGCCGAAAGCCAGGGGCGCGAAGACACCCCGGCCCGTGCTTCTCTGTTCGAGTTGTCGCGCCGCCTTCCAGTCGCGGGCGAACGCCGCCACGCGATTGTAGGAGCCGTCGTAACCCAGCGCCGCCAGATCGGCGTGTAGCTGCAGAATCGTCCGCTTCTGCTTGCGCGACTTCCCCGCTTCCTGTTGCA
>DATGHD010000156.1:0-11240 GCA_035308145.1 Roseiarcus sp.
GGCCGAGCTTGGCCAAGAACGGCGTCAGCCAATCCGAAAGCTCTCCTCGCCAATCCGCCATGCCCCACGCTCCTCGAATCAGAGCGCAAAGCTTCACCTCTCGCCCGCTAATAAACTGTCAATCTGCCAAAGTAGTGCTAAGGCCTGAGCGCCTCGAGCTGGAAATCACCGAGTCAGTGCTTCTTGATCGCGGCAAGCATACGATCGAAACGCTGAATCGCCTTCGTCAGTTGGGCGCTCGGATCTCGCTTGACGACTTCGGCGTCGGTTATGCCGGCTTAGGGTATATTCGAGACTTCAGGTTCGATAAGCTCAAAATCGACCGCTCATTCATCAAGCTTCTGCCGACCGATCAGGCGAGCGCGGCGATTGTTCGAGCCGCGATGGGCCTGGCGGCGAATCTCGGTATGGTGACCCTGGGAGAAGGCGTCGAAAACGACGTAGAGCTGTCCTGCCTTCTCTCGGAGGGGTGCCGCGAAGCTCAAGGCTTCCTTTTCGGAAAAGCAAAGCCGGCTGACACAGTGCCAGATGTCGTCAAGGCGATAGAGACGGCGCTAGCCGAACAAGGCATAGGCGCAAAATGGAGTCGGCCGTGACCGGCGGAAACGATAGTCAGGCTGTGATTTGTCCGATGAGAACGCTTTATCTTCCTGCGTCACTGAATGCGGCGGTCGCGGATACGCTTGCCAAAACTTTTCGCGCTTGTCGTGGCGATGACCTCGTAATTGACGCTGCGAACGTCGAAAATGTCAGCGCGCAATGTGTCGAAGTCTTGCGCGCGGCGTTGGACAACTGGGCTTCCGATGGCCGCAGCTTGACGCTTCTCAATGATTCGACGGGACAGATTCACGCCGCCTGAAGTCGGCGGCGGCTCGGGTAAATTTTTCCCTTCCAAAGAGCGACGATCCTGCGTCCGGACGACTTAGGCTGGGGCTCGCTTCCCGCGCATCCCTCTATTCGCCAAGCGGCTCGCTCAGCCGGGTCCTGCATATGCGCCGGCGACAATAAAACGCGACCGTGATCATGGCTTAGCGTTTCGTTGCGCGTCGCCGCGCAAGCGTGGACGATGCAAAAAGCGCGGCGAAGCAGGAAGCTTGCGCCGCGCGGAGAATATCGGGATCGCTCTCGCGAGCGATCCCTACATCGGCTCTGGCATCGCCGGCGGGGCCGGGGCTGGCTCAGGTTTCTTAGCCGGCTTCTTTGCTGGTTTTCGCTTTGCTGGCTTCTTCTTTTTGGCTGCGCCCTTGCGCGCGCCCTTCTTGGCTGCGCCCTTACGCGCGCCCTTGCGAGCGCCCTTCTTGGCCGCGCCCTTGCGCGCGCCCTTCTTGGCCGCGCCCTTCTTGGCCGCGCCTTTGCGAGCAGACTTCTTTGCAGCAGCTTTCGCCATTTTGATTCGTCCCTCTAAAATCAGCGCCCGCGCTCATCTGTCGTGCGCAGACATCAAACATCACGAAGCTAGCTTCGTTCCGCGCGAGAGCAAGCGGCGCGCAACGCGCGATCACCGCTCAATGCGCGTCTCCATCGAATTATGCTGCGCAGATGAGCAAGCGCGCGCGTCTCGCAAAAGGCGATTGCAAAAAGAAATTGGTTGACATCGCGAGAGGCCGGGAAGCTGAGGGCGAAGCGCGCGATGCGCAAGAAAAATGATCAAGCCGACTCGCTGAGACGCCTTATTCTTCTAGGGACTTCGCGATTCATGCGTCAGCGCGCCGCGCGGCTCGCACGCGGCTCGCCTCGATGCGAATCGCGCGCGTTGCGTCGACGATGGAGGCGCTGTCGACGCGCAACGCGCGCGCAGCGAACGAGCGTCGAGTCGCGTCATCGCAATCGAATTTTTCTTGGGCGCCGCATACACAAATTTGTCGCAGCGAATGCGAGTCGACGCTTGTAATTGATGCGAAGCGAGCGAATCGCGCCGAATCGGACGGCGCGATTCGCGTCGCTTAGATGCCGAGCTTGCGCTTCAGCGCGTCGTTGACGGCTTGCGGATTGGCTTTGCCGCCGGTCGATTTCATCACTTGGCCGACGAACCAACCGAGCATCGTCGGCTTTGCTTTCGCTTGCGCGACCTTGTCGGGATTGGCGGCGATGATCTGATCGACAGCGGCCTCGATCGCGCCGGCGTCGGTCACTTGCTTCAGCCCGCGCCGCTCGACGATCGTCGCCGGCATGGCGTGCTTCTCCTCATTGAGGATGATGGCGAGCACGTCCTTGGCGATCTTGCCGGAGATGGTTCCCGCTTCGATCAAGTCGACAAGACCGGCGATCTGCTCAGGCCTGACATGGGTCGCAGCGATCGACACGCCTTGCGCATTAGCGAAGGCGGCAAGGTCGCCCATGATCCAGTTCGCAACCGCCTTGGCGTCGCGCTTCGCGCCGCCTGAAGCCGCCGCGGCCTCGAAATAGTCCGCAGTCTCCTTCTCAGCGACGAGCACGCCAGCGTCGTAAGACGACAAGCCGTAGTCGCGGATAAAGCGCGCCTTCTTCGCATCGGGCAATTCCGGCAAAGCCGCGCCGAGCGCGTCGATATGAGCCTCGTCGAGCTCCAACGGCAGCAAGTCCGGATCGGGAAAATAACGATAGTCATGCGCCTCCTCTTTCGAGCGCAACGAGCGCGTCTCACCGCGGCTCGGATCGAAGAGGCGCGTCTCCTGGTCGATCGTTCCGCCATCCTCGATGATCGCGATCTGGCGGCGCGCTTCCGTCTCGATCGCCTGACCGATGAAGCGGATCGAATTGACGTTCTTGATCTCGCAGCGCGTGCCCAAGGGCTCGCCCGGCCGCCGCACCGACACATTCACGTCGGCGCGCAGGTTGCCCTTCTCCATGTCGCCGTCGCAAGAGCCGATGTAACGCAGGATCGCGCGAAGCTTCGTCACATAGGCCTTGGCCTCGTCCGCTGAGCGCATGTCCGGCTTGGAGACGATCTCCATCAACGCGACGCCCGAGCGGTTGAGATCGACGAAGCTCATGGTCGGCGACTGGTCGTGCAGGGATTTGCCGGCGTCCTGCTCGAGATGCAGCCGCTCGATGCCGACCCTGATCTGCTGGTCGGGCGAGAGGTCGATGAGGATCTCGCCCTCGCCGACGATCGGGCTCTTGTATTGCGAAATCTGATAGCCCTGCGGCAGGTCCGGATAGAAGTAATTCTTGCGGTCGAAGGTCGAACGGCGATTGATCTTCGCCTTGAGGCCGAGCCCGGTGCGCACCGCCTGATCAACGCATTCTTCGTTGATGACCGGCAGCATGCCGGGCATCGCCGCGTCGACCAGCGAGACATGCGAATTCGGCGCGCCGCCGAATTCGGTCGAAGCGCCCGAGAAAAGCTTCGACCGCGACGTCACCTGAGCATGGACCTCGAGGCCGACGATCACTTCCCAGTCGCCCGTCGCGCCCTTGATGAGCTTGGAGCTCGAACCGGTCATGTTCGATCCTTCTTCGTGGTCTCAACAGACCAGAGCTTGACAGTGGCCCGCCTCAGCGTAGGCGAGCAGCCCTCGGTCGCGCGTCACGACGCGGTAGCCATACTCTCGAGCTGTGGCCGCGATGATCCGATCGGCGGGGTCCTTAGGATGCGCGCCAGGGAGGAACGACGAAGCGATCAAAACATGCGGGGGCATATCCGCAAGATTGACGCCGGGCGCTTCGAGAAACTGTTGAACCCACTTCTCGGCGGACATTTGAAGGCTGATCCGCCCACGCGACACAAGCAATCCAATCTCCCATGCCGAAATCGGCGATATGAAGACCGGCTCGTCGGCTTCGAGAGCCGCCGCAATCGCATCTCGCGCCTCTTTGGATATTGGCTGATTGCCGGCGATCCAAATGACCGCGCAAGTATCAAGCAACAGGTGGGTATTCGTCATCGATGCGTTTCGCCCATTCCGGATCCGCAGGCTCCGTTAGATCGCCGTTCACAACAACAGTTCCCTTAAGCCACCCAAACAAAGCAAGCTTGCCAGAGGACCCCTGGCTCGGCACAGGACCCGGCGCAGACGTAGATGACGGCGTAGTGAGACGCTTTCGTCGAAAGACGAGCTTGCGGCTTTTCAAGTCGACTAGCTCGCTTTCAAAACCCGCATCGAGCCACGCCTGTGTCATGACGTTGTTCGTCGGGTTGTTGCTCCACCAAGCGCGATGGGAGTCGGCGGAATGCGGAAGCTTTGCGCCGATCACGCGTTCGATGTCGGCAAAGCTCATTCGAACATGATCGCCGCGCTGTGTTCGCAGATAAGTGGTCAGCGGCTGATATTTTGGTGGCGTGTGCTTGTTCATGGGCGCGATTTAAAAAAACAGCCATAAATATAGTGAGTGTTTGTATTAACGTCAACAACTACAACAGTGTTTATTTATCGGCTCTTTGGATGCCATGAGCAGCGAGTCACCCCCACCACGGCTGCGGCAGCTTCATCCGTCCCGCCGCTTGCTCGATGACCTCGCCGAAGGCGAACAGCGTCTCCTCGTCGAACGGCCGACCGATGAGCTGCAAGCCGAGCGGCAGGCCTTCCGCCGAAAGGCCGGCAGGCGCGGCCAGGCCCGGCAGACCCGCCATGTTGACGGTCACGGTGAAGACGTCGTTCAAATACATTTCGACCGGATCGGCCGAGCCTTTCTCGCCAATGCCGAAGGCCGCCGAAGGCGTGGCGGGCGTCAGGATCGCGTCGACGCCTTCGGCGAAAACCTTTTCGAAGTCGCGCTTGATCAGCGTGCGGATCTTCTGGGCGCGCACATAGTAAGCGTCGTAGTAGCCGGCCGAGAGCACATAAGTGCCGATCATCACGCGGCGGCGCACCTCGGCGCCGAAGCCGGCGGCCCGCGTTTTTTCGTAGAGATCGACGATGTCCTCGCCTGGCTCGCGAAGGCCGTAGCGCACGCCGTCGTAGCGGGCGAGATTGGACGAGGCCTCGGCGGGCGCGACAATATAATAGGCCGGCAAGGCGTGACGCGTGTTGGGCAACGAGATGTCGACGATGCGCGCGCCGGCGGCGCGCATCCATTCAACGCCTTTGGCCCATAGTTTCTCGATTTCTTCGCTCATGCCGTCGAGGCGATATTCCTTCGGCACGCCGATG
This sequence comes from Roseiarcus sp., assembly GCA_035308145.1. Lineage (GTDB taxonomy): Bacteria > Pseudomonadota > Alphaproteobacteria > Rhizobiales > Beijerinckiaceae > Roseiarcus. Next base: position 5,073 of record DATGHD010000156.1, read on the forward strand.
ACGCGACCCTTCACCGAGCGCCCGACCGCCGCCTCGTAATCGGGAACGGGCCCATCGAAGCAAGTCGAATCCTTGGCGTCGGGGCCAGCCATCGAGCGCAGCATGATCGCCGCGTCGCGCACGGTTCGGGTAATCGGGCCGGCCTGATCCAGCGACGACGCGAAGGCGACCATGCCGTAACGTGAGCAGCGACCATAGGTCGGCTTGATTCCGACAGCGCCAGTGAACGCCGCGGGCTGGCGGATCGAGCCGCCCGTATCGCTCGCCGTCGCGGCGAGACAGAGGCGCGCCGCGACCGCCGCGGCCGAGCCGCCCGACGAGCCGCCCGGCACAAGCAGCCCGCGCTTGTCGCCGAAAAGCGCGGCGCGCGCTTTCTCTTGGCTCCAATTCGGGGGCAGCCACGGCGAAGCGACGGGTCCGTAAAAGGAGGTCTCGTTGGACGAGCCCATCGCGAATTCGTCCATGTTCAGCTTGCCGAGCATCACCGCGCCGTCGCGCCAGAGCTGCGCGGTGACGGTCGATTCATAGGTCGGCTTGAACTTGTCGAGGATGTGGCTACAGGCCTGGGTGTGGACGCCTTCCGTCGCATAGAGGTCCTTGACGCCGACGGCCAAGCCTTCGAGCGGCCGGCCTTCGCCTTTGGCGAGACGCGCATCGCTCGCCGCGGCCATGGCCAAAGCTTTCTCCGGCGTCTCGACCACATAGGCGTTGAGCGCGCGGCCGCGCTCCATCGCCGCAAGATGCGCTGCGGTCAGTTCGACGCTGGAGATTTTGCGCGCCTTCAATGCGTCGCGCGCGTCGGCAAGCGTGAGGTCGGTGAGCTCGGTCAAAACAGCATCCGTAGAGGCAAAGGCAAAGGCGCGCTTTGCTATTCGATGACTTTCGGCACGAGGAAGAAATCATCCTCGGCCAGCGGCGCATTGGCCAAAACCTTATCCTCGATGGCGCCGTCGGTGACGACGTCTTGACGCATCGGCAATTTCATCGGGATGACCGATGTCATCGGTTCGACGCCTTCGACGTCGACCGCGTTCAGCGCGTCGACAAAGGAGAGGATCGCGTTGATCTCGCCTTGCAGATGCGGCAGCTCGTCGTCGGCGACGGCAATACGCGCCAGACGCGCGATGCGGCGAACAGCGGCCTGATCGACGGACACTTGCGGCTCCGGTTGGGCGAACGAGCTTCAAAACGCCGGCGCCCTATAGCATCGACGGCTTTCGCGTTGCAACGTCGTCGGGTCTCCCGCCGTCAACGCTGCTCGGCCGTCGTGTCCTGACTCAAACAAATGCAAGACTGGCGCTGATCTCAGCGCCGCCTTCTCATTGATTGCGTGGCGAGCATTTTGCGCGAGATGAATTCGAACTCAAGGACGCGAAGCGCCGCCAGAGGCGGCGACGCGCTTCGCGCGTCGTCCTTGACTTCGAATTCATCTCGCGCCTTCGCTCCGCCATGCAAACAATGAGAAAATCCGCTCTCGCGGCGTCTCGTAGTGGTGAGCCCGCCCATATCTTGTTCTCTCCGCGGCGATGGTTTATCAGCCGCGCCCGCCCAACCTTTCGACCTCAAAGGAGGCCGCCGTGCGAAACCGCCGCCTCGAACCCACATTCTGCTTTTGAAACGATGAGCAAGCGCCGGAGCGGATTTTGCCTCCGAAACAGCGGTGAAGGGCGGCCGACGCGTCGTGCATGGCGATAAAGAGCTCGAAGAAAAGCTCGGCCGGCGGGACCTCTGCCCGTACGGCTCGGGACGCAAATTTCAAGCGGTGCTGTCTCGCCAAGGACAGTTTCGAAGCAACAAGCCGCGACGACTATTTCCACTTGCGTCAAGAGAATATCGACCCGTCGCCGATCGCGACGGGTCCTTTAGAAGAGGGACAGACTTGGGCCTTGAGACGCCGCATGGTAGCGCCATGGCAATGCCGCCCAAACTCGTTTCGCTCGAAGCGCTCGCCGATCTCTTGCCGCGACAGGCGCGCCTTCTCGGCCTCGATCTCGGGACCAAGACGATTGGCCTCGCCCTCTCCGACGTCGAACGCCGCATCGCGACGCCGCTCGCCACGATTGGGCGAACCAAATTTTCGAAAGATGCGGAAGCGTTGATCGTCGAGATCAAACGCTTCGACGTCTTTGCGCTGATCGTCGGCCTGCCGCTCAACATGGACGGCAGCGAAGGCCCGCGGGCGCAGGCGACGCGCGAGTTCTTGCGACGGCTGGCGCCGCTCTGCGCGAAGCCGATCGCGCTTTGGGACGAGCGGCTTTCGACTGCGGCGGTCACGCGCGCGCTGATCGCGCAAGACGCCTCGCGCGCCAAACGCGCCGAGGTCATCGATCGGATGGCCGCCGCCTATATCCTTCAGGGCGCGCTCGATCGGCTTCGCGACATTGCGGCGCGGGCGAAGCCTTCCCCCTGACACGGCAATTTGGCCACGAGCGATAGCTTGTTTCCCGCTCATGTCAGGGCGGATGGGTCCGCCCTAATCCATTCGCCAGCCTCGACGGCGGCGGCTAGCCTGCTTCTTCGCGGGGGCGATCCTTAAATTGCGTGACCACGGCGGGCCGTCCTTTGCAAGGAGGTTTCCATGAATCCCGCTCGTCGCCTGATTGTCATCGGCCTCGCCGCATGGCAGGCGGGGTTTTCCGTCGCTTCGGCCCAAGAGGGCAAGACCACCAAAATTCATGTGGTTTTCCAAAGTTACTACGAGCGCGTCCGCCCAGGCTATGCGGAGGGGATCACCACCGAAGAACTCACGCTTACTCTCTCCGGCGCCAACAATATTCAGGAGGCGACGAAATCGGCGAACGCGCTCGCTTCGAAAGTTTGGAACGCGACGTCGACGCTGGGAAGTTACCGCCGGCGCGTTGGCGGCCCGCATCGAATCGTGGGAACGGCGCGCCACCCGCAGAGCGTCAGAACGACGACGATCGAAGTGAACGGAACGACATGCAAGGCTTCTTGGAACGAAGCGCTTCTGCCGGGCTTTCAGGAATACAACATCTACAGCATCGTCCTCGGGCAATATGCGTTTTATCGGCAGGCCAGAATGGAAAGCAGCACCTGCGAAATCGAGAGTAGCTGAGCGCGCGGGGAGAGGGTGAAGACCGGTTTCGCGGTCGCGCCCATTTCGGGGAGAGGAGGCTGTTGATGCACGCAAAACGGGTATTATCTAGATGACAAACGCCCGTCAAGATGTAGGATCGGCTTCGCGTGACAGGCCGGCGACAGATTCGCACAGCGGAGAATGGACAGTTACGGTGAGCCGCTATCAGTTGGCGAGGGCGATCCGTCAGGCGATCGCGGATTGTTACGATTGCCCTCGCCTATACGGGCCAGCGCCTCCGGAAACAGACGTTCTTCGTTTAATTTGGCGAGTATTTGATCTTGTTCATCCCCCTGGATAAACGCTGGGGGCGGCTGAGGCGCAATTTTCGGCTCGAAGAACAAATATGACCCCAGCAAAGAGAGGCATCTAAGCGCGCTTTCTAAGTCGCGCAATGCACGTTTCAAATCCGCTTCGCTATAAGCCAGAACTAATTCTGGATCGATGCGGCCATAGTACAGGTCGTTAGCCTCCAAATATTCGAGATCGCGGCGGCTTTCATCTTTAATCATCCTTGGGTCGGCTAGGGCCAATAGGTCGGGCCTTTGGCGACATTGGCCCCATGCCCAATGGGCAAGATGATTACGCGGTTTGGACGGACTTCACGATGGACAATACCGCCGTGAACACATTCAACGGCTTTTCAGATAATGAAACTCCCGCCGCCGCCTCGAGTGCAATCATTTGGAGCCGATCGGCTGTGAGAGTTTCATAAATCGCGATCGCCGGCGCGGCATCAGAGCCAGTGATGCGTATCAGCAAGAATTCTAACTCATGTTCGATCGATGCCCACACTGCGAATATTTTGCAGATCAGCGCAGCCATCTCAGGCTTATTGTCGAGAACGCCATGATTGAGATATAGATCAGCGTCAGGAACGACTCTACTGAACGGATTAGGCATGTCGAAATCCGATTCGCTAGCCGGCATTTCTGAGCGGGAACGGCGCATCATGGCGCAGCTTCTCCGCATGCCGCCAGAGCAACAAAAAACCGCGCCTAAGCCGGAAACTGCACGGGCCGAAGCTCAGCGACGACGGCGTGAAAGAGAGCGCCAGAAAGCTACTGGCGCTTAGTAAAGGGCTTCCCTTCCTTCGTCAGGCCGTCGATACATCAGGCGTTTGCCAGCGGCGCCGCGAATGATACGAGCCGTACGCTCAGCGTCGTCAACGCCAAGAGCGATACGATTATTGTAACGGAAATCGAACTCGGCAAGGTAGCGGTGAAGGTGCTTCTCATCGCACTTTTGATAAACGCCGCTCATCCCGCGCTTGAAGATTGAGAAATAGCCCTCGACCGTATTCGAAGTGATGATGTAGCCGGGCCTATAGCGAACATATTCATCGTCAGAGTGCTTGACCGTCTCATGGGCGGCAAACTCTTGTCCGACCTTGTGATAGAGCTTGCTTTCGTCGGTATGCAGGCGGCTCTCTTTGGCGATGTTGTCGCGCACGATTTCCGCGACATGCTCTAGGCGAGCGGCCGGGATGTGGAATGAGCGAACCTCGCCGCCGCGCTCAACCAGCGACAGTATCGCGCGCTTGTTGCCGAAGCCTTGGCGGTTCTTTGAGCGGGGCTTGCCGCGGCTCTTGGTCTTGGATTGAGCGCCCTTGGGAAGATCGCCGTAATAGGTCTCGTCAGCCTCGACGATTTCTCCCTCGCCGCCGAGCGGAGGAAGCAAGCCGCCTTCGCGCATGGCCTCGCGGATGCGGTGTTCCATAAACCACGCGGTCTGATAGCTGACGCCGAGCATGCGGTGAAGCTGATGGGCGCTGACGCCTTTCTTGCTGGACGCCATCAGATGAACGGCATGCCACCATTTCGCGAGCGGAACCTTTGAGCGTTCGAAGATCGTTCCCACGGTCACGGTGAACTGCTTTTTGCAATTGCCGCAGTAATAGAGGCCGGGGCGCGCCGACTTGCCCTCGACCTTGCCGAGCTTCTCGACCGATCCGCAGTGAGGGCAATTCGGGCCATGCGGCCACAAGACGGCTTCCATCGCCTCGCGGGCGGCGGTTTCGTCAGTGAGAGCTTTGGCTTGAATGTTGGCTTTGGCCATTGGAGTGATCCCCTGTTGGAAATCACTCTATCCCTAGCGCAACATTTGTCAACTAGATAATCGCCGCAAAACGTGTGCTATGATTAATCGACAACCGAGCCTCGGCTGCGAGTGAGGCGCCTCGCGCCGGGCTTAAGTCTGGCGATGCACATGCGGGCGCAGGCGCGGCGGCGCGGACGCAATGGGCGGCGAGGAACGACGCGTGGCCAATCACCGCCTTTAGGCGGGGAGGCGGCCGACGCGGTCGAAGTTGCGCGTTACATCGGCGATATGACGGCGCAAATGGAGACGATGGCGAGCGCCGCCAAGCTCGAGATGCTCGCCCATCTCCTCCGCATGGCTACGGCGGAGAGCGAAACCATCTCGCGCCGAGGCGATCAGGATTGAGACGGGGCGTCGATCAACGCGACGCGATTGCCGCCGGAATATTCCAGCCTTCCGGCAAGTTCGAGTTCGAGCAGCACGATGCGCACGTCGCGGATCGATGTCTCCGCGGCGCGAACCAAATCGTCGATCGGCGTCGGCGCAGGACCGAGCAGCGCGATGACGCGGGCGCGGGTCGTCTCGGCGGCATCGCTCATCTCGAGATTGATTGCGGCCTGCTCGTCGAACTTGGCGCCGGCCTCGATCCGCGGCGCCGCCTCGACTTTGACGCCCGGCAGCGCGAGCTCGCCCCATAGCGGCTCGCTTGGATCGTCCACGCCCTCGCGGAACCCGCTACGCGGCTGACGCTCGCGCATCGGCTCGAGATCGGCGAGCACATCCTCCGCCCTCGTGCAGATCGTTGCGCCGTTGCGAATGAGATCATTCGTCCCTTCGGCGCGCGGATCGAGCGGCGAGCCGGGCGCAGCGAAAACCGCCCTGCCCTGCTCGGCGGCAAAGCGCGCGGTGATCAACGAGCCTGAGCCGCGCGCCGCCTCGACGATCACGACGCCGAGCGCCAGGCCCGAGACGAGGCGATTGCGTCGCGGAAAATCGCGACCGCGCGGCTCCCACTCGATCGGCATTTCCGA
>DATGHD010000157.1:0-12277 GCA_035308145.1 Roseiarcus sp.
CCTTGGGTCGAAAGAACCCCTGCTGGAAGATCGCGCGTGGATCGCGCGTCTGCGGGCTGTCGGCCAGGCGCTCGCCGCGCTCCAAAATGACGATCCGCGCGCCTGACGGCGCCAGTCCAGCGGCGAATGTCGCGCCGCCCATCCCCGAGCCGACGACGACGACGTCAACGTCCTTCGACGCGCCCATCCCCGCCCACGCCCTAGATGCGCTGGGTCGAGGCCGGATCGAACAAGACCGCCTTGTCCAGGTTGAAAGCGAAGGCGACGCTCTGGCCCGGCCTCACGTCGGCGTCGGCGCGCATGCGCGCCGTCACCTCCTTGCCCGCGATCGTCGTCACCACGAACGTATCGGAACCGGCCGGCTCGACGAGATCGACCTGGGAGGCGAAGGTCGCGATATTCTTGGAATTGCGGTCAGCGCTTTCGGGATCGCTCACCGCTTCCGGCCGGATGCCGAGAATCACCATGCCGCCATCGCGCAATTTCGTCGCGTCGGCGCTCTTCGGCGCCGGCAGAACAATCCGCTCGGCGTCCGAACGCTCGAGAACGAGCGAGGCGACGCCATTGGACCGCGACACTTTCGCTTCGATAAGGTTCATCGCCGGCGAGCCCATGAAGTCGGCGACGAAGAGATTGGCCGGCGAGTTGTAAACTTCGTACGGCGAGCCGACCTGCTGCAATTCGCCATCCTTCAACACGGCGATGCGGGTGGCGAGCGTCATCGCTTCGATCTGGTCGTGCGTCACATAGACGATGGTCGTACCGGTCTGATGATGCAAGCGTTTGATCTCGACGCGCATGTCGACGCGCAATTTCGCGTCAAGGTTCGAGAGCGGCTCGTCGAAGAGAAAGACGCGCGGTTGACGCACCAGCGCTCGGCCCATGGCGACCCGCTGACGCTGGCCGCCCGAAAGCTGGCTCGGACGGCGGTTCAAGAGATGTTCGATCTGCAAAGTCTTGGCGACTTCGGCCACCGCTTTGTCGCGCTCGGGCCGCGGAATGCCGCGCATTTCCATGCCGAAAGCCATGTTCTGAGCGACCGACATATTCGGATAAAGCGCATAGGACTGGAACACCATGGCGATATCGCGCTTTGACGGATGAAGGTCGTTGATCACGTCGCCATCGATGCTGATTTCGCCCGAAGTGATCGTCTCGAGGCCGGCGATCGTATTGAGCAAGGTCGACTTGCCGCAACCTGACGGCCCGACCAGAACGAGAAATCCGCCCTTGTCCAGCGTCAGGTCGATGCCTTTCAGGATTTCCAGCGCGCCGAAGCGCTTGCGCAAACCGTTGATTTCGAGAAAGGCCATCGGTCTATCCCTTGACAGCGCCGGCCATCAGGCCGCGCACGAAATACCGTCCCGCCACGACATAGACGAAGAGGGTCGGCGCCGCCGCAATGATCGCGGCGGCCATGTTGACGTTGTATTCGACGATGCCCGTCGAGGTGTTGACGAGATTGTTCAATGCGACGGTCATCGGCGATTGGTCGCCGGCCGCGAATGTCGAACCGAAGAGAAAGTCGTTCCAGATATTGGTGAACTGATAGATGACGGTGACGATGATGATCGGCGCCGAATTCGGCAAAAGGATACGGCGAAAAATCTGGAAGAAGCTCGCCCCGTCGATCTGCGCCGCTTTTATAAGCTCGGTCGGAAAGGCCTCATAGTAGTTGCGGAAGAACAGGGTGGTGAAGCCGAGGCCGTAGACGGTGTGGACGAAGACGAGATTGACCGTCGGATTGCCGAGGCCGAAGTTGAAGCCGGTCAAGTCGTTCAGGGAATTGCCGAGCTCGCCGAACAAGCCGAGGATCACCGCCATCGGGATGATGACGGATTGGAAGGGAATGAAGCAGGCGAAGAGCATCATTCCGAAAACGAGCTTGTGGCCGGGAAAGCGCCATTTCGTGAGGACATAGCCATTGAGCGCGCCGAGCATCGTCGAGATCACGACGGCCGGCACGACCATCTTGATCGAGTTCCAGAAATAGCCGGCGATCCCCGCGGTGTCGGAAACGCCGATGCGCGCCTCGCCCCAGGCCTGCACCCAGGGATCGAAAGTGAGCTTTTTCGGCAGCGCGAACATGTTGCCGCCGGTCACTTCGTCGAGCGGCTTCAACGACGTCATGACCATGACGACGAGCGGAATGAGGTACACGAGCGCGAAGAAGAAGAGCAAGCCGTAGATCACCACGCGGGTGGTGATCGAGGTCCGCGCGCGGTCCCGCCGCGGCGTCGCGGTGACGAGATCGGCGGCGGCGGTCATCGACCCCGCTCCCTAAGCTCGGAATAGAGGTAGGGCACCATGATCGCCGCGATGGTCATCAGCATGATCACCGCGCTGGTCGAACCGACAGCCATCTGATTGCGGGTGAAGGTGTAGGAATACATGAAGGTCGAGGGCAGTTCGGCCGCGCCGCCCGGGTTCTTGCCGGTGACCGAGAGGACCAAGTCATAGGACTTGATCGCCATATGGGTGAGAATGATGATCGCGGAGAGGAAGACCGGCCGCATGATCGGAATAATGATGCGCCGATAGGTCGCATAGGCCGAGGCGCCGTCGATCTGCGCCGCCTTGATGATCTCGCCGTCGACGCCGCGGAGGCCAGCGAGGAACATCGCCATGACGAAGCCGGAAGTCTGCCAGATCCCGGCGATGGCGACGCAATAGATCATCATCCGCGGGTTGACCACCCAGTCGAAGTGGAAGCTGGTCCATCCCCAGTCGTGCACCGCTTTCTCCAGTCCGATACGCGGATCGAGGAAGAGCTTCCACGCGGTGCCGGTGACGATAAAGGAAAGCGCGAGCGGATAGAGATAGATCGGCCGTAAAATGCCTTCACCCCTGATCTTCTGGTCGAGAAGGATCGCGAGCGTCAGGCCGAGAATGATGCAGAAGACGACATAGAGGCCGCCGAATATCCCCATGTTGACCAGGGCCGTGTACCAGCTCGACGGCGGATCGGTCTCGAAGGTCCAATCCCAGAGCCTTTTGTAATTGAGCAGACCGACAAGATTCGTCGTGGCGAAGGCCTTGGAATTGGTGAACGACAGGAACAGCGTCCACAGATTGAAGCCGTAGACGAAAATCAGGACCAGGACGAAAGACGGCGCCAAGACCAGCTTCGGCAGCCACCCTTGGAAGAGTTCGCGCGCCGAAGCGCGGCGTTTACGCTGAGCCGTGGCGGCGATCGGCGCGACGGTGACAGTCATCTCTTCGCCTCAAAAATCTTAGGTCTGCTCTTGGTAACAAATAACCCTCCCCCGCGCGAGCGGGGGAGGGCCGAAGGCGTTACTTGGCGTTGTTGATGCCCTTGACGAGCTCGGCGACGGCCTCGTCGGACGTCTTGATCTCGCCATGGAAGAACTTCGTCACGACGTCATGGTAGACGCCGGTGCCGATTGCCGGCGGCTGGGCGTAGTTCTGCGCCATCGAGCCGACGAAGGTTCCCTTCTCGTTGGCCGCCTTGACGTCGGCGATGCCCTTCTTGCCGCAGGCGTCGAAGCCGGCGTCGGACACGTCGGTGCGCGCCGGCACCGAGCCCTTGATGATGTTGAAGGCCGCCTGGACTTCCGGGTTCATGCTCGCGTCGGCAAGCGCGGTCTGCGCGGCCTGGCGATCGGCGGACACTTTGAAGAAGGCGAACATGTCGGTGTTGTAGATCACCGATCCGTCGGTGCCGGGGAAGCGATAGCAGAGGAAATCCTTGCCAGCTTCCTTGTTGGCGGCCTTGAACTCGCCCTTGGCCCAGTCGCCCATCACCTGAACCAGCGCGTCGCCCTTGATGACCATGGCGGTGGCGAGGTTCCAGTCGCGGCCCGCAAAGTTCGGGTCGGTATAGGCGCGGAGCTTGGCGAGATTATCGAAGGCCTTCTTCATCGTGTCCGACTTCAAGGCGCTTTCGTCAAGATTGATGAAGGCCTTCTTGTAAAAGTCAGGACCGCCGGTCGACATCACGACCGAGTCGAACATCGTCGCTTCCTGCCAGGGCTGGCCGCCGAGGGCGAGCGGGATGACGCCGGCCGCCTTGGCCTTGTCGAGCAGCGCGATGAAGTCGTCAAAGGTCTTGGGCTCGGTTCCGCCGATCTTGTCCATGATGGCCTTGTTGAGCCAAATCCAATTGACCGAGTGGATGTTGATCGGAACGGCGTCCCACTTGCCGTTCGTGGTGGTGAATTTCTGCAAGGCGGTCGGCACCACCTTATCCCAGCCTTCCTTCTTGGCGAGCGCGGTGAAGTCGCCAAGCTTGCCGGCCTCGGCGTAGTCGAGCGCGAAATAGCCGAGAATCTGGGAGGCGGTCGGCGGATTGCCGGCGGCCACCATCGCCTTGAGCGTGGTCATCGCGGCCTCGCCGCCGCCGCCGGCGACAGGCACGTCCTTCCAGGCATAGCCTTCCTTGGCGAGATACTGCTTGATGACGTTTAGCGCGGCGGCCTCGCCGCCCGACGTCCACCAATGCAGCATCTGCACTTCCTTGACGTCGGCGGCCTGCGCGACGGGAATCGCGCCGGCGAATGCCGCGGCCATCGCGCCCGCGAGGAGCGTTGTACGAAGTTTCATTTCTCTACCCTTCCAATCAGCGTGTCGTCCCAACCGGAGACGGTCCGGCGCCGTTTCCAAGAACCGAAGTTCGGTCCCTGTCCTCACCCGCGCTCGCGTCGCGGACGGCTAGGCCGTACGCGAACCGACGCGGAAAGTTCTTCTCGCGATGGAATTCGAGGCGGCCGATCGTGCCAAACGCGCTCATCGGCATCCTCATCGTCCAGCGAAGCTCGTCGCGCGCCTGCCGCGAAACGCGGCCACGCCTTCGGCAAGGTCCTGGGTTGTCGCGGTCAGCGCGCCGGCGAGCCCTTCGATCGGCGCGTCGCGGTCTTCGCCTTCCGCGGCGTTGATCATGCCTTTGACGATCTGCACCGCAATGGGGCCGCGCCCCGCGACAGCGGCGGCGATGGCCTCGGCGCGGGCGAGGCCTGCGCCCTCATCAACCACCTCGTCGACGAGACCGAGCGCCAAGCCCTCTTCGGCGCTGAACATGGCGCCGCCGAGAGCCATTCGCCGCACGACGCCGGCGCCGAACCGCCTGACAAGACGTTGCGTGCCCGACCAGCCCGGGGCCATGCCCAGCCCCGTCTCCGGCAGGCCGAGTTTGATCCCGCGCTCGGCGACGCGAATATCGGCGGTCGCCGCCAGCTCCAGGCCGCCGCCGAAGGCGTGGCCCGTCAACGCGGCGATAAGCGGCACGCGCAGGCGCGCCAATGCCTCGAAAGCGCGATGGCCAAGGCGCGTCCAGTCGCGCCACATGTCGAGCGGCGGCAGGCCGCTCCAGGCGGCGATGTCGCCGCCGGCGCAGAAGGCCTTGCCTTCGCCGGCAAGGATCGCTGCGCGCGCCTCGCGCGAGGCGTCAATCGCCGCGGCCGCTTCGGTCAGCGCGGCGATCATTGCGCCGTCGAGCGCATTGAGCTTCTCGGCGCGCTTCAGCATCAAGCGGGCGATCGGCCCTTCGAAGCGAAGTTCGACATGCGGGCTCATTCGGCGGCCTCGCGTTGGACGCGCCGCTCAGCCGTCCGAAGCTTCAGCCCAATTGGCTCGGGCCTGAAGAGCGCGCCATCCATCACCTCGAGATTGGCTGCGATGCGAAGCGGAAAACGCGCCTGATCAAGGATGTCGCGCTTGAGATCGACGCCGGGCGCCGTCTCGATCACGGTCACGCCCTCGCGGGCAAGACGCATCACGCAGCGCTCGGTGACATAGACGACGTCTTGCCCTTGAGCGACGGCGCGCGAGCCGGAGAAAGAGACTTGCTCGACCTTCTCGACGAGCTTTTTCACTCTTCCTTCCTTCTCGATGGCGAGCGCGCCATTGGCGACGTTGAGGGCGGCGCCCGCGGTGAAATAGCCGGAGAAGACGATTTTCCGCGCTCGGGCGGTAATGTCGACGAAGCCGCCAGCGCCGGCCGTCACATGCGGCCGCGCGCCGAGCTTCGAGACATTGACCGAGCCCTCGCGATCGATTTCCAGGAACGAGAGCAGCGAGCAATCAAAGCCTGCGCCCTGAAAGTAGGTGAATTGGTACGGCGAAGGCATGATGGCCTCTGCGTTGGAAGCGCAACCGAATTGGAAATCGAGAAGCGGCACGCCGCCGACCGCGCCTTGCTCGATGACCCAGGTGACCGCGCCGTGCTGGCCCTCTTCGAGCAAGATGCGCGGCACATTGGCGGAGATGCCGAAGCCGATGTTGACGGCGTCGCCGAGACGCAACTCTTGCGCCACCCGCCGGGCGATCACCTTGCCAACGCCGAAGGGCGGAATTTCGAAAGACGACAGTGGCCGGAATATCTCGCCGGAGATCGCCGGCTCGTAGGCCGTATGCGTCGTCTGCATCTGCTCTGGCGCAACGACGATCGCGTCGACGAGGATGCCGGGCACGAAGACCTGCTGCGGCTTCATCGTTCCGGATTTGGCGAGCCGCTTGACTTGCGCGATGACGATCCCGCCATTGTTGCGGACGGCGAGGGCTTGATCGAGCGGGCCGAGATAGCCGCCTTCATGCTCGTAAGAGAGGTTGCCGCGCTCGTCGGCGGTGGTCGCCCGAATGATCGCGACATTCGGCGCAATCGCCGGGAAGAACAGCCATTCGTCGTCGGCGAACCTGACCCTCGAGACGACTGGCGCCGCCGCCGCTTTGGCGTTCATCGCGCAGCCTTCGAGCTTGGGATCGACGAACGTATCCATGCCGATCTTGGTCAGCACGCCGGGACGCTTGGCCGCCGCCTCGCGGTGCATGTCGAAGAGAATGCCGGACGGGATATTGTAGGCGGGGATGCGGTTCTCCGAGATCATCCGCCAGATTTTCGGCGGCTCGGCTTTGGACGGGCCGGAGGGGTACGAGCCGGCGAGCACGCGCCCGAGGCAGCCGTCCTTCGCCAGGTGATCGATGCCGGCGATGCCCCACATATCGCCGGCGGCGATCGGATGGAGCATCGTCAGGTTGCGCGGATGGCCTTCGGCGTCGAAGCGCCGGCCGATCGCGGCGAGCGTCGCGTCGGGGCAGCCAAGGCCCGAAGACGATGAGACCGTGACCACCGCGCCGTCGGGAATGAGGCGGGCGGCCTCGTCTGCGGAAAGGACTTTCGGCGTCGCCATCGTCAAAGTCCCAAGCCGACTTTAGCCTCGCGGCCCGAATGAGCGGATTCCAGCGCGGCGAGCGCGGTCGCCATCGAGCGAACGCCGTCCTCGCCGGTCGCAGCCGGCGCGCCTTCGCCGCGGATCGCCGCGTGGAAGGCGCGCGCCGAGCGCTCGTAGAGGTTTTCCTGATTGAGCGGCAGCGCCGTCTCGCCCTGCCCATTGCGCAAAGTCACCGTGCCGATCGGCCGCTGCGTCATGCAATCGAGGCCGATGAGCGAGCCTTCCGACCCATGCACCTCGAAGGCGGTCCGCGTGTAGCGGCAAGTGAAGGCGTCGTGGAAATGAGCGAGCAGGCCGGAGCGGAAGCGCACCACGCCCATCACGCCGTCCTCGATCTCGCCCGATCCCATCCCCGCGCGTTGGATCATGGCTGTCACGGCATCCGGTTCGTCGCCGAGAACGAAGCGCAGCGTATCGGAATCGTGCACGGTGATGTCCATCACCACGCCGGCGCCGGTCTTCGGGTCCTTGATCCGCCAGCCTTGCAAATGTTCGGGCAGGTACACCGCGTGGCAGACGCGGGCGAAAAGCGGCCGGCCGATGCGTCCCGCCGCAATGGCTTCGCGCATGGCGCGATGCGTGGCGGCGTTGCGCAAATGATGGTTCGTGCCCATCACGACGCCCGCCGCCCGGCAAGCCGCGACCATCTTGCGCGCCTCCTTCACCGTCAATGCGAGCGGCTTCTCGCAAAGGACGTGCTTCTTCGCCTTGGCCGCCGCCATGACCTGGCCATAGTGCAGGTCGTTGGTCGTGGCGACATAGACAGCGTCGCAGGCCCCGAGCAATTGATCGAGCGAGGTCGTCGCCAGCGGAATGTCGAATTCCGCCGCGTATTTTTTCCCACGCTCGGCGTTTGTGCTCATCACGCCTGAAATCTCGCCGCCGACCGCGCGGATCGACGCGATCATCCACTCGCGCGAGATGGTGGTGGCGCCGACCAAGCCCCAGCGCAGCTTGTCGGTCATGACGCCTTCCTTTCCAGACGCGGCGCGCCGCAGCTTTCGCGTACGATCAATCTGGCGCGTCCGGCGTAGGAGAGGCCGGCGGGGTCTTCGCCGCGGATCAATCTCAAAAGGCTGTCGGCGCAGCGCGCGCCCATCTCTTTCGTGTCGGCGTTGACTGTGGTGAGCGGCGGGGCGTTGTGCTCGGCCTCGGCGATGTCGTCGAAGCCGACCACCGCCATATCCCGCCCAGGCGTCACGTCATGCATGACGAGCGCTCTGGTCGCGCCCATGGCGACGATATCGTTGTAGCAAACGATCGCGGTCGGCGGCCGCGGAATGCTCAGCGCCCGCTCTACCGCGGCGCGTCCGCCGGCGCGGGTCGGCGGCGCTTCGAAGATGAGGCTTGGATCGTGAGGGATGCCGGCGCCCGCGAGCGCGTCTTGCCAGCCGCCGGCGCGCTCCTGTTGCGTCGTCATCAGCGAATCGCCGCCGACATAGGCGATGCGGCGGTGACCGAGGCGCAGGAGGTGTTCGACCGCCTCGCGAGATCCGGCTCGGTTGTCGGGGCCGATATAGGGCAGGGGGCTGCCGAGAATGCGCCGCATCGTGGTGATGGTCGGCATCGTGCGCGGCAATTGGCTGGCGAGCGTCCAGGCGTCGGCGCCGCGCGCCGGGCTGATGATCAGCCCGGCGACATTGTGCTCGCGCAGCGAACGCAACACATGCGATTGGCGCTCGAGATCTTCGTTGGTGTTAGCCAGGATCGGCGTGAACCCGCTTTTATAGAGCGCGTCCTCGATGCCGATCGCCAATTCAGCGAAGAACGGATTGGTCAAGTCGCCGATGACGACGCCGACGAAGCTGGTCGAGGCGGCGCGGAGATTGGCGGCGCCGCGATTGTAGACATAACCGAGGCGATCGATCGCCTCCTCGACGCGTTGACGCGTATCCGGTTTGACGAGATCGGAACCTTTGAGAACGAGAGAGACGGTCGATTTCGACACGCCGGCCGCGCGGGCGATATCAATGATCGTGGTCGAATGTCGCGCGCCAGGCTTCTGGTCGCCCAAAGGGTCGCCTCCCGATTGCGGCGCGTCGCAAAAATGAACTCGCGCTTTTGTTGGAACGTTCCTATTGCCCGGGCGAAGGCCTGTCAAGCTCCGCCTCGTTCCGCTGAATTATATGGTATTTATGTGCGCCACAGGCGCAGCGGCTTGACTTTGGAACGTTCTAGTGAACTGCTCCATTAAAAGGACCCTGCGGCAGAGGAGGAGACGCGATGCCCAAGCTGACCCTGCCGCGGGCCGATCGTTCGCTAGAAGCCTTTGAGCTTTCGCCGCCATCGCCTTTTCCGCTGAAGCAATCGGCGCCATTCCCGCGAACCGTTTACGCGGCCGCCCATGTCGTCGCCGATCCGCTGGGCCAAGCCGATCCGTGGCGCCGAGGCGCGATCGATTGGGAGCGCACCCTCGCCTTTCGCCATCATCTCTGGGATCTCGGCTTCAAAATCGCCGAGGCGATGGACACCGCGCAGCGCGGCATGGGGCTCGATTGGGCGGGCGCGCAAGAGCTGATCGCGCGCGCGCTCAAGGAAGCAAAAGCGCGCTCCGGCGCTGACCTTGCTTGCGGCGTTGGGACGGATCACCTCGAGGCGGCCGCGGCGCGCTCACTCGCCGACGTGATCGACGCCTTTGAGGAGCAGCTCGGCTTCGTCGAAAAGAACGGCGGCCGCGCGATCATGATGGCGAGCCGAGCGCTGGCGGCGATCGCTCGCGGACCTGAGGATTATGCGCAAGTCTACGATCGCATCCTTGCGCAGGCGCGCGAGCCGGTGATCCTGCACTGGCTCGGCGACATGTTCGATCCCGCGCTCGCCGGCTATTGGGGCGTCGATGGGTTCGACGCGGCGATGAGCGTCGTCCTCGACATCATCGCACGCCACGCGTCGCGCATCGACGGGATCAAGATTTCGCTGCTCGACGCCTCGAAGGAGGTTTTGATGCGCGAGAAGCTGCCGCCGAATGTGAAGATGTACACCGGCGACGATTTCAACTACGCCGACTTGATCGCCGGCGACGGGGAGCGGCATTCGCATGGGTTGCTTGGCATTTTCGATCCCATCGCGCCGGCCGCAGCGACGGCGCTGGTCAAGCTTGGCGCTGGCGACCGCAAGGTCTTCGACGCAATCCTCAGGCCAACCGTTGCGTTGTCGCGTAAGATTTTCGAAGCGCCGACGCAGTACTACAAGGCCGGCGTCGTGTTCCTCGCCTGGCTCAACGGCTTCCAGGATCATTTCGTCATGCTCGCCGGCATGCAATCGGCGCGGGCGATCCTGCACTACGCCGACGTGCTGCGCCTCGCTGATCGCGCAAGACTCATCGTCGATCCGGAACGCGCGGCGAGGAGGATGGGGGCGCTGCTGGCGATCAATGGAATTGGCGTCTAACCACGCCTTCGGGAGGCCGCGACTGGTCCATCGCTCGCAATGACGCCGGCGGTTCTCGCGACCTCGCCCTTCAATGCACCTGCGCCGGCGCATCGGCGCCGCGCGCGAGCTCCATATGCGTGATGGCGACGAGCATCTCGGCGCGGTCCTTCAATGTGTCGGCTTCGAGCAACGCCTGCTTTTCTCTCGGGCCATACGGGCTCAGCATCGAAAGGCCATTGACCAACGCTTCGTTCGAGGCTTCCTCGATGTCCTTCCAGTCGACCGTGAATTTGTTGGCGTCGGCAAAACGCCTCAGTGCGTCGAGAAGGCCTTGCCGATCGACGTCGCCTTCGCCTTCTCCCTCGCGGAGATCGCCGGCAAAGCCGGAAAAGTCGACCTGCGCCTGGCGGTACGGCGTCAGGCTGAGCGGCTCCTCGACGATGCGAAAGCGCGCGACGCCGGTCAGCGTGACGAAGCATCGGCCGTCGCCGATCTCGGCGAATTGGCTGATGCGGCCCGCGCAGCCGATCGGATAGAGACCGGGGCGCGGCTCGACCGCCGCCTCGCCGGCGCTTGGTTGGATCACGCCGATCATCCGCTCGCCGCTCAAGGCGTCGTCGACCATCGCGAGATAGCGCGGCTCGAAAATGTTCAACGGTAGCGGTCGACGCGGCAGCAGCAGGGCGCCCGCCAGCGGAAAGACCGGGATCATCCGCGGCAGCTCCGCCGGGTTCTCATAAATGCGGTTGAGTTTCATCATCGATCAAAGGGCTCTCCGTCCGGCTCTAGTAGAGGAGCGCGGACAATTTGCGGCGCGCGGAGACCGCCGCCGAATCCATCAGGCCCCAGGCTTCGAAGAACTGAACCAATTGCTTTCGCGCCGCATCGTCGTTCCATTGGCGGTCGCGCTTGACGATGTCCAGCAGATGCTCTGCGGCGCGCTCGCGCTCGCCCCGCGCATTGAGCGCCAAGGCGAGATCGAAGCGCGCCTGGTTATCGGCTGGATTTGCGGCGAGCTTCGCCTCGAGCGGCGCAACGTCGCCCAGCGAAACCGCCTGCTCGGCAAGGTCGAGCGCCGCCTTGGCGGCCGAAATCGCCGGGT
This sequence comes from Roseiarcus sp., assembly GCA_035308145.1. GTDB lineage: Bacteria > Pseudomonadota > Alphaproteobacteria > Rhizobiales > Beijerinckiaceae > Roseiarcus. Next base: position 11,662 of record DATGHD010000157.1, read on the forward strand.
CGGGATCGCGACCTGGCGCCGGGGGCGGCGCGAGCGACAGAACGCCTTTCGCTTGTTCGAGATCGCCGGCGTCGATGTGAATTTTGGCGAGGCCGGCGATCGCTTTCGCATTGTGCTCGTCCTCGGTCAGCACACGGGCGTAAAGCGCCGCCGCGCCAGAAGCATCGCCGGCGGCCAGGGCCGCCTCGGCCTCGCTGATCAGCGCATCGGCGCCGCCGGTCAAAGGTCCAACCAGCCGCTCGATGAAGCCGCGCACCTGGGTCTCCGGCAACGCGCCGACGAAACCGTCGATGGGCTGGCCCCGCTCGAAGGCGATGACGGCGGGGATTGATTGAATGCCAAGCTGGCCCGCGACTTGGGGGTGTTCGTCGATGTTCATCTTGACGAGCTTGACCTTGCCGCTCGACGCCGCCACGGCCTTTTCCAGGACGGGCCCAAGCTGCTTGCAAGGGCCGCACCAGGGCGCCCAGAAGTCGACGAGGACCGGCTGCTTGGTCGAGGCCGCGATGACATCCTCGCGGAACGAAGCCGTTGTGACGTCCTTTACCGCCGCGCCGCCATTACTTACGGCCATTGATTGTTCTCCAGTCCGAAATTGCTCTTTTCGGGCGCTAAA
>DATGHD010000158.1:0-15178 GCA_035308145.1 Roseiarcus sp.
CGAGATGCTCCTTCGGCGTGACATAGCAGAGCATCGCCGTGCCGAACCAGCCGATCATCGCCGCGCCGATCCCTGAGGTAATATGATCGTAGCCCGGCGCGACGTCGGTCGTCAGCGGACCCAATGTATAGAAAGGCGCATCGCCGCATTCGGCGAGCTGCTTCTCCATGTTCACCTTGATCTTGTGCATCGGCACATGGCCGGGGCCTTCGATCATCGCCTGGCAGCCCTTGTCCCAGGCGATCTTGGTCAATTCGCCGAGCGTTTCGAGCTCGGCGAATTGCGCCGCGTCATTGGCGTCGGCAATCGAGCCGGGTCGCAAGCCGTCGCCGAGCGAGAAGGAGACGTCGTAAGCGCGCATGATGTCGCAGATTTCGTCGAAGCGCTCGTAGAGGAAGCTCTCGCGGTGGCCGGCGAGGCACCAGCGCGCCATGATCGAGCCGCCGCGCGAGACGATGCCGGTGACGCGCTTCGCCGTGAGAGGCACGTGGGCGAGGCGCACGCCGGCATGGATGGTGAAATAATCGACGCCTTGCTCGGCCTGCTCGATCAGCGTGTCCTTGAATACTTCCCAATCGAGTTTGAGCGGATCGCCGTCGACCTTTTCGAGCGCCTGGTAGATCGGCACCGTGCCGATCGGCACGGGCGAGTTGCGTACGATCCAGGAGCGGATGTTGTGGATGTTGCGGCCGGTCGAGAGGTCCATCACCGTATCGGCGCCCCAGCGGATCGCCCAGACGAGCTTCTCGACTTCTTCGGCCGCGCCAGAGGTCACGGCGGAATTGCCGATATTGGCGTTGACCTTGACGAGGAAATTGCGGCCGATCGCCATCGGCTCCAATTCGACGTGATTGATGTTGGCGGGGATGATGGCGCGGCCGCGCGCCACTTCGTCGCGCACGAATTCCGGCGTGACAAAGGAAGGAATCGCAGCGCCGAAACTCTCGCCGTCGGCGAGTTTTTCGGCGGCGCCTACCACCGCCGCTTCGCGGGCGAGATTCTCGCGATGGGCGACATAGATCATCTCTTCGGTGATGATCCCGGCGCGGGCGAATTCATATTGGGTGACGCGCTGGCCGGGTCGACCGGCGCGCAGGGTGCGTTCGGCCGGGCACTGCGGCACGAGCCGGTCGTCCGAGACATTGCCATTGTCCTCCGGCCGAACGGCGCGGCCCTCGACAGGTTTGAAACCCCGCGCGGCGATCCAGGCCTCGCGCACCGGCTTCAAGCCCTTGGCGAGATCGATGCGAGCGTCGGCCTCCGTATAGGGGCCGGACGGGTCATAGACGCGGATTGGCGGCTCCGAAGCGTCGCTCAGCCCAATTTCGCGAAATGGCACGCGAATATCCGGCCGGGCTTTTGGCGCGGCGTAAATCTTACGCGACCCGGCGATCGGTCCGGTCGTTACGCTCTCGGGGGCCGGATGAAAGGATTTGGTTTTGGCGTGCTCGTTCATGGCTTTCCTTCCCGCGGACGCGTTCAGGTCTCTCGACGCTGGGATTTAGGAAAGTCGGCCAACCAGGAATTTGTTCGGCCCAAACCTCGTCCCTACGCCGGCACGACCCGGATCAGGTTCAAAGGGTCCGGCGCTTTCGCCGTCTCAGCCCTGGAAGGGGCTCCCCTCGAGCGAAGCGGAATCTGGGCCGGGCCGGGGCGCGAGTCAATGGGCAGGGAAAGCGCCTCCAGAACAAATCGCCTCTTTCGGCCGCAAGCGGCGCTTCCTTGGCAGAGGAATCAGATGTTTTGCAGTGCAGCGATCGCTCTTTCCAGCAGCGCCAGAGCATCGTCGGCGCCGTCCGCTTCGCCTTTTTCAAAATCGGCGCCGGCTTGCCCCATCGTATTCGTGACATGCGCGAAACAGAGCGCTCGGACGCCGCGAGCGCGGGCGAATGCGTAAAGCGCCGCCGCTTCCATTTCGACGGCGAGGACGCCTTTGGCGCGGGCCGCCGCGATCGCCTCCGCGGTTTCGCGAAACGGCGCGTCCGTCGTCCAAGTCGAGCCGACGATGCAGCGTTGCCTCAGGGTCGCGACGGCCTCCGCGGCGCGCGAGACCAGCTCCGGGTTCGCTTCTGCGTATTCCGACGGCGGAGCGTAGTGATAGCTCGTTCCTTCATCGCGCAATGCGCGGTCGATCACCACGAAATAGGGCGGGGGACCGGCCGGAGTAATCTGTCCCGCCGAGGTCAGGCTGACGAGCAACTCGCACCCGGAGGCGAACAACTCCTCCGCAACCAGGACGGCGAAAGGCGCGCCGACCGCCCGACCGACAATACCGACCTCGTATGCGCCAAGCGCGAATGTATCGAGATCGGTGTGATAGCACGGCCAGCCGGCGAAGGGCTTGGACGTGCCGGACTGCCGAAGGCGACGCGCCAAATCGCCGTCCGGGTCCAGGATGCACATGGGCGGCACAGCCGCCGCGGCAATTCCCTTTTGCCGTCGCGCCTCCCTGAGCAACGCGTCGGGCGCGAACACGGAAAGCGACGAAGCGTGCTTATTGTCGAGGATCGGCGCGGCGCCCATGTAAGTCTATCTTCCTCATTCTCGCGCAAGGCGATCCCATGAACGAAGCGAGCCGTCAGGCCCATTGGCGGCAGGTTTACACGAGCAAGGGCGAGAATGAAGTGAGCTGGTTTCAAGAGAATCCGGCCCCCTCGCTCGACTTGATCGCGCGCACCGGCGCGGGCGCCTTCGATTCGCGGCTCATTGACATTGGCGGCGTCGCGTCGCGTCTTGTCGACGCGCCGCTCGACAAAGGCTTTCGCGACATCACGGCGCTCGATCTCTCCGAGGCCGCCCTTGCCGCCGCCGAGGCGCGGCGTGGCGAACGGGCGGGCGTCGTCCGCTGGCTCGTCGCCGACGCGACGATCTGGCGGCCCCAACCCGCCGCTTACGACGTTTGGCGCGACCGGGCGGCGTTCCACTTCCTCATCGATGAAGGCGACCGCGCCGCCTATATCGCCCGGCTGACCGAAGTCGTGAAGCCCGGCGGCTGCGATCATCGCCACTTTTGCGCTGGACGGACCGGAGAAATGCAGCGGCCTGCCCGTCGCGCGCTACGACGCGCAAAGCCTCGGTTGCGCGTTCGGCGAGGGGCGGCGCGCCATTGATCAAAGTTCAAAGAACCTGCTCTTTTCGACCCCGTCGCCATATCGGTTCTAAGATGATCAACGGAGAAGAATAAACGCAATTCCGGGACTACAATATTAAGCACCATCGGCTTTTTAAACCGCAGCCGGGAAGTTTTCGCTCGACGGGCTCGGGCGGGCGCCTTTGCCGTCCGCCGGCCAGCGTTGCGCCTCGCCGGACGGCGCTTTATGCTGCCTGATCTCCGCTCTTTTTCGGATCAAGCGAAGGAGGGGAGCCTTGCGGCGCAACCACGCGGAGGGCGGCGTGAATGGCTGAAGCGGCTGGGCGGCGGCGTTTCCTCCTCTTTCTGATCAAACCGTCGCATTACGACGACGACGGCTATGTCATCCAATGGTTTCGCTCGGCCATTCCGTCGAATTCGCTCGCCTGCCTTTACGGGCTCGCCGCCAGCGCCGCTGAGCGCGCCGTGCTCGGCAACGACGTCGATATTGAAATCTTCCCGATCGATGAGACCAACACACGGATCAAGGCCGACCGCATCGCCAAACAGATCAAAAAAGCCGGCGGCCTCGGCATGGTCGGGTTTATCGGCGTGCAATCGAACCAATTCCCACGCGCGATGGACCTCGCGCGGCCGTTGCGCGCCGCGGGAATCCAGGTTTGCATCGGCGGCTTTCACGTCTCCGGCTGCCTCGCCATGCTGCCGGAGAAGCCGGACAGCCTGAAGCAGGCGCTCGATCTCGGCATATCGCTTTTCGCCGGCGAGGCCGAGGGCCGGTTCGACGAGGTCTTGCGCGACGCCTACGCCCGCGCCTTGAAGCCGATCTATAATTACATGAGCGATCTGCCCCATCTCGAAGGGGCGACGCTGCCCATCCTTCCGGCCAAGCGCGTCGGGCGGACGATCGGCATGTTCTCGAGTTTCGACGCCGGCCGCGGCTGTCCCTTCCTCTGCTCCTTCTGCACGATCATCAACGTGCAAGGGCGAAAATCGCGCTACCGCACCGCCGACGATATCGAGGCCGTGGTGCGGGCGAACCATGCGCAGGGCATCCGCTATTTCCTGATGACGGACGACAATCTCGCCCGCAACCGGAACTGGGAATCGATTTTCGACCGGCTGATCGCCTTGCGGCGCGAGGGCCTGAAGTCGAAGTTCGTCATTCAAGTCGACACGATGTGCCACAAAATCCCCGGTTTCATCGAGAAGGCGGCCGCCGCTGGGGTCAAGCGCGTCTTCATCGGGCTCGAGAACATCAATCCGGAGAGCCTGGTCGGCGCCAAGAAGAAACAAAATCGCATCAGCGACTATCGCGAGATGCTGCTCGCCTGGCGCAAAGTGCGTTGCGTGACCTATTGCGGCTATATCCTCGGCTTCCCCGGCGATACGCTCGAATCGATCGAGCGGGACATCAAGATCATCCAGCGCGAGCTGCCGCTCGACATTCTGGAATTCTCGTGCCTGACGCCGCTGCCGGGCTCTGAAGATCACAAGCGCCTTTGGACCGCCGGCGTCCCGATGGACGAGGATCTCAACAAATACGACCTGGAGCACGTCGTCACCGACCATCCCAAGATGTCGCGGGAGGAATGGCAGGAGGCCTATCGGCGCGCCTGGCGAACGTACTACACGCCCGAACACGTCACGACCGTCATCCGCCGGGCGGCGGCGAGCGGCCTCCGCGTCGAGATGGTGACGTTCCTGATAGTGTGGTTCTGGGCGAGCTTCGACCTTTACAATATTTATCCGCTGGAGAGCGGGATTGTCCGCCGCAAGGCGCGGCTCGACCGCAGGCCGGGCTTTCCGATCGAGAGCTTCTGGACGTTCTATCCGCGCCACATCACCGAGACGATCGCCAAGCACGTGAAGCTCGCCAGGCTGCTGTGGCGCATGTGGAGGGTCGAACGCGCGATCAAGCGCGATCCTTTATCGCGCAACTACACGGACATGTCTCTGACGGCGGACACCAGCCACGACATCGACGAGATGGAAATGTTCCAGGTGACCGAGTCGGCGCGACAAGCCGCCGCGAAGGTGCGAAAGCAGCACGCCGCAGCCGCGGCGCATGCGAGCGGCGGTTCGCATGTTCACGAAGAGGTCGGCGCTGCTTCGTCTTAAGTCGAGGCGCTGCCCCTCGTCCAGCACCCCTTCTTGACGCCGGCGGCTTTTGCCGCACTGCCGGTCTATGGAGACGGAACGCGGCGCCGAGGCCTCCTCCTCCCCGCAACGCGGGGAGAGGTACGGTGAGGGGCCGGTCGCAAAGGCTCGATCAATCACCGAGCGCAACAAGAATCGCATCGCACGCGATCGATTTGCTGATAGACCTCGCCATTTCCGAAGCGGACCGTTCCAAGAAAAATCGTCGCGCTCGATCCTTTGCAAGCTCTTCCGGCGTGGAATGGGTCGGCCATCAATTTCCACGACGAGCTTGGCTTCGCGAAAGACTAGGCCCGCGTAGTAGGGACCCATCCGCTCTTGGCGAATGAACTTATACCAGCCCAACGAGCGGCCTCGCAGCGCTTGCCATAACCGGAGCCCTTCCGACCCGCCCCTCACCTTACCTCTCCCCGCGAAGCGGGGAGAGGAGGCCTTGGCGCCGCGTTCCCGTCTCCGGAAGTGGGAGGGGCGAGAAAGGCCGCGAAGCGTCTCTGTCGCTCATCGCCCTCACTTCGCCTTGCCTGGCCTCTTAAAAGAGTCCAGGCTCGGCGGAAGAAATCCTTCGATGGAGAGCCACGTGACCGCCAATCGAGGTCTCTTGCAGCGGGCCGTCGCGGCCCTCCTTGCTGCGGCGCTCTCTCTGACGGTGTCCGTCGCCTTCGCCGACGCATCGCCGCCGCAGCCTATCGGAACAACCGACATGGCCAAGGCGCTCGAGCCCGGCCCCTTGCCCGAGCTCTCGGTCGGCGACGCGTCCGGCGCGCCCGTGATCGAATATGGCTCGCTCACCTGTCCGCATTGCGCTCATTTCGACAAGGATGTCTGGCCGGCCTTCAAGTCCGCTTATGTCGACACCGGCAAGGTCCGCTACATCTTCCGCGAATATTCGCGCAACAAGCTCGACGTCGCGGCGTTCATCGTCGCGCGCTGCAACGGCGACGACAAAGCCTTCGCCACGATCGAACTGCTGTTCGCCAATCAGGAGCAATGGGCCTTCGTCGACAAGCCGATCGATGCGATGGCGAGCGTGCTGAAGCCGACCGGCATGACCAAGGAGGCCATGATTGCTTGCCTGAACAACCAAGCGATGGCCAACAAGCTCATCGATATCGACAAGGCCGCCGACGAGAAATTCAACATTCAAGGGACGCCGACCTTCATCATCGACGGCAAGATCTATGGCGGCGCGCTGAGCCTCGACGAGCTCGACGCCATCCTCAAACCGCTGGTGAAATAGGCCTCACCAGCGCAGCAGCCTCTCGCCGACAATGGCGCCGGCGCCGGCGACGATCGCCGTCGCGATCGTGTACCAGGTCGCGACGAAGAGCGGCGAATCGTCAGTGCAGTTCGAGGCGTAGAGCGTCGCGGCAAGCCCCGCCGCGGCGAGACCGGCGACGGCGCCGGCGACGCTCGGGTTGGCCGGCGCGCCGGCCCGCATCACGAATATCAAGGCGGCGAGCGGCGCGATCGACAGAAGCGGGATCAGCGTCAGGCAATGGATCGCATTGGTCCCGACGAGCTTCGTCATCCAGAGATCGGAGGGGACCATCATCAGCTCCATGGCGACGCTGCCGCCGAGCGCAATGACCGGGACGAGCAAAGCGATCGCGAGCGTGGCCGTCCCCGCGCCAGGCCTCAGCAATCGCCGCGCCAGCAGGGCGGTTGGAATGGCCAAGGCGATCGTATCGACGAATTTCCAGTCGAAGCGCAGCGTGCCCAAGGCGTGAGCAATGTCGTGACGCGGGCCGACGATCACAAAGAAGGCGCAGGCGCTGACGGTGAGCCCGAGCGCAAGCGCAAGGACGTAGCGCCGGCTCAGCGCCATGCCGCGCGGTTGCGGATCTGCGGCGAGGGCCGCGATGAGGTCGGAGGTTTTCACGCCGAGACCCTCCGCCATGCGCTCGCCAGCGATTTCAGGGCGCGATGCAGCGCGACGCGCACCGCTCCCTCGCTCATCGAGAGACGCGCCGCCGTCGCGGCAATCGACTGGCCTTGGAGCGAGATCGAGCGCACGATGTCTTGCTGCCGGGCGGGCAAAGTCGCGATCAATCGCTCGGCGTCGGATAGCGCATGGGGGTCTCCGGGTTCGGGGGCCGGGATCACCGCCTCAAAATCTTCGATGGGCGCGAATTGGCGGGCGCCGCGGCGGCGCATCGCGTCGATGATCTTGTGGCGAGCAATCGCGCCGACCCAGGGCGCGAGCTTCATGCCGCCGTCCCAGGTGTCGCGCTTCAAATGAATCGCCAGCAAAGTTTCCTGCACCACATCCTCGACATCCGCATCGCCGGCGCGCGCGCGGGAAAAAGCGCCGCGCGCCATGGCCCGCACCGATCGGGCGATTTCCTCGAGGAGCTGGCGGTAGACAGCCTCGTCGCCCGCCAAAGCGGCGCGCATTTTTGTCGCCCATTCCTCCTCAGCTTGGCCTTCGGCCACGGCGGCGCTCTTAGGTTTTCGGGTCGGGCAAGCGAAATGTTACGGCCGGCGTCGGAATTTATTGAGAAATCTCCGGGCGCGGCTCGGCGAGACGGAATCTCTCACGGGCCTGTAACATAGCCGGGCCAGACGGCGAAAGCTCGGGCGACGCTCCATCCTAAATCGGCTTAAGAGGATCGAACTCATGCCCGCAACGAAGCAGCCAGTCGCTCGGGTCGCGGCGCCTTTGCCCAGTCGAGCCGGGGTCGGCCTCAAGCCTGAGCATATCGACCAAATCCTCACCGAGCGCCCGGATCTCGGCTTCTTCGAAATTCACGCCGAGAACTATATGGGCGACGGCGGCCCGCCGCATCGTCGCCTGGAGGCGATCCGCGCCGCCTATCCCCTATCGCTGCATGGCGTCGGCCTTTCGATCGGCTCGCCGACGCCCCTCGATCGCGATCACCTCGCGCGCCTCGCAGCGCTCAATAAGCGCTACCAGCCCGGCATGTTCTCGGAGCATCTCGCTTGGTCGAGCCATGATGAGGGCTATCTCAACGACCTCCTGCCGCTCCCCTACACCGCCGAAACACTGGCGGCCGTCGTCGAGCATATCGACCAGGTGCAGGAGGCGATGGGGCGGCAAATGCTGCTCGAAAATCCTTCGACCTATGTGGTCTTCGCCGAGAGCACGATGGCCGAGGTTGATTTCATCAGCGCCATCGTCGAACGAAGCGGCTGCGGCCTTCTGCTGGACGTCAGCAATGTGCTGGTCTCGGCGACGAACCACGGCTTCGATCCGATCGCCTATCTCGACTCCTTTCCGCTTCATCACGTGCGCGAAATCCATCTCGCGGGCTTTGCCGAGAGCGTCGACGACACGGGTCGTCCCCTGCTGATCGACGCCCATGATTCGCCGGTGCGCGACGGCGTATGGGATCTCTATCGCAAGGCGATCGCGCGGCGCGGACCGGTCCCGACGCTCGTTGAATGGGACAACGATGTGCCGGAATGGCCGACGCTCCTCGCCGAGGCGCGCCGAGCGGAGGCGGCGATGACAGCGGCTTGCAGCAAAAGCGAACTCCGCCATGCCTCCTGAACCCGCCGCAGCTTCTTTTCGTGACACTGTCGACGCCTTCGCGGCGGCCCTGATCGATCCTTCGCGCGCGGCGCCCGCTCAAACGCTCGGCCCCGAGGGCAAGCCGGACGCGCGCCGGTTCGCGGTTTACCGCAACAATGTCGCAGTCTCGCTGATCGCCTCGCTCGCCGCGCGCTATCCGGTGACGCGGCGGCTCGTCGGCGAGGATTTCTTTCGCGCCATGGCCCGCGCCTATGCGGCGGCGGTCAAGCCGGATTCGCCGGTGCTGATTCACTACGGCCGCGGTTTTCCCGCCTTCATCGCTCGTTTCGAGCCGGCGCGCGATCTTCCGTACCTTGGCGACGTCGCCTGCCTCGAGAACGCTTGGGTCGAGGCCTATCACGCGGCGGAGGCGAGCCCGCTCAACGTTGCCGCGCTCGCGGCGCTTGACGCCGAGAGCCTCGCCGCGGCGACCGTTATCTTTCACCCTGCGGCGCGTCTTCTCTCCTCCGATCATCCGATCGCCTCGATTTGGGCGGCCCATCAGATCGCCAACGAAACTCCGCGCGTCGAAAATTGGCGCGCCGAGGCGGCGCTGGTCACAAGGCCCGAGGCCGATGTCTTGGTGCGCGTCCTGCCGCCCGGCGGCTACGCCTTTGCTTCTGCGCTTTATGGCGGCGCGTCTTTGAGCGACGCCCATGCCGCGACAGACACGGAGGATTTCGACGTGGGCGCGCATCTCGTCGGTCTGATCGAAGCCGGCGCCTTGGTCGAGCTGAAAAGCGGGGAGGGCTGATCATGATGGTGACCCAGCCCGCCTCGCGGAGCCGGCCGTTCGCCGCGTTCGCCGACTTCACGCAGTCGGTCTTCAGCCTTGTGCCGATGTCGCTGACCATGCTCGCGTTGCGTCTCGCGCTCAGCGTTCCTTTCTGGCGCTCGGGCCAAACCAAATGGGACGGCTTTCTCACGCTCTCATTCGGCGCGAAAGCGCTCTTCGCGGAGGAGTACAAACTCCATATTTTCGGTTCCGAATATCCCTATCCGGCGCCGGAGGCGATGGCGACTTTGTCGGCTTTGGGCGAGACCTGCCTTCCCGTCCTTCTGGTCCTTGGGCTCGGCGCGCGTTACGCGGCGCTCGGGATCTTCGCCATGACGGCGATCATCCAACTGACCGTTCCAGACGGCTGGGCAAATTTTCACCTACCCTGGGCGTCGATGGCGTTGGCGATCATCACATTCGGGCCGGGCAGGATCGCGCTCGACTACCTTCTCGGCATCGATCGGCCGCGCGGCGTTTGCTGAACCTCCAACCGTCATGCCCGGCCTTGTGCCGGGCATCCACGCCGCGCCGAGGCACCGAACGCCGAAGATTTACACCCGCGGCCGTTGCGTGGATGGCCCGGGGCAAGCCCGGTCATGACGCGCTCAGGGTGTACGGCCCGACGCTCTTGTACTGCGAGCGCATTTTCTTTTGCCCGGACAGCCCGCGACACTAAACGCTGGACGGCGGCTCAGGCCAAGGGCGCGCGCTTCCGCGACGCATCTCTTCGAAGGCGCGCGACACGGCGATCACGCCGACGTCGTCAAAACGCCGGCCAACGATCTGCAATCCGATCGGCAGGCCTTCTTGCGAATAGCCGCAATTGATCGACGCAGCCGGCTGCTCCGATAGACTGAACGGCAGAGTGAAGCCGATGTGGGTGAAAGGATTGAGCGGATCGTTGCTCGGCATCGGGTCTTCGGCCGAATAGGCGACCATCGGCGCGGTCGGCGAGAGTACGAAATCGTAAGCGGCGGTCGCCGCCGCTGTGGCTTTGCGCATGGCCGTGAGCTGGCTGTAGCCGCTGAACACGTCAACGCCGGAGTAAGTCGCCGCCGAATCGGCCCAGGCGCGAATGAAAGGCAAGACCTTGGCGTGGCGGTCGGAGGGCAAGGCGCAAAGGTCCAGATGGGAGCGCATGCGGAAGAAGCGGTCCCATCCGTCAAGCATGTCCTGGGAGAGAAACCGCTCCATCGGCTCGACGATCGCTCCGGCGGCCACGAAATCGCGGGCCGTCGTCTCGATCGCGGCGCGCACCTCGTCGGTCGGCGGCGCGCCGCTGCCGGCGTCCAGCATCAGGCCGATCTTCAAGCCGCGGAGCTTGGCGGGTTTGATCGCCCAGTCTACTGTCTCGGGCGGTAGGCTCATGAAATCGCGAGCGTCGGGCGCGGAAAGGACGCTCATCATCAGCGCCGCGTCATCGACGGCGCGCGTCAAAGGTCCGGCGACGCGGCCGATGTAGGGAGGGTCAATGGGAATGCGGCCGAGGCTCGGCTTCAAGCCAAAGAGGCCGCACCAGCCGGCGGGAAGGCGAACCGAGCCGCCGATATCCGTGCCGATATGCAGCGGGCCATAGCCGGCCGCGGCGGCCGCGGCGGCGCCGGCCGACGAGCCGCCGGGATTCCGCGTCAAATCCCATGGATTGCGCGTCAGCGGATGAAAGCTCGACACGCCCGAGGACAGCATGCCGTAATCCGGCATCGTCGTCTTGGCGAAGATGATCGCGCCGGCTTCGCGCAGGCGCGCCACAGGCGGCGCGTCCGCAGCCGCCGGCGTCATGTCGCTTGCGGCCGTGCCGAGCGGCGTCGGCTCGCCCTTGGTCGCAAGATTGTCCTTCACCGTCGCCGGGACGCCGTCGAGCGCGCCGCTCGGCTCGCCCCGCAACCAGCGCGTTTCCGAGGCCTTGGCCTCGGTCAGCGCGCGCTCGCCGTTCAAGAGGTACGTCGCCTTGATATGCGGCTCGAAGCGCCGGACGCGGTCCAGCACGTCCTTCATGGCCTCGAGCGGCGACAGTCTCTTCGCGCGATAGGCGGCGAGAAGTTCAACGGCTGAGAGCTCGTGAGGCGTCATGGCGCAAAATCTTTCGCAGCGCGCCCCGGCCTGTGCAGCGCGGCTTCTTTCAATGGTGTTCTTGCAAAAAGCCGCCGGGCGATCGGCCGTCCGACGGCGGTTCTTTAGCTCTATCGGCCTACTGCTTCCAGGACAACGCCGAAAGATCGTTGACGAAGATCGGCGCGTCCTTCCAGAGGCCCTGCAGATTGGCGTTGGCCACAGTGAGGTACTGAAGCTGGAACAGGAACACGTTGACGCAATCCTCGGCCAATTTCTTCTGCGCTTCGCCGATGTATTTCTTGTACGTATCGAGATCGGGCGCCGCCGTTAGCTTGGCGATGATGTCCTGGAAGTCCTTGTTGTTATACTGATAGTAGTAGTTCGGGTTGGCGTAGATGCCGATATCGAGCGGCTCGACGTGGCTGATGATCGTCAGATCGTAGTTTTTGCCGCTATAGACTCCGGAAAGCCACTGCGCCCACTCGACGTTTTCGATCTTGGCCTGGATGCCGACCTCGGCGAGCTCGGCGGCGACGATCTCGCCGCCCTGGCGCGCATAGGTCGGCGGCGGCAGGATCAGCGACAGCGTGAGGGGCGTCGTCACGCCGGCCTCCTTCAAGAGCGCCTTCGACTTCTCTGGATCATGGGGGTACATGCCGGTGAGATCGATGTAGCCGGGATCGTTGGGCGTCAGGTGCGAACCGATCGGGACGCCATAGCCGTTCATGGCGCCGTCGATGATCGCTTTGCGATCAACCGCATAGGCGATCGCCTGGCGCACGCGCAGATCGTCCAACGGCTTCTTCTTATTGTTGATGGCGATGATCGTCTTGCCCTCGGTGCCGCCGACCGTGACCTTGAAGCGCGAATCCGCTTGGAACTGCGGGATGGACTGCGGGTTGTCGAAACGCGGAAACGCGTCCAGATCGCCCGAAAGAAGCGCGGCGGTTTCGGCGGCCGGGTCGTTGATGATCTTGAAGGTCGCCTTGGCGATCGCGATCTTGCCTGCGTCGCGATAGCCGTCCCACTTCTCCAAAGTGATCGACGAACCCTTGTTCCAATTGGCGAGCTTATAAGGGCCGGTGCCGACCGGGTTGGTCGCATTGGTCGGCTCGCTCTTTTCGTCGACGATGACGGCGGTGTTCATGCCGAGATGGAACAGCGCGTCGAAGCTCGGCTGCTTGAACGTCAACGACGCGGTCATCGGATCCGACGCGTCGATCGAGGCGATCGAGGCGAAGAAGGCCTTTTCCTTGTTCGTCGAGTCCGCCGCGGCGGCCTTCTCGAAAGAGTACTTGACATCCTTGGACGTGAAAGGCTCGCCGTCTTGGAATTTGACGCCGGACTTCAGCTTGAAGGTCAGCGTGATCTTGTCGGGCGACAGCGTCCAACTGTCGGCGAGAAGCGGCGTCACCGAGAAATCCTGGTTGATCTTCACCAGGCCTTCGAAAATGTTGTAGTGCGTGACTTCGCCGATCGCCGCCGCCGCGCCGGTCGTTGGGTCGAGGCCCGGCGGCTCGAGCACCATGCCGAGCGTGACGGTGTCCTTGGGTGCGGCCAGCGCCGAGGAGGCGAGAAGCGCGGCGCCCGCCGCGACGATAAGACGATATGACTTGCGCATCGGTTCTTCCCCAAAAGGCCCTTAAGCGTGCCGCGAGGCGCTATAGCAATCCTACGCGACGGGCCGCGTCAAGCATGGCGCGCTGCGGTTGCTTTCGGGCTTGCCCACGCGCAGACTCGGGAGGCGGTCGCGCCTGTCGGCGTCGTGGCCAAAAGAGACTTAGGGGAGGCGGCTCATGCAGGAGATCTCGATCAATGTTTGGGCGGTCATCGTCGCCGCTTTGATACGCGTCGTGGTGGGCGGCTTATGGTTTTCGCCGCCGGCCTTTCAATCGCCCTGGCTCAAGATTGTCGGCATGGACGAGGCGACCATGAGGGGCGGTCTGCCGCGGGCGATCGCGGTCGACATCGTCGGCTCTTTGGTCATGGCTTTCGTCCTGGTTCACGCCGTCGTCTATGCTGGCGCCTCGAATGTCTGGCAGGGCGCCGCTGTCGGTTTTTTCAATTGGCTCGGGTTTGTCGCCGTCATCCAGATCAGCGAGACCATGCATGAGCATCGGCCGCTCCAATTTTTCTGGATCACCACCGCCTATAATCTTATCGCTTTGGTGTTGATGGGCGCTTTGCTCGCCGTCTGGCGTTGAGGGCCTTGGTTCATCAGCCGAATATGACGGCGTGAAGGATGCGGCCGGGCGCGAGGGTGAAGGCGCCGGCCACGAACAATCCGCAGTAATTGGCGACCATGGCCGTCGCGTGGGCGCGGATGTCGCCCATCCTTCGGCGCCAGACCGCATAAGGGATCGTGATCAGCGTCACGATCGACAAGATATGGATAGCGCTGAAATGGCCCGGGTTGAGGCTGGTGATCGCGAAGGAAAGCGCCGCCGTCGCCATCATCAGGGCGGCCCAAATTCGCCCGAGCGCCTTATGAAGCGGCGTGCCTTTGCGCAAAAATAAAACCGCGGCGCCGATGATCAGCGCCGCGGTCGCTAAGGAAGCGTGGATGATGATATGCGCCGGACTCGCAAGGAGCGGCGCGAGAGTCACGCCGTCGGACCGCCTTGCGGCCGATTGCGCCGCTCGCTCATGAACCGCTCGAACTCCTCGCGGTCCTTGGCGCGGCGGATATTCTCGACAAAGGCCGCAAATTCACGATGCGCTTCCTCGAGCCTGCGACGCTCTTCTTCCAATCGAGCAATTTCGGCGGCTCTCCACTCATCGAAAGCCAGGTTGCCGGTTGAGCGCCAGCTGCGCGGGCCTGCCCAATTGGAGCCAAAGGCGCCGCGCGCCTCCCGCCATTTTTCCTGGGCGGCGCTGGTCAGGTCGCCGGGATAGCCGGACTTACGCTGCCAGATCTTGAACGCAAGGATGGCAAGGCCAATCGGCCAGAAGACGATGAAACCAAGAATCATCGCCAAAAGCTCGACCGGCGTCCAGCGCGCGCCGACGCAGGCATGGCTTCGCCATGAGGCGCCGCGCCAATCGTTCGCGCCCCACGGACCCGAATTCTCAGTTCCGCCGGCCGCCGCGCCATAAACCGTGCTCATGAAGAGCCTCCCATGAAGCGCCGCCCGCCGGGACGGATCGCGCCCGGAAAGGACGGCAATGTGACGCCGGTTAACATTAGGGCGTGGACATGTCCGCGCAAGGGGGCGGTAAGAATATTTTTCGTCCGCCCCCGTCGTCCGCGCTTCAAGTCATTCGCTTATAAAGGAAAATGACAGGCCGCTTGCCGTCCTTCGGCGACTTTTCGCAAAGCGGGAGCCTCGATGCGGCAGCGTTGCTGCGCATAGGGGCAGCGCGCGGCATAGGCGCAACCGATTCCCGCAGGGGCGTTTGCGGCCGGCGCGCCGGCGCGGCGGCGCTCAGCGTGAAGTTTCGGCGCAGCGTCGATGAGCGCGCGGGTATAGGGATGCGCCGGGGCGGCGAGCAGTTCCTCGGTCGGGCCAGTTTCGACGAAACGGCCGCGGAAGATGACGGCGATCTCATCGCAGACGTGTTCGACGAC
>DATGHD010000159.1:0-6750 GCA_035308145.1 Roseiarcus sp.
CAAGAAGGACGCGGTCTTCGCCGAATGGCGGCGCAACTTGGCGGAACTCGCCCGCCGCCCCAACGTCGTCGTGAAGCTCGGCGGTCTGGCGATGCATCTGTTCGGCTTCGATCTCGACTCGGCGCATCGCGCGACGCCGGCCTCGTCGGAAGAATTGGCGAGCGCGTGGCGTCCTTATGTGGAGACCTGCATCGAGATATTCGGGGCCGACCGCTGCATGTTCGAGAGCAACTTCCCGGTCGACAAGCGCGGCGTGAGCTACGCTGTGCTCTGGAACGCCTTCAAACGGCTGGCGGCGGATTGTTCCGCTGACGAGAAAGCCGCCTTGTTCAAGGACACGGCGAGCCGCGTGTATCGTCTGGCGCTGTAGAACCTCGGTGACGACCAAAGACCGTCTCGCGCTTGCCCAATCGACGCTCCCCGCGTCCTCTAAGCGAGGTAGCATTGCTCGGCGATGCGAGCCTCGGTCAGATCGTCGCCAACCAATTCACGGACGATCTCGCCATGACGGAAGATCAGAACCCGGTGACACAGGTGAGCCAGTTCCTCGTATTCGGCCGAGGCGATGAGAACCGCGGCGCCGGCCGCGGCGACTTCCGCGATGATTTGCAGAATCTGCTTGCGTGAGCCGATGTCGACGCCTTGCGTCGGCTCGTGCAACAAGAGCGTCAGGGGACTGGTTTGCAACCATTTCCCCAACAACGCTTTTTGCTGGTTGCCGCCGCTTAACGTCTCCAGCAGTCGGTCCGGGTTGGCAGGGCGAACGTGAAAGCGGTCGAGGACGCTCTGCGCCGCCGTCCTTTCAGCGCGGTGGCGAAGCCGCCCGCTCTGCACGAAATGCGCGCCGTTGGTCATCGCGATGTTCTCGAGCAGGGTCGCTTTCGGAATTCCGCTCTGGCGGCGTCGATCCGCCGGCAAGAAGGCCATGCGCGCTTCGGTCGCGCTCCGCGGCGTCAATACGGCAAGCATCTTGCCTTCGACGGCGACTGCGCCTGCCGCCGCAACCTCGGCGCCGAAGAGGAGATAGGGAATTTCGTCATGGCCCATGCCGAGAAGACCGGTCAATCCAACGATCTCGCCTTGATGAATGGCGAAGGAGACATCTTTCGCCATTCGGCCGGAAAGATTTTTCGCCTCGAGAATGCGATGTCCCTTGGCGACCGAGCGGGTCGGATATAGCGCGTCCAATTCGCGCCCAAGCATCGCCGTCACCAGCTTGCGTTGGTTCGTCGTCGCCGTGGCGACGGTCTCCACCAGTCGCCCATCGCGCAAGATCGATGCGCGGTCGGCGATGGCCATCACTTCGTCCAACCGATGGCTGACGAAGATCACGGCTGAGCCGCGACGAGCCGCTGCACGGATCGCCGTGAAGATATTCTTGACGGACGGGCCGGGCAGGAACGCCGTCGGCTCATCAAGGATAAGAACCTCGCCGCGTTCATGATCCATTTCCTGGATCGCGCGCGCAAAGCCGATAAGGGCGCGTTCCGCCGGGGGAACATCGCGCACCAACATATCCGGATCGATGTCGAGGTGCATTTCGGCGAGAATCGCCTTCGCCGCGCGGCGTTCGTCGCGCCACAGCAGGCGGCCATAGCGCGAGGTGCGATATCGGCCGACGCGAAGATTCTCCAGCACCGTCATGGTTCGGACGACGCCGACGTCCTGATGTAGGAAGCGCAATCCCAATCCGCCGGCCGC
Source organism: Roseiarcus sp. (assembly GCA_035308145.1). Lineage (GTDB taxonomy): Bacteria > Pseudomonadota > Alphaproteobacteria > Rhizobiales > Beijerinckiaceae > Roseiarcus. The sequence continues at coordinate 1,702 of DATGHD010000159.1, forward strand.
TCCCGGCCTGATCGGCAGGGGAACCGGTTCGCCCCGCATAAAGACCTCGCCGGCGTCGGGCATGTGATAGCCGGAGAGGATCTTGATCAGCGTCGACTTGCCCGAGCCATTCTGGCCGATCAGCGCATGGACCTCGCCCGCGCGGACGGCAAGATCGACCGACGACAGCACCCGCACTCCCTGAAAGCTCTTGGTCAGGCCGCGAAGCTCGAGGAGCGGGGCGCTTTTGTCCGTCATGGATCGGCTGATCTTGGCGATGTCGCCTTGGCTACTTCAGGCCCCAGAGCTTGCCGTATTGCGCGGCGAAATCTCCGCCGAACAATTCATTCTCGTCGTTGGAGACGTCCTTGAGATTGTCCTTTACGAAGAGCCGTAGCGGAATTTGCTCGTCGACGGCGGGGAGGCCGAGCATGCCGCGGGCCACTTCATCGAGCGCCGCCCAGCCCAACCAGACTTCCGGTTCGCCGACGTCGGCGATCTGGACGTTGCCTTGACGGATCCAGTCGAGGTTGCTTGGAACGGCGTCGGAGCCGATCACTTCGACGGGGTCGCTGAAGTTCGCAGCTTTGATCGCAGGCACGACATAGATCGCCTGCGCGTCATAAGTCGGCAGCACCATGGTGATGTCCGGGCTGCGACGCAAAAGGGTCTGCGCCAATTGGCCGAGCTTCACGCCGAGATTGCCGACTTGCGTATCTTGAACCGTCACGGCGCAATCCGGGCACTTCGTCGAAAACTCCTTCTGCATGCCTTCGACGCGCGAGACCTCGCCCGGAAATTCATTGTCGCCGAGGATCAGCACATGCGCCTTGCCGCCCGATTTGGCGATGGCGTAGTCGGCCTGGAGCTGACCCGAGTGAAAGAAAGAGATGCTCACATGAGAAAAAGTGCCGGGCACCAGCGCCGCGGTCTTATCCGCCGTCACAGCGTCGATCACCGGGATTTTCGCTTTCAGCGCGTCGCCTGTCGGTCCCTTCATCAATTCCGGCGAAGCGCCGATGGTGACGATGCCGTCGGCGTGTTGGCTCACGGCCTGCGCCATGCCGCGGTTCCATTCCGAGACGTCGCCCTTGCCGTCGAACAGCGAAGTCTCGACGCTCGCAGCTTTCGCCGCCGCTTCAACGCCATGGGCAATCGTCGCGACGAAGGGAACGGCCATCGTCGAGGTGATGATCCAGATGTGCTTACCCTTCAACTTGCCCATGTCGAAGGCTTCGCCCGGCGCGACGAATTGCGGCTTGGCCATCGCTTTATCGACCTCGGCCTTCGCGTCGGCAAGTCCATCCGCTTTGGCGGCGGAAATTTGCGCCGACGCCGAGGCGATGATTGCCGCGACCGTCAGCGCGCTCGACAAGCGACGCCAAGATAGCGAATGTTGATGCAATGTTTCCATGATCCAGTCCCTCCTACTTGCCAAGAGTGAAAGCGGTCGATCCAAGAATCCTTGTTCGTATCTCTCCCCAATCGACGCGTGGTCACGCGGCCTGGTCGCGCGCGACGAAGCGCGCGAAAGTGACCGCGATCAGCAGCGCGACGCCGTTGAACATTTCCTGTACCCAGGATGAGGTGCCCAAAAGCTCCAGGCCGGTGACGCCGGTCACCAGCAGATAGAGGGCGACGACCGTGCCCCAGGCGTTAAAGCGCCCTGGCTTGATCGTCGTCGCGCCGAGAAAGGCGGCGGCATAGGCAGGCAGCAGGAAGCTCGGTCCGACCGACGGGTCGGCGGCGCCCAATTGTCCCGCGGTGCAGACGCCGGCGGCCGCGCTGATCGCCCCTGAGGCGATGAAAGCCAGGAAGCGCAACCGGTCGACGCGGAGGCCGACGAGACGGGCGGCTTCCCGGCCTTCTCCGACGAAGAAAAGGTAACGGCCGACCGGCGTGTGCTCGTAGATGTACCAGAGGATGACGGCCAGCGCGAAGGCGAGATACACCGGCACGGCCAAGCCGAAAATCTGATATTGGACGAAATCGACCAAAGGCTGAGCGACGCTATTGAGAATCTGCCCACCGGACACGGCCAATGTCAGGCCGGTCAGGATCGTCGACGTGCCGAGCGTCCCGATGAAGGCGTTGACGCCGATGCGCACGACGAAGAGCCCGTTCAAGGCGCCCGCGAACACGCCGACAAGAACCGTCGCCACGACGACCACGAGCAACGGCCAATGAAGCTCGCCTGTGAAAAACGCCGTCAGCACTGCGGCGCAACCGAGCATGGAACCGATCGACAAGTCGAATTCGCCTGTCGTCAGCGGAAGTGTCAGACCAAGAGCGAGAATCATCAAAACGGCTTGCGAACTGACGATTGTCCTGAAATTTCCAAGGGTGAAGAAGGTTCTGGGCAAGAGAACCGAAAATCCGACGACAAACAGCGCCAGGGCGATGACGACGGCGTAGCGATAGATCACGAGCCGGGCGCCTCGCTCTCTGCCCGACGTCCTTCTCGCGGGTCGCCCAGGGCGTGTGGGGCTCATGGATTGGCCGGCCAATGCGACATCCTCGAAGACTTTCTCGATCGGCGTCTGATCCCGCCGATCTGAGCCATTGTCCGCCAATGGGGCCTGAGGCGCGCTTCCCATCGTCTATCCGTTTTCCATCGACTGCGCAGTCCCTTTGATGCCTCTTGGAGGAGGCGATGCAATCGCAAGCGCCAAATGTTTCATACGTCGGCCCGTCCCGATTTTCCGCCGAGTTCGGCGATCACATCCTGCGACGTCATGACGTCGGCGAACTGGCGGTCCATGTCGAAGAGGCTGATCGCGTGCGAAATCGGCAGCCGATCGAACACCGCGTCGGCGGGGACGATGGTGCGGAAATTATAGGAGGCGGAATCGAAGACCGTCGCGCGGACGCAATTGCTGGTCGCGCCGCCAAGCACGATGAGCGTGTCGACGCCGCGATCGATGAGGTAGCCCAAGAGGGGCGTTCCATGAAACCCGCTCGGCTTTTTCTTCACGAAAACGATATCGCCGGACTTCGGGCCGACTTCCGGCAGAAGATTCGCTCCTTCGGTCCCCTCAAGGCACCAGTCCGGCCGCTTAAAAAAAGCGCGTTTGCGCGCATAGACGCCGATGTCGGCGCCGCTGGGGTCGAGAGCGAAGCGAGTCAGGAAGACCGGCATGCGTACTGCCCGGGCGGCGTCAAGGATCAACGCGATGCGATCGACCGCGGCCCAGCCAATTTCTCCGCACGAAGAAGGATAGCGTTCGTCGTTCACGCCGCGCTCGCCGACCATGTACCTCTGGCAATCGATCGCGACGACCGCGGGCTTCGCGCCGAAGCCCATCCGCAGCCCGAAGCGGCCGCACGCGAGCACCGCCCGGTCGGCGTCGGTCAGATAGGCGTCCCACGGTTTGTCGTTCATGTCATTTCTCTTGAGCGTCTTCCGGCGTTCGACGATGAGTCGCATGCCAGTGACGTGCGACGTCGATCCGTCTGCAGACCCAGACCCGATCGTGTTTCAGAATATGATCGAGAAAGCCGGCCAGGGCTCTGGCGCGGGCCGGCCGACCGGCGATGCGCGGGTGGAGGCCGACCGACATCAGGAGAGGCGCTTGCCCGCCCTCTTCATAAAGTTGGTCGAAGGTCGCCTTGAGATAGATCTCGAAATCGGCGGATGTCCCGAAGCCGGGGGCTTGAGCGAACTTTCCGTCATTGGCGTCCATCGTATAAGGCACGACGAGATGGGTCTTGCCCGCGACCTCAACCCAATAGGGCAACTCGTCATTGTAGGCGTCGGAATCGTAAAGAAAGCCGCCCTCTTCAACCAGGAGCCGGCGGGTGTTTTCGCTGGGGCCATAGCGGCAGTACCAACCGAGCGGACGCTCGCCGGTGGTCTTGGCGATCGAGGCGATTGCGCGGGCGATGCGCTCGCGCTCTTCCTCCTTGCTCAAGCGGAAATGCTCTTCCCAACGCCAACCGTGGCAACAGACGTCATAGCCGGCGGCCGCGATCGCTTCGGCGACGTGAGGGTTGCGCTCCAGCGCCAGCGCGCAGCCGAAGATGGTGGCCGGCAATCGCCTCTCGCCGAACAGACGAAACAGCCGCCAGATTCCAACGCGACTGCCAAATTCGTACATCGTCTCGAAAGCGAGGTCTCGCCGTCCGGTGGGGACCCGGCCGCCGGGCGCTTCGGCGAGGCCGAGCTCGGTGCGGCCGTCGCTCTCTGTGGCTGTATATTCCGACCCCTCCTCGTAGTTGATCGCAAATTGAACGGCGATTCGGGCGCCGCCCGGCCAGCGCGGGTGAGGGCGCTTGTCGGCGTAACCGACCAGGTCGCGCGGCCGCGCGTCAGGCGAGGACGGCGCGTTCATGGCGGGCCATCCTCCTCGGAGGAAGGGCGGATCGAATCGCAACCGGAAAAGGGCAATCGTCCCGCCGCGCGCAATTCTTGAAGAATCTCGCGACGATGTTGATCGATGCGACCGCCGGCAAAACGGATGGCGCCGGGCGTTCGAGACAGAAGCGGGAAGACATTCTGCATCCGAACCGGCCCGAGATCTTCGTCCTCGACCGTCGTGATGGATTTCCGCGCGAGGAACTGCGGGTCGTGGAAAATCTGTTCGATATCGTAGATCGGGGCGACAGCCGCCTCGGTTTTTTCAAAAGTCTCGACAACTTCGGCAAGATCACGCCGGGCGATCCAGCCGCCGACAATCGCGTCGATCTCCTCGACGTGCCGGACGCGGTCGGCGTTGGTCTGAAAGCGAGGGTCGTCCGCGGCGGACTTTCCGCCGGTCAGTTCAAGTACGCGCCTGACGATGCTCGGCGCCGCCGCCGAGAGAGCGACCCATCTTTTGTCGCGAGTGCGATAGGCGTTGCGCGGCGCGTTGTTGACCGACCTGTTGCCGGTTCGGTTCTGGATGATTCCCAACTGGTCGAATGTGATCGGCTGCGGTCCAAGCAAAGCGAAAATTGGTTCGTAGATCGCAAGATCGATATATTGACCGCGGCCGCCGCCGCGAATGTCGCGCTCATAGATGGCGAACATAGTTGCGAAGCAGCCGAAATAGGCGGCGATTCCATCGGCGAGACCGAAGGGCGGGAGAGTCG
>DATGHD010000160.1:0-10142 GCA_035308145.1 Roseiarcus sp.
CCGGGGCCCGTAAGATCGGCCCGACGATCGTGCTGAACGCGCCGGAGAACTGCCTCCTGATGCGCGAAGAAATTTTCGGGCCCGTGCTGCCGATCGTCGGCTATGACGATCTCGATGGCGCGATCGGCTTCATCAACGCCAAGGATCGGCCGCTGGCGCTCTATTGCTACACGCGCGACGCGGAGCTCCGAGACCGCGTGCTCAATGGCGCGACATCGGGCGGCGTCACGATCAATGGAACGCTCGTTCATATCGCGCAGGACAATCTGCCCTTCGGCGGCGTGGGCGCAAGCGGCCTCGGCGCCTATCATGGCGAGGAAGGCTTTCGGCGTTTCAGCCACGCCCGCGGCGTGCACCAGATCGGCCCCATCAACATATTCGAGAGGCTCGGGCCGCCCTGGGGCCGGGCGGCGCGCCTTGTGGCGAATGTGTTGATGAGGCGCTAACGCCACTCCATCCGGCGGGAATTCTGCGCTAATAGGGTGCGTTAGCCCGACTCAAAAATGCACGCCCTCGCCCAGCCGACCCGCTATTTTCTCGACGTCGAGCGCTCGGCGTTGGGACGGCCGTGGCGCGCCCGGCTTGACTCGATGGGAGAGGCGAGGGCGCTCGCCATCGCGCAAGTCGCGGGACAATCGGACCTCATGGCGCGCGTGCTCGCCGGCCGCGGCGTGTCGGCGGAAGAGGTCGAGAGATATCTCGACCCCACCATCCGCGATTTGATGCCCGATCCATTCACGATGCGCGACATGGCGGCGGCGACGGCGCGGCTCGCCGAAGCTGTGCGGCGGCGAGAGAAAGTTGCGATTTTCGGCGACTACGATGTTGACGGCGCGACGTCCGCCGCGCTCCTGGCTGAATATCTCAACGCCTGCGGCCTGGAGACGATCATCCATATTCCCGACCGCGTCTTCGAGGGCTACGGCCCGAATATCGCGGCGATGCGCGCGTTTGCGGCGCGCGGCGCGAAGCTCGTCGTCACCCTCGATTGCGGCGCGACCAGCCACGAGGCTTTCGCAGAGGCCAAGGCGCTCGGCCTCGAGGCGATCGTCTTCGATCATCATCTTGCGCCGGAGACGCCCCCGCCGGTCGAAGCCTTCGTCGATCCGAACCGGCAGGACGATCTTTCCGGGCTCGGCTATCTCAGCGCCGCAGGCGTTGTGTATATGGGCCTCGTCGCCCTCCATCGCGTTTTGCGCGACGGCGGCTTCTGGAGCGGCGGCGGCGCACCCGACCTTCTCGAGGCGCTTGATCTGGTGGCGCTCGGCGCTGTCGCCGATGTCGTGCCGCTCGTCGGGCTCAATCGCGCCTTCGTGGTCAAGGGTCTTAAAGTCATGCGCCAACGGCGCCGGCCCGGCCTTGCGGCTTTGTTCGACGTCGCCGGCGCCGACGGGCCGCCACGGCCTTACCATCTCGGCTTTATGATCGGGCCGCGCATCAACGCCGGCGGCCGGATCGGCGACGCGGCGCTCGGCGTCAAGCTTCTGATGAGCCGCGACGAGCTGCAAGCCCGCGCGATCGCCGAAGAGCTGGACAAGCTCAATCGCGAGCGCCGGCAGATCGAGACCGCGACGACGGAGGCGGCCGAGGCGGAGGCGCTGGCCGCGCTTGGTCTCGATGAGCGCGGCGCGGCGATTGTCGTCGCCGGCGCGGATTGGCGCCCGGGCGTCGTCGGGCTGGTGGCGGCGCGCCTGAAGGAGCGGTTCAACCGCCCAGCTTTCGCCCTGGCGTTGAATGGCGAGGAAGCGACGGGCTCGGGACGATCGATCGCTGGCGTCGATCTCGGCCGCGTGGTGCGCGCCGGAGTGGAGGCCGGCCTTTTCCTAAAAGGCGGCGGCCACGCTATGGCGGCGGGCGTCACGATCGCCAAAGGGCGGCTCGGCGAGTTTCGAGCCTTCCTCGAGGAGAGGCTCGCCGCCGCGGTGGCGCTCGCTCAGGCCGACGTGAGCCTCGAAATCGACGCGGCTTTGACCGCCGGCGCCGCGACGCCGGCGCTCGTTCATACGATCGAGCGCGCCGGTCCCTATGGCGCCGGCAATCCGGAGCCGATCTTCGCGCTGCCGCGCCATAAGCTGATCGACGCGCTCGAGGTCGGCGGCGAGCACATCCGCGTCCGCGCCGCGGCGGGCGATGGCGAGCCTATCGAAGCGATCGCCTTCCGCGCGGCGCAGGGGCCGCTCGGCGCGTTTCTCAAGGAAAGGCGCGGCGGCTTAGCGCATCTTGCCGGCGCGCTGACGATCAATCGCTATGGCGGGCGTGAGAAGGCGCAGCTTCGATTGCTCGACGCTGCGGCGGCGTAATCCTCGTCACATCGGCGGCTTGACGCCGTCGCGACCGACGACGACGTACGCAGCCTGGTAGGCGCCGTCCGAGTCCTTGCCTGTTGCTGACACCATAACTCCCGCGCCGGGCTTCAGATCGGCGGTCGAGCCTGGCGCCATCAGAACGATCGGCGTCGCTTTGTCGACGATGATCGTCTGCTCGCCGCCTCGATAGGCGACGGTCAGCTTGGGCCCATCGACCGTATCGACCTTGGCGGAAATATTGCCATTCGTCATTGAGCTTCCCGGCGCGAGGTCAAAAGGGCGGAAGCCTTCGCCCATGCCGCGCATCGTTTCGGGGAAAATATGCACCTCCAAGGCTTTCAAGACGCCGTCCGGGCCAGGCGCGGCCGCCACGCCAATGAACCGGCCGGGCGTGATGTCGGAGAGCTGCGCTTGGAGCACTGCGCCGATCTTCGCCTCGGGCTTGAGGCGAACGTTATCGGTCTCGCCGCCGCGCGTCTGAACGACGAGCGCATCGCCGTTGACGCTCTCAATCGCGCCGCGCAGGCGCACGCTTTGCGCGTCGGCGAGCGACGTGAAAGCGAGAAAAGCAAGTGCCGCGGCAAGGCTTCGAACGAAGAAGGGCATGGACCGCTCCTCAAACTGGCGTGGCGGAGACTATGTCAATTTGCGGAGCGGCGCAGGAGCGAGCGTGATCAAAATAATTTGACGAAAGGGATGCGAATAAAGTCCGGAAGCGAGTGGAGCGTGTAACTTACGCTGCTTCGCTTGACTCGCTATGAAAACCCGCAGTCATTGCGAGCGAAGCGAAGCAATCCACTCGTAGAGCGGAGAAGGCGGAGAAATGCGACGCCCGTGCGTGTACATTATGGCAAGCGCGCCGTACGGGACGTTGTACGCCGGCGTTACCTCTAACCTCGCGCAACGCGCTTGGCAGCACAGAGAGGGCGTGTTTGCAGGATTTACGAACCAATACGACTGCAAATTACTCTTCTGGTACGAGCATTACGATCGCATGATCGATGCTATTGCTCGTGAAAAACAAATCAAAGCGGGGAACCGAGCGAAGAAGATTGCTTTAGTCCAAGACCTAAACCCTAAATGGATAGACCTTTACGACACTCTCGCCCTATGAGTGGATTGCTTCGCTTCGCTCGCAATGACCGGGCCTACTTCTCGGCGAAAGCTTTCTCGATCACGTAATGTCCGGGCTCGCCGTGATTGCCTTCGTCGAAGCCGCGCTTGTCGAGGATCGCGCGGATATCGGCCAGCATGGCCGGACTGCCGCACAACATGAAGCGATCGGCGCCCGAATTGATCGGCGGCAGACCTAAATCCTCGGCGAGCTTGCCGCCTTCCAAGAGCAGCGAAATACGACCGTTGTGACGGAACGGTTCGCGCGTCACCGTCGGATAGTAGACAAGCTTTTCGCGCAAGACGTCGCCGACCAATTCGTCGTTGGGAAGCTCGTTGGCGATGAGGTCGCCATAGGCAAGGTCGGCGATCCAGCGGCAACCGTGAACGACGACGACCCGCTCGAAGCGCTGGTGGGTTTCCGGATCCTTGATGATGCTGAGGAACGGCGCGAGGCCAGTGCCGGTGCCGAGCAAGAAGAGATTGCGGCCGGGCAGGAGATTGTCGAGCACCAAAGTTCCGGTCGCCTTGCGACTGACAATGACGCGGTCGCCTTGCTTGACATGTTGGAGGCGCGAGGTCAGCGGTCCGTTCGGCACTTTGATGCTGAAGAATTCGAGCTCGTCTTCGTAATTGGCGCTGACCAAGCTGTAGGCGCGGACGAGCGGGCGGCCTTCCACCTCCAAGCCCATCATAGTGAATTGACCACTTTGGAAGCGGAAGGCGGGATTCCGGGTCGTGCGGAAGCTGAACAGCCGATCGGTCCAATGGCGAACGCTGACCACCTGTTCTTGATTGAAAGCGCTCATCGCGCGAGACTCCGCTTAAGAAGATTGGGAGGCCAAGCTTACGAAGACCGATCTCTCGATAAAAATCATAGTCTGAATATAGTCAAGACAATTGTTGCGCCGCACAATTGCGAGCGTCGTCCGTTGTTTGTATACAAATGAATGGCGTCGTCAATCGCGCGGGACTTGCAGGCGAGCCAAACGTTAAGAGAGCACGGCTAGCAAGGGGAAGGCCATGGCTCATGAGGAAGCGGCCACGAGCGGCCGGAGCAAGCTCGTCATCAAGAACATTGGGCTGATGCTGAGCGGGGATCTTGCAAGACCCGTCCTCGATGTGGACGCCCTGGTTGCGGTGGACGGCCGCATCAGTGCGATCGGGCGCGCCGCCGACCTCGACCTTGAGGGAGCGACCACCGCGATCGACGCCAATGGCGTCACGCTCGCGCCTGGCCTCATCGACAGCCACGTGCATCCCGTCGCGGGGGATTGGACGCCGCGCCAGAACCAATTTGGCTGGATCGATTCCTGCCTCCATGGCGGGGTCACGACGATGATCTCGGCGGGCGAAGTCCATACGCCCGGCCGGCCGCGCGACGTCGTCGGCCTCAAGGCCATGGCCATCTACGCGCAACGCTGCTTTTCGAGCTTCCGGGCAAGCGGCGTGAAGGTTCACGCCGGCGCGCCGGTGATCGAGCCAGGCATGGAGGAAAAGGACTTCGCCGAGCTGGCCACGGCCGGTATCCGCTATCTCGGCGAAGTCGGTCTCGGCGGCGTCAAGGACGGGCCGACCGCGCGCAAGATGGTCGCCTGGGCGAGGCAATATGGAATCAACTCGACCATCCATACAGGCGGCCCTTCAATCCCGGGCTCGGGTCTTATCGACAAGGACGTGGTGCTCGAGGCCGATACCGACGTCATTGGCCATATCAATGGCGGCCATACCGCATTGCCGGACGATCAGATCCGCTGTCTTTGCGAGCAATGCAAACGCGGATTGGAGCTTGTGCATAATGGTAACGAACGCGCGGCGCTGGTGACGCTGCGCGCCGCCAAGGAGTTGAACCAGCTCGATCGCGTGATCCTGGGCACGGACGCGCCGGCCGGCTCCGGCGTGCAGCCGCTCGGCATTTTGCGGATGATTTCGCTGCTCGCCTCGCTCGGCGACATTCCCGCGGAAGTCGCCTTTTGCTTTGCGACTGGCAATACGGCGAGGATGCGCGCGCTCGACTGCGGCTTGATCGAAGTCGGCCGCGCCGCGGACTTTGTCTTTCTTGACCGCGCCCAACATTCGGCGGGCAAGACGCTGCTCGAAAGCGTCGCCCTGGGCGATCTGCCCGGCGTCGGCATGACAATCATCGATGGGATCGTACGCTCACAGCGCAGCCGCAACACGCCGCCGGCGACGAAGATCCCCGCGGTGGTCGTAGGGTAGGGCGCAGCAAAGTTCATCACCGCGGGGCGAGACGGAGTTCGGCTATCCGAGCTGGAGGCTCGCCTACCGTCTTGCATGCGCCAGGGTCGCGCCCTTGCCTCGCCCGCGACGGGCTGCAATCATCAGTTCACTAACCTCGAACTTGGCCGGACCCGCGCGACAAGGAGCGTCTCCCTTCATGGCCGAGCCTGCCGGGCTGACGCGGACCTCGCTCCTCAATGATCCGAAAATGCGGGGTTATGCTTCGCAGGCGTTGTTGGTTCTCGTCCTTCTGGCGCTATTTTTATTCGCCGGGCGGAACGCCTTCGTGAACATGACGGCGCGCGGCATTCCCTTAGGCCTCGGCTTTTGGGACCAGACCGCGGGCTTCGACATCAACCAGAAGCTCATCCCCTACACGCCGCAATCAACTTACGGCCGCGCCTTTTGGGTCGGACTGTGGAACACGGCGCTGGTTGGCGCGCTCGGCATTGTCTTGGCGACGCCGCTCGGCTTCGCCGTCGGCATCGCCCGGCTTTCGCGCAATTGGATCCTCGCCAAGGCGGCGATGGTCTATGTCGAGATCATGCGCAACACGCCGCTGCTGCTGCAACTTTTGTTCTGGTACAATGCCGTCTTGAAGAACTTGCCAAGCCCGCGCCAGTCGATCAGTCTCGGCGGGTTCGTTTTCTTGAACGATCGCGGCCTTTACCTGCCCAATCCGCAATTCGGCGAAGGCGCGCAATGGATTCTTGTCGCGCTCGTCTTGGCAGTCGCCGCGGCCTTCGGCTTTTGGTACAGGGCGCGCCAGCGCCAGGCTATGACCGGCGCCCAGGCGCCCGTCGCGCTGGTCAGCTTGGCCCTCTGCCTTGGCGCGCCGGCTCTCGCCTATATCCTCGCCGGGCGGCCGATCGCCTTTGATCTTGCGCGGCTGACCCGCTTCAATCTGACGGGCGGGCTCCAGCTCTATCCGGAATTCGCCGCGTTGGTCTTCGGCCTCGTAACCTATACGGCGGGCTTTATCGCAGAGATCGTCCGGGCGGGCGTTCTCGCCGTCCCGAAAGGGCAGAGCGAGGCGGCAGCGGCGCTCGGCCTTAGCCGCCGCGCGACCTTGAGGCTCGTCATCGTGCCGCAAGCCATGCGCCTCATCACGCCGCCGCTGACGAGCCAATATCTCAATATCGTCAAGAACTCGTCGCTCGCCGTCGCCATCGGCTATCCCGATCTTGTGCTGATTTTCGCCGGCACGGTGTTGGATCAAACCCATGCCGCGGTGCAGGTGATGGCGATCACAATGGGCGTCTATCTGACGATTTCGCTCGTCGTCTCGCTGGCGCTCAATCTCTACGGCGCGCGCAACGCGCTGCAGGAGCGCTGAAATGACGGCCGCCTTCGTACGCGCCGCGCCGGAGCCGGTCCTTGCCGCGCCGCTCCTGCAGCGCGGCGCCTTGGCCTGGCTCCGCGAGAATCTCTTTTCCAGCCTCTGGTCGACGGTTCTGACGATCGGGCTTATCGCCTTGAGCTTGTGGGTCCTGCCTCCCATCATCGCCTGGGCGACGGTCGACGCGGTATGGTCCGCGCCTGATGGCGCGCTCTGCCGCGCTCAGCAGGACGGCGCTTGCTGGGCCCTGATCGGATGGAAGTTCGACTATCTTCGCTATGGCTCGTACCCGATGGACGAGCGCTGGCGGGTCGACGCGACGGAGATCGTCGGGGCGATTCTTATCGCGTGGCTGCTCTGGCCGCGCGCGCCGCGCCGCTTGATCGGCATCGCGCTGTTCTTTGTCGCCTATCCGATCCTCGCCTTCATTCTTCTGCACGGATCGACCGCGCTCGGATTGCCGATCGTCGATACGGCGCTCTGGGGCGGCGTGTTCGTCTCGCTGCTGACCGCGCTTGTCGGCATCGTCTTCTCGTTGCCGCTCGGCGTGCTGCTGGCGCTTGGACGGCGCTCAAGATTGCCGGTGGTTAGGACCGCCAGCGTCATTTATATCGAGGTCATGCGCGGCGTGCCCTTCATCACCGTGCTGTTCATGGCGAACAACATGCTGCCTCTGTTTCTACCGGAGGCCTGGGCGCCGGACCGCCTGCTGCGCCCGCTGGTCGGCACGGCGCTTTTCGCAGCCGCCTATCTTGCCGAAGAAGTGCGCGGGGGCCTGCAATTGATGCCGAAGGGCCAGTTCGAAGGCGCGATGGCGCTGGGGCTGAACTACCGGCGCATGATGGCGCTGGTGATCCTGCCCCAGGCGCTGACCATGGTCATCCCGGGCATCGTCAATAATTTCATCGGCCTCTTCAAGGATACGACGCTCATCTCGATCGTCGGCACGCTCGATTTCCTCGAGACGGTGCAGAACGCCGCGAAGGATCCGATCTGGGCCGGCCCGACGATCGCCGCGACCGGCTACGCGTTTGCGGCGATGTTCTATTTCCTCTTCTGCTTCGGCATGTCGCGCTATTCAATCGCCATGGAGCGCCGGCTCGCCGCTGGCCGGAGGCTCTAGGTGAACGATGCAAGCGCGCCCGTCGTCGTCACGCCCGACAAGTCTGCGGCGATCGAGATGATCGGCGTGCACAAATGGTTCGGCGCGTTTCACGTTCTTCGCAACATCAATCTCGCCGTGGCGCGGCGCGAGCGCATCGTCATCTGCGGCCCCTCGGGGTCAGGCAAGTCGACGCTTATTCGATGCGTCAATCGCCTCGAGGAACATCAACGCGGCAAGATCATCGTCGACGGCATGGAGCTGACCAACGATATTCGGCGGATCGACGAGGCGCGTCGCGACATCGGCATGGTGTTCCAGTCTTTCAATCTCTTTCCCCATCTGACCATTCTCGAGAACTGCACGCTCGCGCCGATCTGGGTCAGGCGCCTGCCGAAAGCGGAAGCCGAAGAGATTGCGATGCGCTTCCTGACGCGCGTCAAAATTCCTGAACAGGCGAACAAATATCCCGGCCAACTTTCGGGCGGCCAGCAACAGCGGGTGGCCATCGCCCGAGCTTTGTGCATGAATCCGAAGATCATGCTCTTTGACGAACCGACATCGTCGCTCGATCCGGAGATGGTCAAGGAAGTTCTCGATACGATGGTCGGCCTGGCCGAGGACGGTATGACAATGATCGTCGTCACCCACGAGATGGGATTTGCCCGCCAGGTCGCCGATCGCGTGGTCTTCATGGACAATGGCGAAATCGTCGAGATCAACGCGCCGGCGGAATTCTTCGGCAATCCTCGGCACGAGCGCACGAAGCTCTTCCTGAGTCAGATTTTGCGGTGAACGACGAAGCCCTATCCTATCCGGGCTCGGCGACCGACAAGAATGCGCCCGTGACGCTTTGGCTGATGAGGCAGGGAACGCCGATTGTCGCTCCAATTCAGGGCGGTGGGACGCTCACTCGCGAGCAAGCCGAGCAATTCGAGAGCGGCCAAGGGTACGTTGCATGCAAAGGACCATCCCGACGGCGAAATCCGCGGGCAAGTCGCCCGCCTAAGGATTTACGCGCGCACGGAGACGATGGCGTCGGGCCGGCTGGATCGCCGCGCCGCTTATTTTTTCGACTTTTGGTGAACAAACGGCGGCGGTGAGGTGTTTGAACCTCTAACGGAAGGTGCGTTCAAATAATGGGCGGGCGCGCTCGTCGCATCACGCGCCGCGCCGCTTTGTTTTGACTGCTCCGATCGCTTATAGTCCCGCGCCGAACGGGAGGAGGTCGAAATGACTCATCGGACGTCTCGACGCATCGTCATCGGAATGGCCGGTCTTGCTGGTCTTTTGTGGGCGGGTTTGGCGCAAGCCGCGCCGGTGTCTTTCTCCGTTGATCTGACGGGCGGCGCCCAGGTTCCGCCGGTGCAGTCGAGCGGTTCGGGCAAGGCCGATTTGACCTATGACGCGGCCACCGGGGTGGTCACCTGGTCGATCACCTACAACGGGCTTTCCGGCCCCGCGACGATGGCTCACTTCCATGGGCCGGCGGGTGCAGACGCCAATGCAGGGGTCGTCATCTGGCTGACCCAGAAGGGCGGCGCGGCTGACAGTCCGATCAAGGGTCAGGCGACATTGACGCCGGACCAGGCCAAGCAGTTCGCCGCAGGGCAGTGGTATATCAATGTGCATACCGCGAAGAACCCGAATGGCGAGGTTCGCGGTCAGGTGGTCCCGCCGAAGAGCTGAACAGCCAATCAAAGAAAGCGGACAAGGCCCGCGGCGATGACGACGCTGCAGGCGAGGACGACAAGCGCGCGCGCGAGGCTCGCCACGAGCGGCGCGCGCGCCTTTTTCGCCGCGCGCATATGGCCCGTGATCATCGGCAGCGCCAGGTTGCGGCCTCTCGCCGCATAGTAAAGGATCGCCACGATATGGATCGCGCCTGCCGCAAGCAGCGCGTCCCAAAGGATGGTGTCATGCAAAGCGTTGATCGCATTGGCGACCGGCGCCGGGACGAGTTCGCTGAACGGCCCAACGTCCGCAATGTCATTGTCGACATAGAGACCGGTCAACGTCTGCCCCAGCATTAAAGCGATCA
>DATGHD010000161.1:0-2034 GCA_035308145.1 Roseiarcus sp.
GGGGTTACTACCCTTCCGGTGGTCTCGGTACGATCCTCATCATCTTGCTGATCTTGGTGCTGCTGGGCATCTTGTAGCCGCCACGCCGGCCGGCCGGCAATGTTCTGATCGCTGCCGCGTGCGACCCTGATCGCGACACAACGGATCGGCGAGGAGAGCGGGCGCGCGACTACGGACGCGGCCGAGCCTTTGGCTAACGGCGCCTATTGCTTGTCAGGCTTGTCGGACTTGTTTTGGTTCGCCGGCCTCGTAAGCAATCCTAATGCCACGCCGGCGATCGCCAAGAGCGGAACCAGCCGCTTGATCCCAATCGTTCGGACGATTTGAATGCCCGCGGCGATCACCATCGGATCCATCAACGCTACTTGCATCGCGCTCTTCGCGGTTTCGGCGCGGCGCTTGGCTCTACGCCTCAGCGCCAGGCGCCAAATGACGAGAACGATCGCGACGAGAAGGAAGGCGCCGGCGCCGGCCAGACAGGCTTCGATCGGACCATAACGGTCGAGGATAAAAATAAAGGCGGCGGCGCAGAGAAAGCACAGCGCAACAAAGCCAGTCAGAAGCGCGGCCACGCCAAGACTCAGCCCCCGCAGCGTCGTATTGATGCTGTTCTTTAAATCGTCGAGCATTTTTTTGAGCATGACAGCATCGCCCAGCTCTCGCAAGGCGCGCCGCCGCCGGCGTCACGCCAATCGCGCTTACGCCGCGACCTAGTTCGCGTTCACCGCCGCCACGTCACGCCGATGAGAAAGCCCAAGCCCAGCGCAAGCGCTATGCTAGCGAGCGGACGCTCTTGGATCGCCTCCTCCAAAGTATCTCCGATGGAGGCCGCGACGTCCTGCGCCGCGCCAGCCACGCTCTCAGCCCGGTTCGTGGCGTCGGAGACGACGGAATCTACATTGGCGCGGGCGTTCTTGTAGCCGCGCTTGGCTTGCGCCTGGGCAACCCCGGCGAGCGCATTGACGGCGTCGGCAATCTGCTTCGATAGGTGAGCGATGTCATTTTTCACGGCGGCGATATCCTTCTCGAAGCGTTCGTAGGCGGCCCTTTCGGAAGCGTCGTCCGAAGAAGCTTGAGCGGCGTCATCCGACATTTCTCTCTCCCGCGCGAGGATGAAAATCAACGCTAATCCGGCGCAAAATGTTCCGCAACTCACGGCCGTTCAAGCCGTGTCTTCCCCAACCAGATGCTCCTTCAAAATCAAGGCGACGATCAGCAACGGCGACGACAGAAATGCGCCCATCGGACCCCATAGCCACGTCCAGAACGCCAGGGAAAGAATGACCGACAGTCCATTCAGCGATAAGCGCCGGCCGATGATCGCCGGCGTGACAAACTGGCCTTCGACGCACGCCACCAACAAGAAGGCGAGGGCCGCGACCAATCCAGCGCCGAGCGTCGGCGAGCTGGCGATCCCGACTATCAACAGCACGAGGATCATCGTGATCGGGCCGATGATCGGAATATAGTTCAGCGTCGCAGCCAGAACGCCGAGGCCGATGGGGTCCGGCGTGGCGGTCAATGCGCAGATCAGGCCGACCACAACGCCGACGCAGAGGTTGATGAGCGTCACCATCAACAGGTAGCCGGCGAGGCTGGACTCGATTTCATTGAAGATTTTAAGAGCCGTCAGCCTCGACTCGCGGCGGGCGAAGGTCATGACGAGCTCGCGCCGAACATCGGGCCAGCTTGCGAGGAAGAGAAGCAGCACGACGAGGAAGAACAGAAACTCGGTCAACGTCGGCGTGAGGAACACGACCGTCGAGCGAACCCAGTCGAAGCTCGGCAGCGGCAGCGAGAAGGAGTCTGACGCCATATCGACGCCAAGCGTCGACAAGAGGCGGCGCGCGGACGCCGCCAGCCCGTCGAAGAGCTGCAGCTTGTCTTTTAGCGTCGAGCCGAGCTCGGGCAGTCTTTCCATCCACTCGGACAATGGCGCGGAAATCACCGCGATCACCAGCGGGACAACGCCTGCGGTGGCGACAACCAGCAAGAGCGCCGCCAGAAATCTCGGGATCCGGCACTTTTCAAGGA
>DATGHD010000162.1:0-8277 GCA_035308145.1 Roseiarcus sp.
CGCGCTTTTGGCGCTCGACAACGCCGTGCTGCTGCCGCATGTCGGCTCGGCTTCGTACCATACGCGTCAGGCCATGGCTGATCTCGTCGTCGACAATCTCTATTCCTGGATCGACGGCAAGGGCCCGCTGACGCCGGTGCCTGAGACGCCGTGGAAAGGCGAAAGGGCTTAAGATCGCTCGCGTCGTCGAGACTTCGTCAAAGCGTCCGCCGAGAATGGACGACCAAAGGGAACGATGGCTTGCGTACCTAAGAGACGTTGACGTTACGGAAGGACTAACCTCTTGACGAGATAAGACGACCCGGCTTAGGGTTCTCTTTATGTTCCGCGGGACGCCATCCGGCGTCCGAGCGGACGAACCCAGGGAAATCCGGCGTTGCCCTTAGGCCTCGTACTGTTTCTGTTGGACGTCGTTTTGATCGTCCATGCGGCGAAGACGGGGCGTTTTTCGCCTTGGGCCTATGTCATCTTGTTTCTGCCGGGCATCGGCGGCATCGTGGCGGAACTCGCGCCGGAATGGCTCGGCTCGTACAAGGGCAGACGAGCGCGTCAGCATGTCGTCACCACGCTCAACCCGACGGGGCGCTATCGCCAATTGCGCGACGAGCTCTTTGTCGTCGACACGATCGCCAATCGGGCGACGCTTGCCGAGGAGTGTCTTCACCTCGGCAAGTTCGATGAAGCGCTCGCGCAGTACGAATCAATTCTGAGCAAGCCGCTCGGCGACGAGCCGGCTTTCATGCTCGGCAAAGCGCGCGCCGAGTTCGGGCTGGAAAAGCCGGAAGCCGCGGTAGCGACCCTGGAGGAGCTCAAGCGCCGCTGGCCTGACTATCAATCGCCCGACGGCCATCTCCTCTATGCGATGGCGCTCGAAAGGGCCGGCCACAACGACGATGCGCCTCAACATTATGCTGACGTCAGCCGCTACTTCCCCGGCGCCGAGCCGCGCGTGCGGCAGGCAGCCTTGCTGCATCTTATGGGCCGCGACGCCGAGGCGCGCGCGCTCGCCGAAGACGTGGTGAAGACCTTGAGCCGCGCGCCTGGCCATGTCCGCCGCAACCAGAAGGAGTGGCTGGCCAGCGCGCAGAGGCTCGTGCGGTCTTAGGGCTTGCTTGCACCCGGTCCGCGGCGAAGGGGGACGATTGCATGACAAGGCCAATGCGCTCCGGCCTTAGACTGGCGCTTAAACAGAAGCGGAAATCCCGATGACAACGCTGGCGCAAAGAAAGCTGCGTACGCTACATCAATGGCGTTCCGAAATCGCCATGCGGACGAAGAGGCGCGATCGCCTTGAGGTTCCGCCAGCCGCGCGCATCGAAGTCCCCATCTCTCGATCGAAACCGAAGTCACGTATGGTTCTTTGGTTGGTGCAGGAACGCCGCGACCAGCCGCGCACGGCGCCCCTGGGACCGGCGGATGGCAGTTTCGGTTTGAGACCGTCATATTTCGTCGACGGGGGCGTTTCGATGCGGAACCATACGCCCTTGCAGTCGAGAATCGCCGCGACCCACTCGTCATTGTCGGGCTCGACGACATCGGCGGCGTTGTCGTCGGGCGCCGCCTTGAGGCCGGTCCGCTGCAAACCGGTCGTTAGCAGCTTGCCCGAAACCCAGCCGCGGCCGCCAAAGACGGGCGGAGTTTCTCGGGAAGATCGTAGGCGCCGTAACCCGCGTCCTCGATGAGGAACCAACCATTCTTGACGCCGATCACGTGGACATCGGCGGCGATCTTTTCGTGGTGGATGTTTTCAATCGCCGGCAAACGGCCGAGAATGGCCGAGTCGGCGCGGGGTTCGGCGCGTATGTTGAGGCCTTCGCGCGTGTGATCGTTGGCGAGCGCGTTGAAGTCGCACGCCGTGACGCCCGGCGGCGGCGCCGGCCTCGCCTTCGCCTCCTGAGCCGAGAGGCCCGAGGTTTCGGCCGACAGCGTCAGCGCTAACGCGGCCATAGCGGCAAAGCCCGACCAGGCTGAAAGAACCTTGGCCGGCGGGCGATCGTCGGCCTTTTGTTTGGCGGCGTGACAGCGACGCTCACGGCTATTCATGGCAAGTTGCGCGCGCAAATTTGCGCCGTGGCGTTCTCCCAGCACGCGCCCTTCCGAGTAAGCGCGCCCAGGCGCCAATGCGCATGAGTCGCTTTTGGATCCTCGTTCCAGGAGGCGTCCGCCGTGCCCCCCTCCACCAGGACGTAGGCGAAGTGAACCTTGCCCGTCATGATGAATGATCCGTCCGAATCAATGACCTCGAAACCGCACCGTCCGTCGATATAGGTCTTGCCATTAACCACGAGTTTGCACAGAGCTTGCCGTTGTTCGGCCATCGCGGCGCTTCCCAGCAAACCGCCTATTGCGACGACAGCGACCATGGCGATCGATCTCATTGTTCCCCCTTTCTGACCACGCAACTCGCTCGTCGGGCCGATACCCGCGCCGAAGGTCGAAACGAAGCGGCCTGCCGATTAGGGCGACCTTGCTCGCAGCCCCGACGCCGCCCTTAGTTTGTTTTCAAATAGTCCTTCAAAAGATCGCGCAACGACCAAGGCTTACCGTCAATGGTGGAATGGACGTCGTCGATCTTCCAGTCGCCGCCCTCCTGAATGAGATCATAGCGGACGACGTTGTCGGAAGCTTTCCGCGGCCCCGTATTGGGCCCGGGTTCCAGTTTTGCATTGACGACGGCGAGACCATCGGCCTGGGAGACGACGCTCACTGTGAAGCCCTTGAAAGCTTCCCAACCCATCTGCGAGTTGGTGGCGACGTCGGCGTCGAGCGGCCCGACTTTATCGTTCGCTTTGCGCGCGCTGGCGTCGCATCGGCTCCAAAGCGCCGTCAGATCGCGAGAAAACCACGCGCCGCGCTTGGCGGCGCTCAGCCATTGGAGCCATACCGCTTCCTCATGGCCGTTGGCGTAGATCGAGGAAATAAACCGAGAGGGATCGGCGCCGCCCGCAAAAGCAGGTCCAAGAGCGGAAACACAAAACGAAGCGAGAATGGCGACCAGCCCTAAGAAGCGGACAATCGGCATGAACGCAAAACCGAATGCGTGGCGTGATCCATTCATACGTTCACCTGCACCGCCAGACGAGCCAGCATTTCCTGCGACACCGACAAATCGGGCTCAAAACCAATCTCTCGCTTGACACGTTCCGGCGAACGAAGACCGGAGCCGAAGGGCGGTCGCGCCGAAACGCTCACTCCGCAGCCAGGCGTGTCGTCTTGGAGCGCATGAGAAGCGCGCGCAAAGCGGCGGGGCGCAATGGCTTGTTCAGAATCGCAACGCCCGCTTCGGCGGCCTTCCAGCGTACTTCCGGGGTACGATCGGCCGTCGCCAGGATCGCGGGCATATCCTCGCCTGAGGCCGCGCGCAAGGCGGCGATCGCCGCCAGGCCATCGCCATCGTCGAGGTGATAGTCCGCGACGATGACGTCGGGTCGCGGCCCGCGTTGCAAGGCGGCAAGGGAATCGGCAAGACCTGCGACGCCGATCGCCTGACATCCCCATTTTTCGAGCAATATGCGCAACCCATCGAGCACGCGCGGCTCGTTGTCGATTGCCAGGACGACAAGCCCGGTAAGAGGCTCGTCAATCCGCGGCGCGCCGGCCGCGCGGCGATCGACGCGTGGCGCAACCTCGGCAAGAAGGCCGAGCGGCGCTGCGATGGAGAACATTGAGCCGCGACCGGGCGTCGAGGCCAGCGCAATCGTATGGCCGAGCACGTGCGCCAGGCGCTCGACGATGGAGAGGCCGAGGCCAAGGCCGCGCGCGACGCGAGCCCCTTGATCCAGCCGTTGGAACTCTTCGAAGATCACTTTCTGTTTGGCGGGAGGAACGCCGAGGCCGGTATCCCAAATCTCGATGGCGCAGGCCGCGCCGCGGCGCCGACAGCCGACCAGGACGCGGCCGCGCGGGGTATATTTGACCGCGTTGGAGACGAGGTTCTGCAAGAGCCGGCGCAGCATGCGACGGTCGGAACGCACGATCAGCGAAGAGGCGACGAAGGTCAATTTCAAGCCCTTCGCCTTGGCCATCGGCGAAAACTCGATCTCGAGTTGCTTCAGGGCGTCGGCGATCGGGAAAGCGGTGATCTCCGGCTTGGTGGCGCCGGCGTCGAGACGCGAGATGTCGAGCAGCGCGCCGAGAATATCCTCCACCGCCTCCAGCGAGGCGTCGACATTGTGGGCAAGGCCGGTCTGATCGGCGCCGGCGCGCGCGGCCTCGGCGAGCGAGGTCGCATAAAGCCGGGCGGCGTTGAGCGGTTGCAAAAGATCGTGGCTGGCCGCGGCGAGAAAGCGGGTCTTCGAGAGGTTCGCCTTCTCCGCCTCGGTTTTGGCGCGCGCCAATTCGCGATTGAGCCGCTCCAATTGCTCGGTGCGCTCGCGCACCCGCTGTTCGAGGCGCTCATTGGCGGCCGCGAGCCTCTCTTCGGCTTCGACAGTTTCGGTGACGTCGGTATAGGTGGTGACAACGCCGCCGTCCGGAAGGCGCGCCGAGCGCACTTCCATCACCAGGCCGCGAGGATAGAGGCGCAGGCGCGAGGGAGCTTGCTCGTTAAACAGGCTATCGATGCGGCCGGCGATGAATTCGTCCGTCGAGCCTGGCCCATAAATTCCGCGCTCGGCGTTGAAGCGCACAAGCTCGTCAAGACCGACGCCGAGACGCAGCATCGAGCCCGGCAGGTCGAAAAGATCTCGAAAAGCGCGATTCCAGCACGCCAGAGCGAGATCACGATCGAAGACCGCGATGGCTTGGCGCGCATGATCGAGCGCGTGTTGCAGAAGATCGCGATTGGATTGGATCGCCGCGGAAGCGTCGTCAATCAACTTCAGCGCGGCCTTGCTCGACATGGCGCGGCGTCGGAACAAAAGCGACATCACCAGGCGCGACGAGGAGGCGCCGATCGCCGAGGTCAGCAAATGTTCCGTGTAGCGAATGAGCGGCGCGTCCGCCTCGCTGGCCGCCTCGAACTTGAGGCCGCGCTCGTTCATGAAGGATTCGAACGCCTGCCGGGTGCGTTCGGCGCCGAGATAGAGCGATACAGTCCCTTCGAGTTCGCCCGCCGTTGTCGAAACGCGCCACTGCTTCAAAGCCGGCGCGCTTGCCGCCGGCGCGGCGCCAACGAACACGCTCGCCTGCAAGCGTTCGATTGGCGAGGCTTGACGCGTCAGCGAGAAGACGACGAAAGCGATCGCATTGGCGGAAAGGCTCAAGATCACGCCGCTGACCAAGGGCCGAGAGGTAATGGCCAAGAGCGCGCTCGGCTTCAGCCAGGCGATCCCGAGCGGTCCATATTCGAGGAAGCTTGCGAAAGCGCGGGAGCTCGGCTCGAGCGACGGCAGAAAGAGCATATAAAACCAGAGGGCCATGCCGATGACCAGGCCAGCCGACGCGCCGCGCGCGTTGGCGCGCCGCCAGAGGAGGCCGCCGAGGAAAGCCGGCGCGATCTGCGCGACGCCGGCGAAGGAAAGGAGGCCGATCGAGGACAGCGCCGCGTCATTCGCCACCCGCACGTACGCGTAGCCAAGAAAGAGCACGCCGAGAATCGCCAGGCGCCGAACGATCAGCACGAGCGAACCGATGCCACCCTGTTGTCCGTGCGCCTCCGCCCCTCGCCCGCGTAAGATCAGCGGCATGACAAGATTGTTCGAAACGCCGATCGACAAGGCGACACTCTCGACGACGACCATGGCGGTCGCCGCCGAGATGCCGCCGATCATCGTCAAGAGGGCGATCCCGCGCGCGCCGGCGGCGAGCGGCAGCGCCAGCACGGTAAAATCGCGGTCGATCGTTCCGTCGCCGAAGGCGACCAGGCCGGCGATGGCCAGCGGAATGACAAAGAGATTGATGAGGACAAGATAGAGGGCGAACCGCCAGCCCGCGGCGGGAATATCCCGCTCGTTCCGATTCTCGACAATCATCACATGGAATTGGCGCGGCAAAAGAAGGATCGCCAACGCCGACAGCAAAGTCGTGACAAGCCAGTTGGCGGCGTCGGGCGGCGTCTTCATCACCTTGGCGATCGAGGCGCTATGCGCGGCGATCCCCATAAGCCCGTCAAGCCCGCCGAGCAGTCCCCACACGGCGAAAGCGCCGACGGCGAGGAAGGCCACGAGCTTCACCACGGATTCGGCGGCCACCGCCAGAATAAGCCCATCCTGGTGCTCGGTTGCGTCGATCCGGCGGGTGCCGAAGGCCATGGCGAAAGCGGCGAGCAGAAGGGCGATCGCAAGGTAGAGGATTGACGACGGCGCGGCCGGCGCAAGCCGCCCGTGTTCGAGCCAGCCGACCGTCATCATGATCGTCTGCGCGATGGCCTTGAGCTGCAAGGCGATATAGGGCGCGACGGCGATCACCGCGACAAGCGCGACAAGCGCGCCGACATGCTGGGCCTTGCCATAGCGCGCTGCGACGAAATCAGCGACCGAGGTGATATTCTGCGCCTTGGCGAGCGCGGCGATCCGCATGACCAGGCGGTGGCCGAGGCCGACCACCAGGATCGGTCCGATATAGATCGGCAGGAAGTCCAGCCCATGGGCCGAGGCGATGCCGACCGAGCCGTAGTAGGTCCAGGTCGTGCAATAAATGGCGAGGCTCAGCGCATAGATTGCGCCGCGCGCCGGCCCGCCCATGAAGCGGCGGCCGGCGTGATCGCCCCAATAGGCGACAAGGAACAGCGCGCCGACATAGGCGATGGCGGTGGCGAAGACAGTCATGCCGTCGAGCATCGGCGGCGGCTTTCCTTTGAGCGGTTTCGAGGCATTCTAACGGATTTTGGCGTTTACGGCGCAAGGTCCCACACGCGACGCCCTCCGCCCTTTCCTTTCTCCGCCTCCTATGGCAACCAACCGCCGGCGCTAAATAATTAAGGAGCCGCCCGTGGCAGGCGAGAAGAGACAACGCATTCTGCTCATTGGCGCGAGCGGCACGCTCGGCGTGGCGGTCGCCGCCGAGCTCGGCCAGCGTCACGATATCGTCAGCGCCGGCTCGAAATCCGGCGATATCCGCCTCGACATCGCCGATCCGGCCAGCATCGAAGCGGCGCTCGCCAAAGCAGGTCCGCTCGACGCCGTCGCTTGCGCAGCGGGCGCGGTCAATTTCGCGCCCTTAAGTTCGATCGTGTCGGCTCGGATCGACCAGTCGGCCTATGGGTTGGGGCTCGTCAACAAGCTCATGGGTCAGGTCAACCTTGCGCTCGCCGCGCGCGAGCGATTGAACGAGGGTGGATCGATCACGCTGATCGCCGGCGTGCTCGCGGAGCAGCCGATCGTCGCCGGCTCGTCGGCAAGCATGGTCAATGGGGCGATCGAATCTTTCGTCCGCGCCGCGGCGATCGAACTGCCGCGGGCTCTGCGCATCAACGCCGTCAGCCCGACAGTCTTTGCCGAGTCCATGCCGAGCTACGGGCCGTTCTTTCGCGGGTTCGACGCCGTGCCCGTCGCGAAAGCAGCCCTTGCCTTCTCGCGCAGCATCGAGGGCCGCGAGACCGGCAAGGTCTATAAAGTTCTTTGATGGCGCCGCGCCGAGCGTTGCCGATTGTTCTGATTGCGCTGACGCTCATCGCAATGGCGGTCTTCGCCGCCTGGCCGGATCTCGATCTGGCCGCCTCGCGCATTTTTTTCGAGAGCAGCGGCTACTTCATCGCGCGTGGAACACGCGCTCGCGCGGTGCGCGATTTCTTCAACGTCCTGCCCTTTGTCGTTCTCGCCGCTTTCGCACTCCTCTATGCGTTGCGGCGGGCGGGCTTTGCGACGCCCTACGCGCCGAGCGGCCGGGCGCTGATCTTCCTGATCGCGACCATGGCGGCGGGGCCGGGCCTCGTCGTCAATGTCGGGCTGAAAGATCACGCCCATCGCCCCCGTCCCGTCCAGACCGAAGAATTCGGCGGTCCCTATCAATTCCGCCCCTGGTATCTCTTCAATGGCGGCTGCCCGAAAAACTGCTCCTTCGTTTCCGGCGAGGCTTCGGAAGCCTTCTGGATGGTCGCGCCGGCGAGCCTCGCGCCCCCGCCTCTCAAGTCCTTGGCGATTGGCGCGGCGCTGTTGTTCGGGGTCGGCGCCAGCCTCATGCGTCTGGCGGCCGGCGCGCATTATCTCTCGGACGTGGTCCTTGCCGCGCTCTTCACGCTTCTGATTATCGAGGGCGCGCGCCAGCTGTTCCTTCCCTCCGGCGAAGCCTCCTGAGCGTCCCGACGCGGAACAATCAGCCTCAGGAGGCGTTGCCTTGCGGTATTGGAGGCTTAAAGCGATGCGACATTGGTTTTCGCGCGCTCGGCCGCGACGCCGG
>DATGHD010000163.1:0-9582 GCA_035308145.1 Roseiarcus sp.
CCGCCAGCGGCGGCCAAAGCGCCGATCGGATCGCGCTCGATTGGATTTGTGGCTGGTTCGGCCGCCCCAGCGGCGTTTTCAGGCGCGGGCTCGGCCTCGTCCTTTGCCGCCGGCGCGAGGCGCCAGGCCGCCGGGATATCGATGAAGCGCATGGCCGCGCCGTGACGCGCCGCCCAGCACGCGGCCTGGTATTCCGGCGAGAACCTCGCGAAGGGCCAGAAAATGGCGCGACCCGGGTCGTCCGCAGCGTAAGTCAGCAGTGCGACCGGCGGCGTCATGGCGCTGTCGGCGAGCATGGGGAGCAGGTCCGATGCGTCGGCCGGACCTTCGATGAGCGCCAGCGACGGCTTCAATTCGTCGAGCGCTTCGACGAGCCGGCGCGCCGAGCCGGGCCCGTGATGACGAATGCCGAAAATGCGGACGTCCGCGCTCATTTCGTCAGGTCAGCTCGCTGAGGGTACGATAGTAGTCGGCGTATTCCAGCCGCTTTTTCAGCACGGTCTCGAGATATTCTTCGAGCACCGCTTTGTCCTGCACCGGGTCCTTGACGATCGCCCCGAGCATGTTGGGCGCGACGCCTTCTGCGGACAGCGCGCCATTGTTGAAGAACGCGGCGTGGCTGAGGCCGCCGATCATCACGCCGATCGCTTCGGCGGTGGAGAGCGTGCCGGAAGGCGTTTTGAGCGTTATTTTTCCATCGGCGGTCGCGCCGCCGCGGAGCTCCCGGAATATCGCGACGACCCGCGCAATCTCTTCGGCGACGTTTTTCGGGGCCGGCAGATCGAGGCTCTGCGACATTTCGCCGACCCGTTTGTTGACGATCGCGACTTCCTCATCGAGATCGCTCGGCAGCGGCAGGACAACGACGTTGAACCTTCGCTTCAGAGCCGAGGAAAGCTCGTTGACGCCCTTGTCGCGGCTGTTGGCGGTGGCGATGACGTTGAAGCCGCGCACCGCATAAACCTGGTCGTTGAGCTCTGGGATCGGCATCATCTTTTCCGAGAGCACGGTGATCAGCGTATCTTGAACGTCCGATCCCATGCGGGTCAGTTCCTCCAGGCGGCAAAGCTTGCCGGCCTCCATCGCGCGCAAAAGCGGCGTTGGGACCAAGGCTTGGCGCGACGGTCCATGCGCCAATAATTGCGCATAGTTCCAGCCGTAGCGGATTTGATTCTCGTCCGTGCCGGCCGTGCCTTGGATCACGAGCGTGGAATCGCCGCTGATCGCGGCGGCGAGATGCTCCGACACCCAGGATTTCGCCGTGCCGGGCATGCCGAGCAAGAGCAGCGCGCGGTCGGTGGCGAGCGTCGCGATCGCGATTTCGATCAACCGCTTGTCGCCGACATATTTGGCGGAAATCGGCGCGCCATTCGCGGCCTTGCCGCCCATGAGGTAGGTCATCGCCGCGCGCGGCGAGAGAACCCAGCCCTTCGGTTTTGGCTCGGCGTCGCCGGCTTTGAGGGCTTCGAGTTCGGCGGCGTAAGCGATCTCGGCGGGAAGGCGCAGCATTTCGGTCACGATCGTGTCTCCGGCGTCAGAGCGGCGTTGAGATGCAGCAAGTCGAGCTTCGGATCGGAGGCGAAAAGGCCGGCGGCGGTGAGGCGTTGGATCAACTCCGCGGCGGCTGGCCCGTCGGCGAGAAGGCCGACGCGAAGAAGCGCCGTCTCCAGCGTCGCTTGCGCGGGGAACCGTTGCGTCGGGTCTTCGCTGCGATAGGCCTCGACCGCGCTGACCAACGCGGCATAGCCCGGCGAAGCGATAAGCGCCGACAGCGGCGCCTCGCCGAGAGCGCGGCCCATCAGCGCCAAGCCCATCTGGAACATCTCGTCGTCGCGCTTCAAGATGCGTGGCAGAAGCGCGCGCCGCTCCGCGATGCTGAGCCGCGCTCCAAGCGGCTCAGCGCGTTGCAAGGGAAAGGCTTCGTCATCGAGGATGTGGTCGAGCAGCAACCGGCAGGCGCGGTCCCTGCCGGTTGCGGCGACCATGTGTACGAAGGCGCCGAGACCATCCGGCGCGCCGGTCGGCGCGCTCTCGAAAATATCTTCTTCGGCGAGGCCAAGCGCATGGGCGAGATCGGCGAGGCCGACTTGCTTGAACAATTCGAGCCGCCTGGCGTTTTGCGCTGCTATTTTCAACTCAGGGACGGCCAATTGTCTGCGACGGGATAGCAAGCGGACTTCCACCATCGCCGCGAGCTCTGCGGCGAGCGGTTCGTTTTCAACGCGCCGGCCGAGCCTGGCGAGATAGGCGCGCGCCATGGCTTGCACGCGATCGGACCGATCGTTCGTTTGGCCTTCAAGAAATTCCCGG
This sequence comes from Roseiarcus sp., assembly GCA_035308145.1. Lineage (GTDB taxonomy): Bacteria > Pseudomonadota > Alphaproteobacteria > Rhizobiales > Beijerinckiaceae > Roseiarcus. The sequence goes on from DATGHD010000163.1 coordinate 2,311, forward strand.
TCTTCCTCGCAGAGGCCTGTCTCGAGAATGTCGATCAGCTTCGCGCGGCGCTCCGCGGGCGCCGCGCTCGCTTTGGCGGCGATGATCACGCGCGCCACGGCGGGGTCGCTCGCGCGCAGTTGGATCAGCGCAGCGCAACGCATCGCAAAGGACCATTGATCGTACGTCTCAAGCGTGAGAGACGGCGGCGACGGCTTTTCTTCGCCGCGAATCCAGTCGAGCCAGGGCGCGTAAATATCCGGCGCCCAATCGTCGCGCGGCGAGGGCGTCCAATCAGCCGGATGCATCGCGTAGCCGCGCGCCGCGATGAGCTCGATCAACGGACGCTCGAACAGCGCTCCGGTCTTCGACGCCCTAAGTAGTAAGCGGCGCGCCTGCGGCCTTAGGCGCTCGGGCAACGTCGGCGCGGCGAGCCGGGGCAGGAGGCTGCGCACAACGAGCGGCGAAGTCGGCGCCGGGCGAAACAGCGCTTGCGTCGCATGCCCGGCGAGAGCGGCAAGCGCGCATTCCGCGTCGGCGCCGCCGACGGCGCCGCGCCATTCCGGCGGACAATATTCAAGCGCGGAGCGTCCGGAAATCCAGGCGCTGCGGATATGCGCGAGCGCGGAGGCTAGATCAGGCATTGAAGCTAAGCCTTCCCCAGTTCGTGCGCGCCGCGACGAGGGAGAGCCGCGCGCCGTCCCAAAGCCCCATGGCGCTCTCGATCGTCGCGCCGAGCGCGAGCGCCGGCGGCGGCTCGCGCAAAGGCGCGCAGAGACCGCCGTCGGACCGCCACCAGGCGCGACCAGAAGCGTCGGCGCAGATCCGGCCCCGCGGCAGAAGCAGCGGCGCCTCGAGCCGCCATGGCGTCGCGAGCAGGCTATCCGCATATGCCGCGAATGGATCGGCCGCCGGCTCCGGCCAGGTCCCCGGCCCGTCGATAGCCTCTCCGCGCGCGGCGATGACCGCGCGAAGCGGCGCGCACGCCGGATAGAAAGCGAGCTCGGCGTTGAAACGCTCGCCGGCGATAAAAGCCGCGCCGCGCCGGCCGGCCGAGGCGGGGAAGAAATCGAGCAGCGCCGCAAAGCGCTGCGGCGTTTCCTTCAAGCTCATCAGCCAGGTCGCCTGGCTCACCAAGCCGTCGCGCCGCGTCGCGACTCGCTCGCCGAGGACTTCCCAAAGCGAGACGACACGCGGACTTTCGGTATTTGCGAACACGTCATCGCGGCTTTCCGCCGTTACGACTTCGCGCCGCATCTCGGCGTCGTTTGCGGCCGCGCGCCAGGCGCGGGTCAAAAGCGCCAGCTTGCCGAGTTCCGCGATGGCCGCGTCAATACGCTCTTCTGCGGGCAAGGCGAGGAGGCGCGAGGGCATTTCATCGATGCGGCTCGCCAGCGCGCCGGCCTTGGCGTCGACGAGACGCGCGGCGATGCGCCGGCAGCGCTCGCCAATCGCGCCGAGAAAGCCGGCGAGCCCGGTGCGCAATTGATCGGCGATCCAGACATCGAGGTCTTCGGTCGCCGCGCGGACGGATCGGCGGGTTTCTTCGGCGCGCTTTTGCGAGGCCGCTATTCGGCGCGCCTCGCCCTCGGGATCAGGCGCGATCTCGGCGAGGGATTGTTGCGCGGCCTCGAGGCTCTTGCCTTCGGCCGATAGAGGCGCCGACGCCGCGCCCTTGCGGCGACGCCTGATCCAGTCATTGACCCAGTCGGGTACGTCGCTCGTCTGAAACGCCGCGCCGTCCTCGACGGCCATCCACATCAAGGCCAGCGCATGCTTGCAGGGAAATTTGCGCGAGGGGCACGTGCATTTCGTACCTTGGTCCTCGACATCGGCGACGACACGGTACGGATTTGCGCCTGAGCCTTGGCACTCGCCCCAGATCAAGCTCGCCGAGCGCGCGCGTAGCGGCCATTTCGCCGCTTTCAGCAGGCCGGATGCGGCCTGAAGCGCGCCTTGGTCCGGCGCCACGGCCTCGATCGCGCTCAGCGTAAGCCCCATAGGCCCGTCCCTTAGACGCTGTGCTGGGCAGAGGCCCGAGCAAGCCAGAATGGCGAATATGCCTCCCGGATTTTATTCTTTGCTACAATGGCTTATCTCAAAGATATAATTTTCGGTGTTAAATCATATGCTGAGCGCTTTCGCCTTCAGGTTGTGACGATGGTTCATGATATGTTCTTAGTTGCGTCTCGAAGTCAAGACGGATGCCTTGCGCACGAAAATTGAACCAAACGAAATAGATTGAGAGCGCATTGATGTGGCTGTCGATCCGTTTCGAGAAGGCGTTGGCCAAACGCGATCTTGGCGATCATGATCGCGGCGCGCCGGTCACGTCGGCGGGGCGGCGCTCGCCTTTAGGCCTTTAGGCATCAGGCGTCCTTCACATAAAGGATAGGCGCGACAAGCAAGTCGGCCCAAGTCGTAGCCGCCCGGATTGCTGTCGCAGGATCACCAAAGCCGGCCGGCTCGACTGAGGCGTCAACGGCGTTCCCATTCTTGCGACCCGTTATGAAATAGAGGTCGCCGCGCTTTTCAACCAGAACCCAGGCGTCGCCCTTTGGCGCCTCGTCGTCAGCCTTCAAACTGCGGACTTCGACCACGCCTCGCCCCTATGCTTTCCGCGAAACATAGCAGGGACTTGATGGCGCAGCGAGGCGGCGTCAAGAGGCTAAATTTGCAAACTGATGCACTACCTCGAAGGGCGGGCGTCTCAGTTTGAACGCATCGAGGGCGTGAACGTCACCCCGGTCAGCAAACCTTCCGGGGACATGAAGCGACTGACCGTCTGACCCCATGGTTCCTTCTTGTTCTTGACGAGCATCTGATAGCCGCGCCGTTCGAGCGCCGCGGTGGCCCTTTCGACGCTATCCACCTCAAACTCGAGCCATGCTTGTGGGATGGGAATATTGCTGGGCCACGACTCGCTGCCAAAACAAGACCGCGCCGCTTGTGAAAGAGGCCAAAGGGCAAAGCTTCTGGCGCCCTGAAGGGACTCCGTGTGGAGATAGCCGTCGGCTTCCTCTTTGAAGGGGATGGCGAGGTCGCTTGCGTAGAGTTTGCGGGTTGGACCGGCGTCGCGAACGATGGGGCCGAACCCAGCGATAAACAGAACCTTCGCTTCCATGGCTCGCCCGCTGTTTCCGCCAAACATAGCAGCGGCTGGAGCGCAGCGCGAGCGAAGGTCAAGCGCGTCATTGTTCAAACTGGGACGCTACCCTAGCGACGGGCCGGCTGGACGCGACGCGGCCGAAAAGTCTAGAAACGACAATCCGACCATATCGCCGCTGCCCGACATTTGCGCGGGCGGCGAGCCATCTCCATTTTTCTGGAATGGGTCCCATCGACTCTCATGGAGTTTTCATGTCCGCTCTTTCCGACTTTCCGATCGCCCGGCGTTGGCCGGCCAGGCACCCCGACCGCTTGCAGCTTTATTCCTTGCCGACGCCGAACGGCGTCAAAGTCTCGATTGCGCTCGAGGAGATCGGGCTGCCCTATGAGGCGCATCTCATCGACATCGGCAAGAATGAAAGCTGGACGCCGGAATTCCTCTCGCTCAATCCGAACGGCAAGATCCCGGCGATCATCGACCCCAACGGGCCAGGCGGGAAGCCGCTGGGCCTTTTTGAATCCGGCGCGATCCTGATCTACCTCGCCGAAAAAACCGGCGAGCTGCTGCCGAAGGACGCAGCGCGCCGCTACGAGACGATCCAATGGGTCTTTTTTCAAATGGCTTTCATCGGACCGATTTTTGGCCAGCTCGGCTACTTCTTCAAATTTGCGGGGCGCGAGATCGAGGACAAGCGGCCGCTCGAACGCTACCGCAATGAATCGAAGCGCCTGCTTGGCGTGATCGAGACGCGTCTCGACGGCAAACCCTGGATCATGGGCGATGAATACACAATCGCCGACATCTCCATGCTCGGCTGGGTGCGCAACCTCATCGGCTTCTACGGCGCGCGCGACCTTGTCGACTTTGACGCGTTGGAGCGGGTCCCGGCCTGGCTGAATCGTTGCCTCGCCCGTCCCGCCGTCGCCCGCGGGTTGGAGATACCGAAGCGGGGGTAGGAGCGCGCGAATCGGCGCCACCGCTGACTTTTTTCAGCCGCTGAGCGGCCGGATATAGCGACCGACGTCCTTCATATAGTCGCGCTTGCCGAGTTCGACGCCGTTGTGGCGAAGGATGGCGTAGGCCGTGACGACGTGAAAATAGAAATGAGGCAGCGCCCAATCCCGCAAAAACTCGCCGCCGGTCATCACGAACTTTCTTCCGTCATTCGGGATTGGAATCTCGACGCGCCGATCCTCCGCGCCTTCGAAGGCGGCGGCGTCCAAACTGCGCAGATAGGCGAGGGCCTCTTCGATGCGGGCTTTCAGCCCGTCAAAGGTCTTTTCGTCATCCACAAGGGGCGGCGGCCGGCGCGACCCGCCGATCAACTTCGCCGCGCCGTCCTCGGCGTTGCGGCAGGCGAGGCTCACCTGCGTCGCCAGCGGATACATATCCGGCGCGAGGCGCGCATTGACGAGCGTGGCCGGGTCGAACGCAGCGGCTTTCGCATGCTCGGCGCCCTTGTCGAGAAGCGCCGATAAAGAGCCGAGCTTCGATGCGAATGTCTCGACCGATAGGGTATATGCCGATATTTTCATCCGCGGCCTCCCCTTATTTCGTTCTTCGCGCGCAACGCCCGCCTTGGCTAAAGCTTGTGGCGATACTGAATGAAGCCCGATCGTTCGGCGATGCGATCGTAAAGCGCCCGTGCGGTCGCGTTGGTCTCATGTGTCAGCCAATGAACGCGTGAGCAGCCTTCCAGCGCCGCCGCCTGGTAGACATGCTCGATCAACTTGCGGCCGACGCCGCCGCCCCGCGCCTCCGGCGCGACGAAAAGGTCCTGAAGGTAGCAATAGTCGCCGGCGGTCCAACAGGAGCGGTGACGAATCCGATGAACGAGGCCGATCGCGGCTGGTCCTCGCCAGGCGAGCGCGCCATTCATCGGCTCCGCCGGATCGAGCAGGCGCGCCCATGTGATATCGGAGACGGTTCGCGGAATATCGACTTCATAGAAGGCCTGATAGCCGCGCCACAAAGGCAGCCAGGCGGCGCGTTCGCCCTCTCGCAGCGGGCGAATTTGAACGTCGGCGGCGGTCATAGCAGCGCTTTCCTCATTGGTGGGCCGGCGTTGGCGCTTTGGCGCCGGCCGCCGCGAGTCCTGCGGCCGCGGAATTCGCGACAATGCTGGCAATGATCGCCAGCGCATAGCTGTGACTGACGTCAAAGGCGAATCCGGCGGCGCTCGGGCCGATGAGCGTACCGATCGCTACGCTGGTCGCGAGAACGCCGATAATCGCGCCGACATTGCGGCGGCCGAAATAGTCGGCGACGACCGCGGGCAGGAGGGCGACATAGCCGCCATAGAACACGCCATAGACGAATGCGAAGACCGCGAGCGTCCAAAGAACCGTAGCGAAAAGCCAAATGATGAGCGCGAGAGCCATGCCGATGAACATGATAACGAAGGCGCGCTGGCGGCCAAAGCGGTCGGCCAGTCCGCCGAGGAAGAAACGCGCCGCGGTGCTGCCGACGCCGATCGCCCCGATAAGGAGGATGGCCGAGGATTGCGGAACGCCGTGATCGACTGCATAGGGCGCGAGATGAACAAAGGGGACGAACAGGCCGAAGGAATTGACCAGGCAGGCGGCGTAGAGAGCGATGAAGCGCCGCGACCTCACCGCCGCTGCGACGGAAGCGCCCGTTGCAGGCGCGAAGGCGCCTCCAGGCGGCGGGAAATCGCCGTCTGGCGCTAGGCCGCGTCTGTCGGGACTGTCTTCGATGAGCAGCGCCATTCCGGCGCCGACGATCGCGGCGAGCGAGCCAAGGATCAGATAGGCCGGCCGCCATCCAAACGCCGCGATCAGCGCCGAAGCGAGCGGCGGCATGACAAGCGTCCCGACGCCGATGCCGCTTACCGCAAAGCCGGAAGCAAGACCTCGACGCCTGATGAACCACCGCTGCAGCACGCCGAGGACGGGAATGTAGGAGAGGCCGATCCCGAGGCCGACGCCGAGGCCATAGGCTGCATAGACCTCGTTGAGGCTCCGCGCGACGCCGGCGAGGCCAAGGCCCAAGCCGGTCAGAATCATGCCGACCACGGCGAGAGGGCGCGCGCCCCAGCGATCCGCAATCGGGCCGCTGATGGCGCCAAGCCCGAAGTAGAGAAAGCCGGCCAAGGAGAAGACGAGCGAGACCGAGCCGCGCGAGGCGTCGAAATCCTTCTGCAGCGGCTCGACGAAAGCGCTGAATGTGTAGGCGCTGCCGAAGCCGACGAAACAGACCGCGAAGGCGCCGGCGACGACGACCCAGCCGTAAAATATGGGAGAATTGGCCGTCGCGGAATTGTCGCTCATCGCCGTCATGTCCCTATTGTGGCGATGAGAGGCCAATTAAGCGCGTCACGCCTAGCGAGAAGATCGTCGTCCGCGGCGCCCGGCGCAAGGCGCGGCCGGGTTGCGAGTGGCGCATGGGTCGATGGCCTTGGCGCGCCAAATCGTCTAATCGGAAGAAAAGAAGATTTGACGAGACCTTTCAAATGGCCACCGGCAAGCCGATCGTCATCTATGGCATCAAGAATTGCGACACGATGAAAAAAGCGCGCGTCTGGCTCGATGGCCGCCGCGTTCCCTATGCCTTCCACGACTATCGGGAAAAGGGCGTCGATCGCCCTCGGCTTAAGGACTGGGTGAAGCGCGTCGGCTGGGAAAGGCTGCTGAACCGGTCGAGCGCGACGTTTCGCGAGCTTCCGGAGGCGGCGAGGGAGGGGATTACCGAGGCCAAGGCGATCGACCTGATGCTGGCGCAGCCGACAATGATCAAGCGACCGGTCCTTGATCTTGGCGACAGGCTCTTGGTCGGCTTCAAACCGGAGACTTACGAGGCGGAAGTGGGGTGAACTTCGTTCGAAGGCGCAGAGACATGATCTTGCGCGCCATTTTGGTGACGGCAATGATGAGTCCCTCGTACTTTTCCTTCGGCCAGGAGCGGACGCCGACCGCGATCTTGGGCGACGGCAACGTCCCTTGCAGTTGGTGGAGCGACGCGCGGAAGGGAACGGACTACGCTTCAATCAAGGCCGTCTCGACAATGACGGGATGGGTCGAAGGATACGTGACGGCGGCCTCGATCGGCGCTGACGCCGCCGGCGCCAAGTTCTCGTCGATGAGCGCCGACGCTGTCGTGTCCTGGATTGACGACTATTGCGGCGCTCGCCCGGCCGATTCTCTGGCGCAGGCGTCGGCCGCCTT
>DATGHD010000164.1:0-2921 GCA_035308145.1 Roseiarcus sp.
CGAGCAGCGACAGGCCGGAAAGCGCGATCTTTGCGCCTTCGCCGACGAGGCTCGCAAAAATCTGTCGCCGTACCAGCGCGCCGCCCGAGATTAGTCCGAAGGACGCGAATGACGCCCGCTCGCCGAGCCGCGCGACAAGGCTTTCGACATGCAACGCCGCGTCGCCCGCGACAACCGCGATATGCTCCGCGACGGCGTCCGCGCGGAGATCGAGCATTGTTGCGACATTGCGCTGACCTTCGGCGCCGGCGTCGTCAAAATATTCGACGACGCGCGCCTCAGCGCCTTCGCCGATCTCGATGGCGACGCGAGAGGCGGAAGACTGCGCTTCGCGCTTGCTCGTCCTATGCCGGATCTCGATCGGCGCGGCGAGCTTGACGCCGGCTGCAATCTTGATCATGAGGCCGCCTTGGGCGAGAGCGCCGTTAAGCGCCAGCATAGCGTCGACATTGGCGCCCAGATGAGACGCGGCGGCGCGTCCGGCGCGGGCGCTATCGTCGAGCGAGGCGACGCTGAGTTCATGCGACGGCGCTGACGACAATTCAGGGACGAACCGGCCGTCGAGGATGACGAGCCGCATCGACGCAGATGGGAGCCGGCGAAGCATCGCGCGGGCATCGGCGAGTGCGTCTGCGTCCGGCGCGCCGGCCGCCGGCGCAACGCGGGTCAGACGCTGGCGAAGGTCCGTATAGTGCCAGGCTTCATCGCGCCGGGTCGGCAGGCCTCTGGCCGTGAAGACGCGAAAGGCGGCCTCACGCTCCGGCAGGGGCAGAACGCCTTGTCCCGCCGAGAATTGCTCGGCGAAAGCGCTTTCCGCGGCAGTGCGCGCGGCGATCGGATGGGCGGTCATTATTCTCTCACGCCGCGTCCGCGGCATAGTCGCGATAGCCGTTGCGCTCCAGTTCGAGCGCAAGCTCCGGCCCGCCGCTTTTGACGATGCGGCCGCGCGCCATCACGTGAACTGTATCGGGCCTGATATGCTCCAGTAGGCGCTGATAATGAGTGATGACCAGGAAGGCGCGATTGGGATCGCGAAGAGCGTTGACGCCTTCGGCGACGATGCGCAGCGCGTCGATGTCCAAGCCGGAATCCGTTTCGTCGAGAATCGCGAGGCGCGGATTGATGAGCGCCATCTGCAATATTTCCATCCGCTTCTTCTCGCCGCCCGAGAAGCCGACGTTCAACGGCCGTTTGAGCATCTCCTGATCGATCTTCAATTGATTGGCCGCGGCGCGCGCCCGGCGCATGAAGTCGGGCGTCGTCAACTCCTTTTCGCCACGCTGGCGCGCCAGCGCGTTCAGCGCCGCCTTGAGGAACGTCATCGTGGCGACGCCCGGTATCTCGGTCGGATATTGGAAAGCGAGGAACAGGCCTTTCCCCGCGCGCTCGTCCGGCGAAAGCTCCAGGATATTCTCGCCGTCCAGCAGCACTTCGCCGGCGGTGACCTCGTAATCCTCCTTGCCGGCGATCACATAGGAAAGAGTGGATTTGCCCGAGCCGTTCGGCCCCATGATCGCCGCGACCTCGCCGGCTTTGACCGTCAAGTCGAGGCCGTCGAGGATCGGCTTGCCGTGGATTTCAACGCTTAAGCCTTTGACTTCAAGCATGATGTTCTTTCATTCCTCGCCGTCGAAATACCCGAGCGAGCCTTCTCGGCGGCCGATATAGAGAAGCTTCGCCGCCATCAATCCCTTGTCCTGCGGCGCCATCGAGGCCACCGCGAATTTGTTCGAGTCGGGATATTCGACGACATCTGGATCGAGGCGCGTCGAGAAGCCGAGATAACGCAACTCGCCGTCGCTCGTGTTGACAATTTGATGCGCGGTCGAGGCGTCGCCAGCTGGCGCGCCGATCACGTCGCCCTCGCGGATCGGATAGGTCTCATCGCCTACGCGATATGTCCCCTCGCCCGTCAGTACGAAGAACATCTCTTCGTTGACGTGATGGGCATGGCGAGGAAAGGCCCTTTTTCCCGCCGGCACGACATGGAGCTGACAGCCAAGCTTTTGCGCGCCGATCAGCGCGCCGATGCGCGCGAGCTTGGCGGCGAATTTGCCGCCATTGCCGCCGTCGCGTAACGGGACATCGGCAAGATTGACGACCGGCCTCGTCACCCGACGCTTCCTTCGAGCGAGATGGCGATCAGCTTCTGCGCCTCGACCGCGAATTCCATCGGCAGTTGCTGCAGCACGTCGCGAACAAAGCCGTTGACGATCACCGCCGTCGCCTCTTCGCCGGAAAGGCCGCGCTGCTGGCAATAGAAGAGCTGGTCCTCGGAAATTTTCGAGGTCGTCGCTTCGTGTTCGAAAGTCGCGGAGGAATTCTTCGCTTCAATATAGGGGACGGTATGCGCGCCGCATTTGTCGCCGATCAAAAGCGAATCGCAATTGGTGAAATTGCGCGCGCCGGTCGCCAGGCGATGCGCGGAAACCTGCCCTCGATAGGTGTTCTGCGACTGGCCGGCCGCAATGCCCTTCGAGATGATGCGGCTCGTCGTATTCTTGCCGAGATGGATCATCTTGGTGCCGCTATCGACCTGCTGGCGACCATTCGAAATGGCGATCGAATAGAATTCGCCGCGCGAATTGTCGCCGCGCAGAATACAGGACGGGTATTTCCAGGTGATCGCCGAGCCGGTCTCGACCTGCGTCCAGGAAATCTTCGAGCGAGGCCCGCGGCAATCGCCGCGCTTGGTCACGAAATTAAAGACCCCGCCTAAGCCCTTGGCGTCGCCGGGGTACCAATTCTGCACGGTCGAATATTTGATTTCGGCGTCGTCGAGGGCGATGAGTTCGACCACCGCCGCATGCAACTGGTTTTCGTCGCGCTTCGGCGCGGTGCAGCCCTCGAGATAGCTGACATAGGCGCCCTTGTCGGCGATGATCAGCGTCCGCTCGAATTGGCCGGTGTTGCGCTCGTTA
>DATGHD010000165.1:0-2580 GCA_035308145.1 Roseiarcus sp.
GGCGCCGGCCGAACGAATGAGCAGGCGCACGGCTTTGCCTTTGTGACTGCCGAGATTGTCCATGATCACGACATCCCAGCCAGCATGGTCAAGCAGAAACAATCTGATTTGGGAATCCCTAAGCGATTCAAACTAAACTCATACTGCTCTAGGCCGCTGCGCGGCGACGCCGAACGGCTTTTCGCCCGCCGCAAGCCCGTCGTGCTCGACTCCCTGAATGAACGAAAGGAGCGGCGCATCGGTTTTTACCTCCATCAGCTCAAGACCTTGGGGGAGACCATGACCGACAGATCAGGCGCGCCGGCCCGCATGTGGAGCGGCCTGGATCGAGCCAACGCGCAGTCCGCGTTAGGCTACTTCACATTGCCCACGCCGACTTCGCTCGAGATATAGCCGCCGACTTTGACACAGAACGTACTTCCCGGAAGGACGTATCCCGTCATTCCGCTGACAGTGCAGGTCTTGACGTGCTTTTGCTGCGCTGACCTCGTCGTCGGAAGCTCGGCGGCTTTTGCGCCCGCGACGGCGGCGAGGAAGGCCGCGCCGGCGAGCGCAGCGCGATGGCCAAGTCTTGCAGGTGGCATGCGTAACTCCGGCTGGTTCCTAACTCTCGCAGCGTTGGGCGGACCGCGGCGTCGTCCCGGGCTGCTTCGTCACCCCGGCAAAAGCTTCCGTCAAGAACCCTATCGGCCCTTAAGGCAACCCAGGTCCCGCAATATTAACCTGCTATTTACCATAAAAGGATTTGTTAACCACTCGCGCGTCGCGACCTGGGGAAGCTCCATGAAGCTCGTCAAGATCGTAAGTGTCGCGAGTAACCACGCGCCGCAACCTCAGCCGAGCAGGGCGCGCCGATTTCTCTCTTGGGCGAAGACCGCCGCCGAGGATGAGCGCGTCAACGCCGCTTTCGCGCTGGCGAGGGCCTATCTCAGCAGCAAACTGCCGCAGGAATTGCGGCGCGACGCCGGGCTTTTGCCGATCGCCAGGCTCGACGAGCTCAGACGCGACCTCGAATCCTGCCTCTCCGCTTTGGTCGAAGACGAATCGATCCTGGTGCGACGCGCCTTGGCGGACGCGCTCGCCGCGGCGGATGACGCGCCTCGGAATATCATCATCGCGCTGGCCGAGGACCAAGCCGAAGTCGCCTCGATTGTGCTTTCAACTTCGCCGCTGCTGAGCGACGCCGAGCTCGTCGAATGCGCGATCACGGGAGGAGAGAGCGAACGGCTGGCTCTGGCGAACCGTTCCCGCTTGCGGGCTTCGGTCGCCGCACGGCTTGCCGAGCTCGGCGGGCGAGACGTCGTAGTGGCGCTCATCAGAAATCTTCGCGCCGATCTCAGCTCTGCCAGCATGCGCGTGATCGCCGATCGTTTCATCGACGAGGGCGAGGTGAGGGCGGCGCTGCTCACAAGATCCGACTTGCCGACGACGGTGCGCTTCGACGTCGTGAGAGCGACCTTTGAGTCGCTGTCTTATCTTGTGGCGAAACCCGGAATTCCGGCGGGCCGTATCGAAAAAATGATCCGTGCGGCCAGCGAACGCGACCTCGTTCGAATCGCCAGCCTGTGCGAGCTCAGCGAGCTTGCCGATCTCGCCCATCACCTTCGCGTCAACGGCGCGCTGACTGTCGCGCTTTTGGCGCGTGCGCTGATTTCGGGCGGCCTGCCGTTTTTCGAAGCGGCCGCCGCCGAGCTTTCAGGTTTGACGCCCGAGCAAGTCGCGACATTCGTGCGAAATCCCTACGGCGGGGGCTTTGCGGCTCTCTATCGGCGGATGGGAATTCCCATCCATTTCCGCGAGGCGTTTTGCGTTGCGCTCGCGGCGTTGCGCGACTTCAAGGATAAGGACGCCGGCCGCGCGTCGCGCAAGATCGCCGCGCGGATCCTCGCCCGATGCGAGAGCCTGTCGTCGCCTGAGCTTGGCCAATTCCTTGCGCTTCTGCGCCGCCTCGAAGCGGAGGCTGCGCAGGATGAGGCGCATGCCCTGTTGCGAGGAGCGGCCTTGGATCAGGCCGCCGTACTCTACGAGGAAGCGTTGTCGGCGGCCGCCGCGATCGAATCCCAGCTCTTGGCGAGCGATCACATGTTGGCGGTGATTTCGCCCAGCATGACGGAAGCTGCGGCCTTGGAAGCGGCGGTCGACCACGAACAGCTTGCGGCTTAGCGGTCGCCTACGGCGCCGCGCCGATCATCGCTCCGCGATACGGGCGGCTCGCACTCGCTGGCGATCGCACCCACGACGATCGTCTTCGACTTACGACCGGAACAGCGCAAAATAGATCACGTAAAGCCATCCGAGAACGCCGTCGATGATTGCCCAGAGGATCGAATGATTGTTCGCGTAAGAGACAGCGATGGCGAGGGCCGATCCAAACCCGACCCCGTATTTTGCTCCCTCGACGCGAATTCCGTAGTAGCGACTGCCGGGCATATTCTTCGCCTCACCTGCTGACGGACGGCGCGACGGACTCGTCCGCCCTTCGACAATGCGCGGCGATCGCCTCAACGATTGAGGGAATCAGCGACGCGGGGAAATCATGGCCCATGCCCTCGACAAGCATGAGCTTGGCGCCTTTGATAT
>DATGHD010000166.1:0-15997 GCA_035308145.1 Roseiarcus sp.
GGACTCTACGGAGTCGCCGACATCGCGGGGCGTATAGCCGAGCTCTCCGCAAGCCTCGCCTTGCAGGAATTCATCGACCGCCAGGCCGGCAAGCTTTCAGCGGGACAAAAGACGCGCGTCGCGCTGGCCAAAGCGCTGATCAATGAGCCGGAGGTGCTGCTGCTCGACGAACCAACCGCCTCGCTCGATCCCGATACCGCCGATTGGGTGCGATCCCGGCTCGAGGACTATCGCCGCCGCCGGCAGGCGACCATTCTCCTCGCCTCGCACAACATGAGCGAGGTCGAGCGGCTCTGCGATCGAGTGATCATGCTCAAGGCCGGTCGGGTGGTCGATGACGGCTCGCCACCCAAGCTGATCGCCAAATACGGACGCGAAACGCTCGAGGAAGTGTTCCTCGACATCGCACGCGGTTTGAGCGCGCGGCAGGCCGCGTCATGAGCGCGGCTCACATCGCCTGGCGGGGCTCATCGTTCGCTCGCATTGCGACGATGGTCGTGCGCTATTTATACCTTCTGCGCTCGTCCTGGCCGCGCCTCGTCGATCTCATTTACTGGCCCGCGGTTCAGATGATCACCTGGGGCTTTCTGCAAACCTATATCGGCGCCCAGGCGAGCGCCGCTGGGATTCCCGGCCGCTTGGCCGTCGCCGCGGGCACCTTGATCGGCTCCTTGCTTCTTTGGGACAGCCTGTTCCGCTCCCAGCTCGGCTTCTCGATCTCGTTCCTCGAGGAAATGTGGTCGCGCAACATCGCCAATCTCTTGATGAGCCCGTTGCGGCCGGCGGAGTTCATCGCCGCCCTGACCGTCATGAGCCTCATCCGTCTGGCGATCGGCATCGTGCCGGTGGCGCTTCTCGCCTTGTGGTTTTTCGGCTTCAACCTTTGGTCGCTCGGTTTCGCGCTGGTCGCCTTCTTCGTCAATCTGGTGATGACCGGCTGGTCCATCGGCCTAGTCGTCTCGGGGCTGGTGCTGCGCAATGGCATGGGCGCGGAGGCGCTGGCTTGGTCGGTGATGTTCTTCCTCATGCCTTTCGCCTGTGTCTACTACCCGGTCGCGGTATTGCCGCCATGGCTGCAATATGTCGCCTGGTGCCTGCCGCCGACCTATGTCTTTGAAGGCTTGCGCGCGGCGATCGTCGGCCATGTTTTCCGCGCGGACTTGATGATCGAGGCCTTCGCCATCAACACGGTCCTGCTCGGCGCGAGCGCCTTCGCCTTCTTGAGGCTCCTCGATAGCGCCCGCCGGTCCGGTTCGTTGATCCAAATGGGCGAATAACGCGCCCATAACGTGGATTAAGCCGATATTGACCACGTTTCCCACAGCCTGTGGGGTCTTATTCTTTTGGTTCTTTTGGCGAAATTGATTAGTTTATGTGCGAACCTTAGAGGTAACAGGTTCCGGTTGGGGCGCTCTCGCGGGGTCCCCTGCGAGGATGCCATGCTCAGAAGCTTTTCGTATCAAATGTATGAAATGGCCCATGCCGCGCTGATGCCGGCGCGGGCCGTTTCCGACGCAAGCCGGCTCGTCTTCGCCAATCCCCTGAACCCGCTGGCCAGCACGCCGCTTGCCAAGAACATTGCGGCCGGCGCCGAGCTCTTCGAGCGGATGACGCGCCGCTATGGCAAGCCCGCCTTCGGCCTGACCAAGACGGTCATCGCGGGAGAGACCGCAAGCTTTCACGAGGAAACGGTCTGGCGGCGCCCCTTCTGCGATCTCCTGCGCTTCGTGCGAACCGACGCTGCTCCCGAACCGCAGCCCAAGCTGCTGATCGTCGCGCCGATGTCAGGCCATTACGCGACGCTGCTGCGCGGCACGGTCGAGACCTTCCTGCCGACCCATGACGTCTACATCACCGACTGGGTCGACGCGCGCATGGTCCCGATGTCGGTCGACGATTTCGATCTCGACGATTACATCGACTATTTGCGCGAGATGCTCGGCGTCATCGGGCCCGGCGCGCATACGATCGGCGTCTGCCAGCCGGCCGCGCCGCTGATCGCCGCTGTCGCGCTCATGGAGGCTGACGGCGATCCCGCGACGCCCGCCTCGATGACTTTGATGGGCGGCCCGATCGACACCCGGCGGAGCCCGACGGCCGTCAATCTTCTTGCCGAGCGGCGCGGCGTCGAATGGTTCCGTCGCCATTGCCTGCACAACGTGCCGTTCCCGTACCCTGGCTTCGGCCGCCTGGTCTATCCGGGCTTCCTGCAGCTCTCCGGCTTCATGGCGATGAACCTCGACCGCCACGTCAATGCGCATGTCGAGATGTTCAACCATCTTGTGTCGGGCGACGGCGACTCGGCGGAAAAGCACCGCGAATTCTACGATGAATATATGGCGGTGATGGATTTGACCGCCGAATATTACATGCAGACGGTCGAGACGGTTTTCGTGCGTCACGCTTTGCCGAAAGGCGAGATGACCCATCGCGGCCGGCCGGTCGATCTCGCCGCGATCAAGACTTGCGCGTTAATGACCGTCGAGGGCGAGAAGGACGATATTTCAGGCGTCGGACAGACCGAGGCAGCGCATGATCTTTGCGTGAACATTCCCGACGAATTGAAGCGGCGTCACCTGCAGAAGGACGTTGGCCATTACGGCGTCTTCAACGGCTCGCGGTTCCGTTCGCAAATCGCGCCGCGCATCGTTGATTTCCATGCGATGGTCGACGCGCGGCGACGCAGGGCTAAGGCGGCGCCGCTCAGGTCCGTTCGCTGATTGGCGGGGCGGGAATATAGACCGCCGATTCGCCAGCCCCGCCTTAACTCTAAATATGGTACATCAGATTCGTTTCGTCGGCGTCGGCGCGCGCGCGCATGTCGGCGAGCGAATGATGATCGAGCACGCGGGCGATCGCATTGCGCGCTTCGAGCATCATCAAGCGCACGCTGCATTTGGCTTCGTTGCGACAATCGGCGCAGCGCCGATAATAGCTCTTGCTGGCGCAGGCGATCGGCGCCAAAGGCCCGTCGAGCGCGCGCACGATGTCGCCGACCATGATGTGCGAGGGGCTCTTCGCCAGAACATAGCCGCCGCCGCGGCCCTTCTTTGAATGAACCAGCCCGGCGGTTCGCAATTCGGCGAGGATGGCGTCGAGAAATTTCTTTGGGATTTCGTTGGCGGCGGCGATTTCGGCGACCAGGGCCGGGCGGCCGGGCGCAAGGCCGGCCAAATGAACCATCGCCTTCAAGCCATATTTGCCCTTGTTGGTCAGCATTGCTCCAAACCATGCGCCTTGCGCAGGAAATAGGCGCTTCGATCGCCTTAGTCCATAAACACGATAGAATGCGCCGAAAGCAATAGGGGCCGCCATCGGGCGTTTACCAAGCTCTGACGCGGCGCCCCATTTAACCGCTCCGGATGTTATTTTTCTCCCGCTTGACCAAGGCCTTATCGGGCCCGGCGTAAACGGGATCGGCGTCAAATGCGTATTCTGCTGGGGGCTGTTTTCGGCGTCGTCATGGCCGGCGTCGTCGCGGCCGAGGCGCGCGAAGCCGTGCAGTTCCCCTCGGCTTATGGCGCCGGCACGATCGTGATCAGCCAACGCGCTCATCGCCTCTACCTGGTGACCGGCCCAGATTCGGCCATCGCTTATCCAGTCGGCGTCGCCAAGCGCGGCAAGGAATGGAGCGGCTATGCGAGAGTCGCCGCCAAATATGTCGAGCCGGCCTGGTCGCCCCCGGAATCGGTCAAGCGCGACCACCCCGAATTGCCGGACTACATAGCCGGCGGCTCGCCGCATAATCCGATGGGCGCCAGGGCGCTGACCCTCGATCGCGATGAGATCGCCATCCACGGAACAACGGCCGCCATGCGCCCCTCGGTCGGGACCGCGGCGTCTTACGGCTGCATTCGCATGCTGAATGAGGACGTCATCGACCTTTACGATCGCGTCGCCGTGGGCTCGCCTGTGGTCATGGTCCCTTGAAAGGGCCGATCAGAAGTCGCTCGCCAGTCCCTTGACCTCCCAATCGCCGTAACGGGTCGGCTCCGGGCCGTTGCGGCCGCCGATTTCGCGCGGTCGCGAGGGCTCATTCGCCGCGCGTCGGACCGCCGCTTCGGCGAGCGCGCGGGTCGCGGCGGCGCTGAGGCGCGGCGGGGCGCTCTGCGCCGACCGATCAGGCGTCTTCGCTTTCTGGTCAGTTCCGATCGTCACCGGCAGCCTCCATTTTTCCGACCTCAACGCAGACGTGAACGCCAAACCGCCAAAGCGCGCCGGATTATCAGGCGCATGACGGCGGCATTCTTGCTAGAATTTCCGGGCGATTGAATGGCCTGATTCGAAACGGGGTGAGCTTGGCGCCGCCGGACCGATTGCGACGCGCCCCGCGGGGGCGCGCCGGACTTCTGCCCCCGGAACCGCCGCCCCCAGGCCTCGCTGCGAGGATGGCGGCCGCCCAGCTCATCGCCGACGCGCTGACCCAAGGGCGGGCGCTGGAGGACCGGTTTACCAGCGCCGCCTCCGGGCCCTTCGCCGAGCTTGACGCGCGCGATCGAGCTCTGGCGCGGGCCATCGCCACCGCCGCGCTGCGCCGGCTGGGGACGATCCGCAAGGCCGTGGCGGGCTTTCTCGCGAAAGGCGCGCCCAAGCGAAGCGGCTCTTTCGAGTGGATTTTGCTGACCGGCGCGGCGCAAATCTTGTTCCTCGACGCGCCCGATCATGCCTCCGTCGATCTCGCGGTTCGCGCGGCGCGGGCCGACCAAAATGCTGCGCCCTATGCTGCGGTCGTCAATGGCGTGCTGCGCAACATAATTCGCGAAAGGGAGGCCATCCTCGAGCGCTCGGACCCGCTCGATGACGATACGCCCAGCTGGCTCGCGGCGCGCTGGCGAAAAGCTTATGGACTGGAGACGGCCCGGGCGATTGCCGCGGCGCATCGAGAGGAGCCGACGCTCGATCTGAGCGTCAAATCCGACCCTGAGGCTTGGGCGGCGCGGCTCGGCGGCGCCGTTTTGCCGACCGGCTCGGTGCGCCTCGAGACCCACCGCGCGATCCGGGACCTCGACGGTTATGAGGCGGGCGAGTGGTGGGTTCAGGACGCGGCGGCGGCTCTGCCCGCCAAATTGCTCGGCGTCGAACCTGGAATGCGCGTCGCCGATCTCTGCGCCGCGCCCGGCGGCAAGACCGCGGAGCTTGCGGCCGCCGGCGGCAGGGTGACCGCGGTCGACCGTTCCGCCGAACGGCTGAAGCGCCTCGCCGCCAATTTCGAGCGGCTGCGCCTTCCGATTGAAATCGCGGTCGCGGACGCGCTGGCCTTTGACGCGCCGCCCTTCGACGCCGTGCTCATCGACGCGCCCTGTTCGGCGACCGGCACCATCCGCCGCCATCCGGATGTCGCCTGGACCAAGCGCCCCGGCGATCTCGCAGCGCTTGCTGCGCAGCAAACGCAACTGCTCGATCGCGCGATCGCCCTCGTCAAGCCCGGCGGCCGCGTCGTTTTTTGCACCTGCTCGCTTGAGCCGGAGGAAGGGGAGGCGCAAATCGCGGCTTTGCTGCGCCGCAATCCCGACATCCGGCGCGTTCCGGTCGAGGCCGGCGAAATCGGCGGGCTCGCCGAATGCGTGACCAGCGCCGGCGATATGCGGACCCTGCCCTGCCACCTTCGAGGGGCGACGCCGCGTCTTTCCGGGCTGGACGGGTTCTTTGCCGCCCGCCTGGCGCGGCTTCGCTAGGGTTGGGGCCGGCTCGCCTCCGTCGCCGCCGCGTGCTTTAGTGAAGCGGCGACCGAATCCCATGAAACGCGAGGCGAATTTGGGCTCCCAAGCGGCCGCGGCGATCAAAATGCGCCTCGTCGGCCTCACCGCGGCCGCCTGGCTCGCCCGCCTGACCCGCCCGGCCTCGACCCTGACGCTGCGCCTCGCTTCGCTCGGCGCCCGGCGGAATGAGCGCCTGATCATCGCGCCGCGCGACATCCGCACCGCCGACCCGATCGCCGCCGAGGATATTTACGCCGGCTACTTCGCCTTGGCAGGCCGCGCCGTCAACGTTCATGGGGCCTCGCCATTCGAAACCCCGGCGCCATCGCGCGCCTGGGCGGAAGCGCTGCACGGCTTTGGCTGGCTGCGCCACTTACGCGCCGCCGACACCGCCCTCTCCCGCGCCAACGCCCGCGCCTTGGTCGAAGACTGGCTCAACGTCGACGCGCGGAGCGGAGCCTTCGATCGCTCGATCGCCCACGATCCGCGCGTCGCCTCGCGGCGTCTCTTATCGTGGCTCAGCCATTCGCCGATGATCCTGGAGAACGCCGATCGCGTCTTCTACCGGCGCTTCGCCAGGGCCATCGCCGCGCACGCGCCGCCTTTGGAGCGCGCGCTCGCCGGCCGCCTTAAAGGCGGCCCGCGGCTCGAGGCCGCCATCGCCTTGACCCAGATCGCGCTCTCGCTCGAAAACGCTTCTCCATTGCTGCGGCGCGCGACAAGGTCTCTCTCGAACGAGCTCGACCGGCAGGTCCTTCCCGACGGCGGCCATATCGGCCGCAATCCGCAAACCCTCGTCGATTTATTGCTCGACCTTCTGCCGACGCGGCAGGCCTTCGCCGCGCGAAGCATCGCGCCGCCTGATCAACTCTTGAACGCCATCGATCGGATGACGCCGATGCTGCGGCTCTTCCGTCACGGCGACGGCGCGCTCGCCAATTTCAATGGCATGGGCGTCGGCGAGCCAGAGACCTTGGCGACTTTGCTTGCCTATGGCGACGCCGGCGCGGCGGCGGCGATGGATGCGCCCTATTCGGGCTATCAGCGTCTCGACGCGGGCGGCTCCGTCGCCATCGTCGATGTCGGGCGCCCGCCGCCCTGGGAATTCTCGACCGAATGCCATGCTGGCTGTCTCTCCTTCGAATTTTCCGCCGGCCTCCAGCGGATCATTGTCAATTGCGGGGCGCCGTCAGGGGATTTGCCGGAGGCGCGACTGGCCGCGCGCGCGACAGCGGCCCATTCGACCTTGACGGTCGACGATCATTCGAGCTGCCGGTTTGCCGCCCCGCGCGGATTGGAGGCGGTCGCCAGCGGCGCGGTGCTGCAGGGCCCAGCCGAGGTGAGAGCAAGCCGAGGCGAGGATCAGAGCGCGTTGCGCCTCGACGCGAGCCACGACGGCTACGCGCGCGCCTATGGTCTCTTGCACGAAAGAGCATTGCTGCTCGCGCCGGACGGCGCGGTCCTCTGGGGCGAGGATCGCCTGGTCCCCGCCGGCAAGAAAAAGCCGGCGCCCGGGACGCCGGTCGCGCTGCGTTTTCACCTTCATCCCGATGTTAAGCCGGCCTTGGACGACGACGCGCGCGGCGCGAGCCTTGTGCTGCCGACCGGCGAAATCTGGCGGCTCGAGGCGGAAGGGCGCGAAATCGCGATCGAAGAAAGCATATTCTTCTCGGCGCCCGGACGCCCGCGACGCACGGCGCAACTGACGATTCGCGGCGTCCTCGCAGACAGCGCGCGGCTTCCCTGGTCGCTGGCGAGATACGCCCCGGCGACGGCATGAGCCTGGCCGAGGGCAAACAATGGAGGAATCCGCCTCCGCCGCCGTCTCATACCCGTCGAGGTCCCTGCTCAGTCAGTCAACACGGGGTTTCAGCGGAATCGGAAACATGATACGCGCCGCGGCCGGTCCGAACAGGCCGGCTTTAAGCGGAGCGTCAATGGCGAGCGATCTCGCGCGGGTCGGCCGCGCGCTTATTTCTGTGTCCGACAAGACCGGCCTCCTCGGCTTAGCGGCCGCGCTCGCCAAGCACGGCGTCGAACTCGTCTCGACGGGCGGCACGGCGAGGGCCCTGAACGACGCCGGCTACAAGGCGAAGGACGTCGCCGAAGTCACCGGCTTTCCGGAAATGATGGACGGGCGCGTCAAGACGCTGCACCCGAGGATCCATGGCGGCCTCCTCGCCATGCGCGAGAACCCGGCGCATGAGGCGGCGATGCTCGCGCACAACATTCCGCCGATCGACCTTCTGGTGGTCAATCTCTATCCCTTTGAAGAGACGCTGAAGCGCGGCGCTTCTTTCGACGAGATGATCGAAAATATCGACATAGGCGGCCCTGCGATGATCCGCGGCGCCGCCAAGAATCACGCCGATGTCGCCGTCATCGTCGAGCCCTCGCAATATGCGGGCCTCATCGAAGAGCTCGAGCGCCACGACGGCGCGACCAGCCTCGCCTTTCGCCGATCGCTGGCCCAGCGGGTCTTCGCGCGCGTTTCCGCCTATGACGCCGCGGTCGCGAACTGGCTCGCCGGCGAGATCGGCGAAGCAACGCCCGCCTGGCGGAGCTTCGGCGGCCATTTGATCCAGCCGATGCGCTATGGCGAGAATCCGCATCAGTCGGCGGGATTATACGCGAGCGCCGAGCTTCGCCCGGGTGTCGCGACGGCGCGTCTCGTTCAAGGCAAGCAGCTTTCGTACAACAACGTCAACGACACCGACGCGGCTTTCGAACTCGTCGCCGAATTCGATCCTAAGCGCACGGCCGCGGTCGCGATCATCAAGCACGCCAATCCTTGCGGCGTCGCCGAGGGCGCATCCCTCGTCGAGGCGTACAGCCACGCGCTCGCTTGCGATCCCGTCTCCGCCTTCGGCGGCGTCGTCGCCCTCAACCGCCGGCTCGACGCCGAGGCGGCGCGAAAGATCGTCGAGATTTTCACCGAAGTCATCATCGCGCCGGAAGCCGACGACGATGCGATCGCCGTCGTCGCGGCGAGGAAGAACCTGCGCCTGCTCATCGCTGGCGCCTTGCCCGACCCCCGCGCGCAAAGCCTCACAGTACGTTCGATCGCCGGCGGGCTCCTGGCGCAGAATCGCGACAACGCGGTCGTCGACGACATGAATCTTAAGGTGGTGACGAAGCGCGCGCCGAGCGCCAATGAGATTGCGGATCTGCGCTTCGCCTATCGCGTCGCCAAGCACGTCAAATCCAACGCCATCGTCTATGCGAAGAACGGCGCGACGGTCGGCATCGGCGCTGGCCAGATGTCGCGGGTGGATTCTTCGCGCATCGCCGCGCGAAAGGCCGCCGTCGCCGCCGCGGCGGCCGGGCTCGCCGAGCCGCAGACGAAAGGCTCGGTCGTCGCCTCCGACGCGTACTTTCCATTCGCCGACGGCCTTCTCGCCGCCGCCGAAGCCGGCGCGACAGCGGTCATCCAGCCGGGCGGCTCAATGCGCGACGACGAGGTGATCGCCGCCGCCGACGAAGCGGGGCTCGCGATGGTTTTCACAGGCGTCAGGCATTTCCGGCATTAGGTAAAGCAGCGCTTTGAATTCCTCCACGCTGAATCCAGCTTGGCGGATGATGGAGCGAAGCGTGCCTGGCTTGAGATCGCGGCCGGAGTGGACTGGCGCGGTGACGGTTCACGTCGTATCGCCAGGGAAGATCATGACGTGATGGCCGCCGACAACCCGATCGATCACGAATCCCGCGCGAGTGAGAGCTCGAACGACGCGCCTGCCGTCCGCGATCGGCAGCCTGTGATCGGCCTTGCTAAGCCGCGATGGTCACGCGACGGATTTCAGGCGAGGCGTCGGCGGGGATGGGCAGCTCATGCGCGCGCCGGTATTCCAGCACGGCGCGGATGGCTTCTTCCGCATTGGCGAGGGCTTCCTTTTCCGTCTCTCCCTCGGTCACCGCCTCCGGCAGAGCCGGAACCAGCACAGTAAACCCGCCGCCCTGCTGCGGCTCCAGGATGACCGAAAAGCTGTGACTCACAGGCATGGGGCGAATTTGAAGGCCCCTGGAAGGCCAAGCAATAGCAGAGGGTGTAGGTCGGCGCAGCGGAATCGGCGCGGTCATTGCGAGGAGCCCGAAGGGCGACGAAGCAATAATGACGAGGGTAAGCGAATCTGGCCCCAGAAACTCGCCTTTCCCGCTCGTGCGACCCCTTAACGCGTCGCTAACCAAGTCGCCTCGAACTTTACGCAATCCCCGAACATCGGCCGACATGAAAGCGTTGTCGGATTGGAAAGCTGGGGCGCCCAGGCGCGTTCTGGCTTCCCCGCTTAAGCGGGGCCAGCGCCGATGTCGCGACCGGGCGGGCCCCTCCTTCCTCTCGCTCGAGGAAGGCGTAGCGGACGAGCCAAGCGCTCCTAGACCAGAGCGAGCCTTGGACGAGGCTCCAGGACCCCGAGCACGCGGGAAAGATCGTGACCGCGCTTCATCACATGGCCGCCGAGCGCGACCACGCTATAGGCGCCCTGGCGCCGCGCGTTCTTGGGGTCCTTCTTGATGCGATAGAGCGGGGTCTCCGAGGCGCGGCGGAAGACGGAGAAAACCGCCTCGTCAGGCGTGAAATCGAGCGCATAGTCGCGCCACTCGCCGGCCGCCACCATGCGGCCGTAGAGATTCATGATCTGGCGCAATTCCTGACGATTGAACGAGACGACCGCCCCGTTCGCTTTGTTCGAATTCGGCCGGCGTTCGATTCCACGAACGCCAAAGTCCGGCGCGTCGCCGTAATCCGGCGACGCGCGCCGCTGCTGCGGCGGATCTGCTTCGCTCATCGCGCCTCCCTGGCTGCCTTTCCTTGGCCGCGGGGCCCGCGCCCGCAGCTTCCATGAAACATCCATGATCGCGCGAAGCCGGCCGCCGGGCAAGGAGGATAATGACGTCGGAAGCGTATGAAGCGGCTGGGTCAAGCCTGGGATTCGGGTGGATCAATGCGTGCTGCCGCGACTTACCCTCATCCGGCCGCTTCGCGGCCACCTTCTCCCGCAAGCCAAGCAGGAGAAGGGCTCTCAGCGCGTCAAGTCAGCTCGCCAAGGTTGGCGGCGTGGCGGCGCGCGCCCTCTCCTGCTCGCAAGGAGAGGGTGAGGTAAGCCGCAGCGTCTGTCGGTCGCTTCCCGTAAAATCCGCCTCGCGCTTAGGCGAGACGGCCCTTCAGCTCCCGCCCAACGCTGGACTCGACGAAGGCTTGCGCGAAAGCGCCTGGCGCGACGCCGGCCATCCTGACCGGCGTGAAATCCTCTGCCCGGCCGACGCCGCCCCGCTCCATCAGGACCTCTACCGTCTTGCCGACCTTGGCGCCGAGATGGCGCGACCAGGCCTTGTCCGAGGCGCCGCGCAACCGCGCCGCGCGTTCACGGCCGACGTCGCCTGGGACCTGCGGCATGCGCTCGGCCGGCGTTCCCGGCCGCGGCGAGAACGGAAAGACATGGGCCCGCGCCAACCCGCATTCTTCGATGAGGCTCAGCGAGCCCTCGAACATCGCTTCCGTCTCGGTCGGAAAGCCGACGATGAAATCCGCCGAAAAGGCCGCTTCCGGACGGCGCAGGCGGACATCCTCGCAGAAGCGGATCGCGTCCCTTCGCGAATGCCGGCGTTTCATGCGCTTCAAGATCATGTCGTCGCCCGATTGCAGCGACAGATGGAAATGCGGCATCAGCCGCTCCTCCTCGGCGATGGCTCGAATGAGATCGGCGTCGACCTCGACCGAGTCGATCGAGGAGAGGCGGAGCCGCTTTAAAGACGCGACTTCGCCGAGAATGCGGCGCGCCAAGCCGCCGAGCTTGGGCCCTGCGTCATAAGAAGTGATGTCGACGCCGGTCAGGACGACTTCCGCGACGCCCGCTTCGACGAGGCGACGGACCTCGGCGATGATCCGGTCCGGATGGCAGGAGCGCGACGGACCGCGCGCCAAAGGAATGATGCAGAAGGTGCAGCGATGATCGCAGCCGTTCTGGATTTCCACGAAAGCCCTGGTCCGCGCGTCGGCGACGGCGAGGGTTTCCGGCGCCAAGGCGCTGGCGATGTCGCCGACGATAATTTTCCTAATCTCCCCGCCTGACGCGATCCGAGCGAGCAGCGCGCCGTCGCGCTTCTCGCTGTTGCCGACGATGGCGTCGACTTCCGGCATCGCGGCGAAAGACTGCGCGTCGATCTCAGCGCCGCAGCCGGCGACGACGACCTTGGCGAAGGGCCGCTCGCGCTTGGCGTGCCGCGCCGCCTGACGCGCCTGGCGCAAGGCCTCGTTGGTCACCGCGCAAGCGTTGACAATGCTGAGCGCGCGAGCCCCGGCGGCTGACGCCGCGCTTTGGATTAAGTCGGATTCGGCGAAGTTGAGACGGCAGCCGAAAGTCTCGATCCGGACTGCGGCGATCATGCCGGCGCAGCCGCAAACAGATTCGCGTCGAGCGTCGTTTCGAATTCGGGCTCGACCGGCCCGATCATCAGCACATGATCGTCGCCGGCGCGCCATTCTATTGTGAGGTCGCCGCCGGGCAAGGCGACCAGCGCCTTGCGGCCGACGAGGTTCTTGCGCGCCGCCGCGACAAGAGCAGCGCAAGCGGCCGAGCCGCAAGCCTTTGTCAGCCCCGCGCCACGCTCCCAGGTTTTGAGGCGGATGCGATCCGGCGCCTCGACATGCGCCAGCGAGATGTTCGCCCTCTCGGGAAACAGCGGATGGGTCTCCAGAAGGGGGCCAATACGCGAAAGATCGTAACTTTCGATGTCGTCGACCCAGAAGATCGCGTGCGGATTGCCCATGCTGACCACGGATGGGGCGCCGAGACTCGCAGGAACCCCTGCCGGAAGGGCCATTTCAACCGCGCGCGTGTCGTCGACAGGATCGCGAAGCGGGATGTGGCGCCAGCCGAAGCGCGGCGCGCCCATATCGACGCAAAAGACGAATTCGCTGATCCGCCGGCACTCGAGCATCGCTTGGCGCGTCTCGAGATGAAGGACCGGCTTCGAAGCGTCGCGCATCATCGCGTAAGCGACGCAGCGCGCGCCATTGCCGCAAGCGCCGGCCTCGCTGCCGTCGTTGTTGAAGATGCGCACGAAGGCGTCGGCGCCAGCATGGCGGGAATCGCCCACCACCATCAATTGATCGAAGGCCAAGCGAGGGTCGCGATGGATCGCGCGCGCATCGTCGCCTGTCGCGGCGACGCCTTCGCCGCGAAGATCCAGAACGACGATTTCATTGCCGGCGCCGTTCATCTTGGCGACTCTCCGGCCGGCGAGGCTCTTCGAGACCATAAGGACCTGATGGCGAAATTTGCGCCGCTTATAAGGGAAGGCCAGACGCGCCGCCACCTAAGGCCCAGCGTTCACCGCTTTTGTCCGCTGGATGGCGCGGTTCTCCGCTCATCCGCGTCAATCGCCCGCGCGCCAAGCCGCGCCAAAGCGTCGCGCAAATCTTCGCCTTCGATCCCGGCGGCGGCGGCGCGGCCCTTCTCCGCCGCTTCGGCGCTCGGCGCAGGGCGGCGCCGGCTTCGACGCGCCGCTTGTTCAACTGGACCTTGCCGAAACGCCAGTCGCCCCACGCAATTCCAGCCGAGATGCGCGTTGACGCGTTCGATGATCAGGGCTGCGCTGTGCTGGATTTCGAGCGCCATGCCGCCCGAGACGCGTAAGACCAGAATGGCCGGCTCCGCCGGCCTCTCGGGGTCGCGCTTCGGCGCGCGCGGCGGCCATTGAAGCTTGATCGGGCGACAGCCGCTCGCAATCGTCGCGCCGACGATCTCGGGCCAATCGGCGATCAGGCTCGCCTCGCTGAATCCCTGCTTGGCCAGCACCGGCTCGACCAATGGGGCGAGGAAATCGCCCAAAGGCCTCGCCCAAGGCTTGGGCTTGCCGCCGCGAGGTTCCGTCACCGCTCCCGCCTCATTAAAGTGGCCCGTATGCACGATACATTAAGCCCGCGGCGGCGGGGCGCGAAATCGCGCGATCTGCCCCGACGCCTCCTCGCCTGGTGGGACGTCAACCGCCGCGCGCTGCCCTGGCGCGCCGAGCCGGGCGAGGCGGCCGACCCCTACGCCGTCTGGCTCTCGGAAATCCTCTTGCAGCAAACGACAGTTGCGGCGGCGACCCCTTATTTCAACCGTTTCATCGCCCGTTGGCCGCGCGTCGAGGATCTTGCGGCCGCGGGCCTGGACGAGGTCATGCGCGCCTTCGCCGGCCTTGGCTATTATTCGCGAGCGAGAAACCTTCACGCCTGCGCCCGCGAGATCGCTAAGGCCGGCGGGGCGTTTCCGGAGGACGAGGCGAGCCTACTGAAGCTGCCGGGGATCGGCGCCTATACCGCGGCGGCGATCGCGGCGATCGCCTTCAACAAGCCGGCTTCGCCGGTCGACGGCAATGTGGCGCGGATCATCGCGCGCCTCGGCGCCTTGGAAAAGCCGATCGCCCAATCGCGAAGGATTATCGCGGAGACCACGGCGCGGCTGATCCCGGCGGAAAGGCCGGGAGACTTCGCGCAGGCGCTCATGGATCTCGGCGCGACGATCTGCACGCCGCGCAATCCCGATTGCGGCCTCTGCCCGCTGGCGGCGGACTGCGCCGCATACGCCAAGGGCGAAGCTGAGGCTTTTCCGCGCAAGGCGATGCGGCGGCCAAAGCCGCTGCGAAAGGGCGCCGTCTTTTTCGGACGCGACGCCGAGGGTCGCGTGCTCATGCGGACAAGGCCGCCCAAGGGCCTCCTGGGAGGTACGGTCGAACTGCCGGGAAGCGAATGGTCGGTCGATTTTCGGTCACGAGAGGGGTTGCGCCACGCCCCGTTCGCCGCAAGGTGGCGACGACTCCCGGAAGCGGTCGAGCAGGCCTTCACGCATTTCACGCTTCAGCTCACGATCTATGTCGGCCGAGCGAGCGCGAAGGCGCCGGCGCCGCCCGGCTGCTATTGGGTCAAGGAAAACGAGATCGGAAGCGCAGCGTTGTCCAGCGTCATGGCGAAAGCAATCGCCCATGCGTTGAAATGTGCGGCCGCCGAGCCGCGCGAAGCGAAGCAATGACCGTTTCGCACCCTCAATACGCGTCGACATGCGCCTTGGGCGAAAACACCGTCAAGGCGAGAATCTTGATGTCGAGCCAGAACGACCAATGGTCGATGTAGTAGAGGTCGTGCTCGACGCGCTGGCGCATCTTTTCGTCGCTGATGATTTCGCCGCGGAAGCCGCGCACTTGCGCCCAGCCGGTGATGCCGGGCTTGACGTTGTGACGCCGCGCATATTGGGCGATCCGACGCTCGTAGAGCTGGTCGTGGGCGAGAGCGTGCGGGCGCGGCCCGATGATCGACATTTCGCCGGTCAGAACGTTGATCAGTTGCGGCAACTCGTCGACGCTGTAGCGGCGCAGGAAGGCGCCGATCTTCGTGACGCGCGGATCGCTGCGCGTCACCGACTTCAGCGCGGCGTTGTCCTCCATCGTCGTCATCGTGCGGAACTTGACGATGCGAAACGGCTCCTGGTTGAAGCCGTAGCGGCGCTGCACGAAAAAGACTGGTCCCGGCCCGTCAAGCCTGATCAACAAAGCGACGAGAGCGAAGAACGGCGCCAGCAACAAAAGAGCGAGCGCCGCGATAATGATGTCCAAGAGGCGCTTTTCGATCATTTGCAACGTCGACAAGGGACGCCGCGTCAGGCTCAAGCTGGCGATCGGCCCAAGCTTCGCCACTTCCGCTTCGGTAAAGCGGTCGAGTATGTCCTCAGGTCCAAGATGAATTTCGGCAGGCGTGCGCAGGAAGGCGTCGACGCAGGCCTCGATGAGTTTTGTCTTGGACCAAGGAACCGCGATGAACACATCGTCTGGCCGCAGGACGCGAACCGTCGCCGCCGCCAGCGCCAGATCGTCCGCGACATTGGCTTCGCCGTCGCGGATTACGGCGGCCGACACGATTTCCATGCCGGAATGGGCGAGATCATAGCGATCGGCGAATGCCGCGAGCTGGCTTTCAAGGCCGACCAAGACCAACCGGCGCGGCGGCAGCGCGCCCCGTCTCTTGGCAAGGTCGACGAGCCTGACCAGCACGGCGTGCACGCCCGCCAGGGCGGCAAAGCCCGTCACATAGAGGACGCCCGACGCGCCGCGCGAGAAAATTTCGGTCGTCTTGGTGACAAAGCCCAGCGCCAAGACGCAGAAGAACGCAACGTTCCAGACCGAGATGCAGCGGCCGACATGCCCTTCCAGCGACGCGTATTCTTTGATCTCGTACTGGCCGCGCTGCGCATTGAGGAGAACGACCAGGGCGGCCACCACAAAGCCGACTTCAACGACCGATTCGACCGGCGGCAAAAGGCCCA
>DATGHD010000167.1:0-11700 GCA_035308145.1 Roseiarcus sp.
AGCGCAAGATCGCAATCGGGATCGTCGCCCAACACCCGGGCGTGCAATTGACGCCCTTCGAGCGTTGTCACCTCGGCGCCGCGCGCGCCCTGCACGACATGGCTGTTGGTCAGCAGAAAGCCATCGGGCGAGACGATGACGCCGGAGCCGGAGCCCGCATTGGCGCCGCTGCGCTTGATGTCGACGCGCACGACGCTTGGCCCAACGCTCTCGACCACGTCGGTAACGACGCGCGAATAGGCGTCGAGCGCCTCAGCGTCGCCGATCGTCGGCGGCGCGCCAGGACCGGCGGATTCCGACTGGGAATCCAAGGCGGAAGCGAGGGGATAGAGGGAGAGAGAATCGTCGAACATGACGGGAATATGGGGAGGGGGCAGAAGCGCGACAAGCGGCGCGTTCGCCCCTTAAGGCGACCGCGCCCTTTAGTGAATCTCGGGCTCTGGCAGCGCCTCGCCGCGCTTCAGGAAATTGAAGTCGCAGCCTTCGTCCGCCTGGCCGATGGCGCGCGCAAAGAGCGCGCCGTAACCGCGCGGCAGGCGCGGCGGGCGGCGTACGAAAGCGCTCTGCCGCTGCCTCAGCTCGGCGTCGGATATTTCGAGCGTCAGGCTTCGTTTCTCGACGTTGACGCTGATCTCGTCGCCGGTCCGCGCGAAGGCCAGCGGGCCGCCAACATAGGATTCCGGCGCCACATGCAAGATGCAAGCGCCGTAGCTGGTGCCGCTCATCCTGGCGTCCGAGATGCGCAGCATGTCGCGCACGCCTTGGCGCACCAGCTTCTTCGGGATTGGCAGCATGCCCCATTCCGGCATGCCCGGCGCGCCTTCAGGACCGGCGTTTTGCAAGACGAGCACGTGATCGGGCGTGACCGCGAGATCGTCGCTTTCCATCCCCTTGGCCATCTCGTCATAGGAGGCAAAGACCAATGCCGGGCCGCGATGCCGGCGCAAGCGCGGCTCGGCCGCCGCGGGTTTCATCACCGCGCCGCGCGGCGCGAGATTTCCCGTCAGCACGGCGAGGCCGTCGCTTCCGGCGACCGGATCATTGAGCGGCCGCATGACATCGTCGCCCCAGACCTCCGCGCCGGCGATATTCTCCGCGAGGCTCCGGCCATTGACCGTAGTCTGCTCAAGATCGAGCAAGGGGGCGAGCGTCGTGAGAAAAGCGCGGAGGCCGCCGGCGTACCAAAAATCCTCCATCAGGTACTTTCCAGTCGGGCGAAGATTGGCGATGACCGGGGTCCGTCGGGCGATCTCGTCGAAGCGCTTGAGATCGAGCGCGACGCCGGCGCGGCGCGCCAGCGCGATGAGATGAATGACGGCGTTGGTCGAACCGCCAAGCGCCATCAGCGCGACAATGGCGTTGTCGAAGGCGGCGGCGGTGAGGACGGTTGAAGGCCTGACGTCTTCGAAAACCATCTCGACGGCGCGCCGGCCCGTTTCGGCGGCCATGCGCGGATGGGCGGAATCGGCGGCGGGAATCGATGAGGCGTTGGGGAGCGTGAAGCCCAGGATCTCGGCGAGCGCGGTCATCGTCGCCGCGGTGCCCATGGTCATGCAGACGCCGAAAGAACGGGCGATCCCCCGCTCCATCTCGAGCCAATCATCGTCGCTGATCCGACCGGCGCGTTTCTCGTCCCAATATTTCCAAACATCGGAACCGCTGCCCAGCGTCTCGCCGCGATAAGCGCCGCGCAACATGGGCCCGGCCGGCAAGAAGATCGCCGGCAGGTCGACGCTGATCGCCCCCATCAGCAGAGCGGGAGTCGTCTTGTCGCAACCGCCCATCAGCACGACGCCGTCGACCGGATGCGAGCGGATCAGCTCCTCCGTCTCCATCGCCAGGAAATTGCGATAGAGCATGGTCGACGGCTTCACGAACGTCTCCGAGAGGGACATTGCGGGAAGCTCGATCGGAAAGCCGTCGGCCTGAAAAACGCCGCGCTTCACGTCCTCCACCCGCGCCTTGAAATGCGCGTGGCAGGGATTGATGCCGCTCCACGTGTTGATAAGCGCGATCACCGGCTTGCCGGCGAAATCCTGGGCGTCATAGCCCATCTGGAGCATGCGGGAGCGGTGACCGAAGGAGCGTAGGTCCTGCGGTCCGAACCAGCGGAAGCTGCGCAAGTCCTCGGGACGTTTCTTGGGGTCTCTCATCAGACAATCGCGCTCACAATTTCTGCGCCTTAAGGTTCTCATTCGAGGCTTTGCGCGGCCGCTCGGCGGCAAGCACCGCGATAATCGCACGCGCCCGGCTCGACGAGAATAGAGCATCGATATCGCCGCTGAGCTTCTGACGCCAATTGGGGCGCTCGCGGTCAGTGCCGGGAAGATTGGTGGCGATTGTCTCGCCGGTGAGATCCTCGGCTTGCGCCAGCACGAAAAGCGAGGGCGCGCCGGCGACGAAAGCGTGGATGGCGGCCGCCACAGAATCGGCAAGCGGCGCGGCGGCTTCCGGGGCGACGGCGATGAGGCCGGCCTCGATCAATGCGGCGACCAACGCGCCTTTCTCTTGTCGCCGCTCCTCCATCTGCCGAGCCGCAGCCGCCGCGCTTAAGAACCCAAGGGACTTGCGCTCGGCGATATCGGCGCCCTGCCACCACCCGGCGAGGGTCGGCAAATCATGGGTCGATGCGCAGGAAACGGCGAGCGCGGGATAGGTCTTGGCGACGTGGAAATTGCGACCCTCCCGCTCGAACCACAAGACCCGCGTGCCTAGTATGTCCGCTTCGGCGAGCGCCTCGCGAAATCCGTCCGGCACGGTGCCCAGATCTTCGCCGACGATCACGCAGGAGCGGCGCTGGCTCTCCAACGCGATGAGCCCGATGAGATCGCGCAACGGATAGGCGACATAGGCGCCTTGAGCCGGCTTGGCCCCTTGCGGGATCACGAACAGGCGCGTCAGGCCCATGGCGTGGTCGATCCGCATCATGCCGGCGTGACGCATGTTCGCCGCATAAAGTTCGGCGAAGCCGCGCCAGCCGTCGCGCGCCAAGGCGAGCGGATCAGGCGCCGGCAGATGCCAGATCTGCCCTTCGCGCGAAAAGGGATCGGGCGGCGCGCCGACCGAGACGCCGTCAGCAAGCTCTCTCGAACGCGCCCAGGCTTCGGCGCCGTCCGGCGCGGCCCCAATGGCGAGATCGCGATAGAGGCCGAGTCGGAGGCCGCCGGATCGCGCCCGCGCCGCCGCCCGCGCCAATTGACGATCGGCGAGCCATTGAAGAAAGAGCGAATAGTCGACGCGATCTTTGAGGCGCGCCGCGGTTTCTTCGAGCGCCGGCGTCGCGGCGTCGCGCAAATCGCGCGGCCACTGCCGCCAATCCTGCCCCTTCCGCTCCTCAGAAATCACTTGGAAGCAAGCGAAGCGATGGAGACTCTCGCCCCCGTCCGCGACAAACCGATCGTAATCTGTAAACAGCGACGCGTCGGGCTGGGCGCTCCGCGCCTTCTTGAAAGCGGAAAAGCGCGCTTCGAGCAGCGCGCTCTTCAAGCGCCAGACCCTTGGGTAGTCGATGGTCGCGGCGGCGCTGAGTTCGGCGATCTCGCGGCCGCGCTCGAGCGCGCGCTCGACGAAGTCCGCGTCGCTCGGCAGCGAAGCGCCGTCGAGCGCGTCGATGTGAAGGGGATCGAGAAAGCGCCGGTCGGACGGATGATAGGGGCTCGCGCGGTCGCGATCTTGCGGAAACAGCGCGTGCAGCGGGTTGACGCCAACGAGCGAGGCGCCGGCGCCGCCCGCGGCCGCGCCCAAGCGGCCTAAAGTCGAGAAGTCGCCGACGCCTTGATCGCCCTGCCGACGCTGTGCATAGAGCTGCGCGCTGACGCCGAAGGCGCGGCGTCGCGCCTCCTCGGGCAGATAGGCCTTCGCCGGCGCCACGGTGAGCGCGCATTCGACTTGAGCCGCGCGCATGAGATGACGTCCAATCGGCAGCGGCGGCAAGGCGATCCGCCGCTCCGCGACTGCGCCGCCATTCGGCAGATGGAACATCCGCGCTTCTTCGCCGCCGGCCTTCAGCGTCAATTGCCGCCCGTCCTCGCAGAGGATCGTCACATGCGGGTCGTGCGCCAAATCGAGGTCGCCGCGTAGCGGCGCGACAATCGGTTCGCCTTCGCGCGCGACGATCGAAAACGGCAGACCGCGCTGCTCGCGCTCTTCGATCAATCGATCGAGACTTTCCAGCGCCTCCGCCTGCGTCGCAGCCGGCAGCCGCATTGCCGCAAGGAGAGCGGTTTTCGTCTCTTGGCTGACGATCGTCCGCGCCCCCTCGATGTCCCACCACTCCTTGGCGATCCCGGCGGCTTCGGCGAGCTGGTCGACGAGCGCCGAGTCGGCGCCGCGCGCGACGCGGCGCTGCGGCGCCTCCGTGGTTTCGGCGAGGATCGTCGTCGAGCGGGCCGGCGCGGCAAGCCGCACGCCCGGCGGCTCCGCCTGCATCCCTTCGTATGTACTAACAACGATGCGCCATTCCATCCCGGCGCGAGGCTCAGGCAAAGCGATCGCCGCCGGTTCGCGCCCACGATTGAAGGCGATCGCCACGCGGTCGACGCCGCCCGCCATCGGCGCGGCGAAGACGATCGCAAGCACGCGGCCCTCCGGCTCTTGCCACTGTTCCGCCGATCGCAACGGTCCATCGGCGTCGCGCCATTCGACGTCCGGCAGGCCGCTCGCATCGGGCGCGCCTTGCAGAAAAGCGTCGCGGGCGAGCGCGGGATGCGCGCGCCGCGTGGCGATGAGGCGGCGGGTGAATTCGATCAGGCTCAGATCGGCCTTGCGCCAATCGATCCAGGACGTAGCGTTGTCCTGCGCATAGGCGTTGTTGTTGCCGTTTTGACTATGGCCGAGTTCGGCGCCCATCGACAGCATCGGCGCGCCGCGCGAGACGAAAAGCAGCGCCAGGAGGTTGCGCATGTCGCGGCCTCGCGCCGCTAGGATCGAAGCATCTTCAGTCGGGCCCTCGACGCCCTCGTTCCACGAGCTATCGTCGTTGGCGCCGTCGTGATTATCCTCGCCGTTCGCCTCGTTGTGCTTGCGTTCGTAGGACACGAGATCGGCGAGCGTGAAACCATCGTGGGCGGTGATGAAATTGACGCTTTTCGACGGCGCCGGCGCGTTGGGGAAAATATCGCGCGATCCAGCGATGCGGGTCGCAATCTCGCCGCGCATGTTAAAATCGCCGCGCCAGAACCTGCGAGCCGCGTCGCGATAACGGTCGTTCCATTCGCTCCAACCCGCTGGAAAGCCGCCCAGACGATAGCCGCCGGGTCCGATGTCCCAAGGCTCGGCGATGAGCTTGGCCCTCCTCAGGTACGGATCGGCGGCGATCGCCTTGAACAAGGGCGCCGCCGGGTCGAAGCCGCTGTCGCGCCGGCCGAGCGCGGTCGCAAGGTCGAAGCGGAACCCGTCGAAGCCGCCGAGGATCATCCAACGTCTGAGGCTTTCGATCGACAGGCGGAGCATTGGTTCGCGGTCCAGCGCCAGACAATTGCCGCAGCCCATATCGTTGACATAATGCGCGGCGTCGCCGGGGATGAGTCGATAGTACGACGCATTGTCGAGGCCGCGCATCGAAAGGGTCGGGCCGAATTCGTCGCTCTCGCCGCTATGGTTGAGGACGACGTCGAGAATCGCCTCGAGGCCCGCGGCGTGCAACGCGTCCGTCGCCTGTCGCACTTCGCGCCAGCCGCCGGGCGCGAGGCGCGGATCAGGAGCGCCGAGGACGATCGGGTTGTAGCCCCAAGCATTGGCAAGGCCGAGCGGCGGCAAATGCCGTTCGTCGACGAAGGCGTGGGCCGGCATGATTTCGACACTGGTGACGCCAAGCCGCGCCAAATGCTCGACTGGCGCTGGATGGGCGAGACCGGCGAAGGTTCCGCGCAAGGCCTCCGGAACTTCAGGATGCAACCGCGTGAAGCCGCGCAGATTGACTTCGTAGAGGATCGTCTCGGCCCAGGACACGCGCTGAGCGCCGGGCGCCCCGGCCGGCGTTTCGAGGCCGACAATACACTTCGGCGCAACGGCCGCGCTGTCGGCGCCCACCTCGAACATCGCGCGATCGAGCTTGAACGGCCGATCAAGCGCAAAAGCGTAAGGATCGGCGAGGAGCTTTGACGGATCGAACTTTTGACCACGCTCGGGCGCGAAATCGCCATGCGCGCGCAAGCCATAAAGCGCTCCGGCCTCGACGCCCGGGATGAAGCCGTGGAAGATCGCGCCGGTCCGGGCAGGCAGAGCGAAACTCGCGGTCTCCTTTTCGCCCTTGGCGTCGAACAGGCAGAAATCGACGCCCCAGGCGTTGGCCGAATAGACTGCGACATTGACGCCGCCGGCCTCGAGCTTGACGCCGAGCGGCTCCGGCGCGCCCGCGCCCTCCGTCACGCTGCGCCCGCCACGCCGGCGACGCCGGCGATTTCGTGATAGAGCGCGGCGTAGCGCTTGGCCGGCCCGCGCCAAGAGACGTCGGCGCGCATGCCGTTGAGCCGCGCGCGACGGATCGCGGTCTGATCCTTGAACAGAGCGATCGCGCGTTTGATCGCATCGGCGAGTTCTTCGGCCGTCGGCGGCGCAAACTGCACGCCCGTTGCGACCCCGGCCAGAAGCGCCGCCTCATTGGCGTCGACGATCGTGTCGGCAAGGCCGCCGACCCTCGCGACGACCGGAATGGCGCCATAGCGAAGCGCGCAAAGTTGGGTCAGGCCGCAAGGCTCGAAGCGCGACGGCACCAAGATGAAGTCCGAGCCTCCTTGGATGAGATGAGCAAGCCCTTCGTCATAGGCGAATATGCAGCCGACCGCGCCCGCATGCTTTTGAGCCGCCTCCGCGAAACCTTCTTCAAGCGACCGCTCGCCCGATCCGAGCAGAGCGAGCTGGCCGCCGGCCGCAACCAGGTCTGGCAAGGCCTCTATCAAGAGATCGAGCCCCTTCTGCAACGAAATGCGCGTCACGATTCCGAAAAGCGGAGCCTCCGGGCGGACGGCGAGGTCCATTCTCTTTTGCAGGACCGTCTTGTTGCGCGAGCGTTGATCGATCCGCTGCGCCGCGAAAGGCTGCGGCAGATGGGCGTCGGTCGCAGGATTCCAGACCTCTTCATCGATGCCGTTCAAGATTCCGGAGACGACGTTGGCGCGGTAGCGAATGAGGCCGTCGAGGCCCATGCCGAATTCCGGCGTCATAATCTCCCGCGCGTAGGTCGGGGAGACGGTGGTGATGCGGTCGGCAAACTGTAAGCCGGCCTTCAGATAGCCGACATTGCCGTAGTATTCGACGCCGTCAACGCTCATGGCCTGCGGCGGCAACCCGATCGCCCCAAGGATCGAGGCGGGGTACGAGCCCTGGAAGGCGAGGTTGTGCACCGTGAGGATCGAGCCCGGGCGTCGCCCGCCATCATAGTGCAGATAGGCGGGCGCCAGGGCGGCTTGCCAGTCGTGCGCGTGGATCACGTCCGGCGTAAACGCGCCGATGGCGCCGGCGGCAATGTCGGCGCCGGCTCTGGCCAGCGCCGCAAAGCGCAGCGCGTTGTCCGGCCAGTCCACGCCGTCGGGGCCAATATAGAGCCCTCCCGTCCGCGAGAAGAAATGCGGCGCGTCAAGCACCAAGAGTTCGAGCGCGCCGGCCTTGGCGGCGAGCACCTGGGCCGGGCCGCCGAAGAGATCGTCGCAGCGAAGCGCCTGCTCGGCCTTGCCTAATTTGGCCATGACGGCCGGATAGCCGGGAACCAGCGTCATCATACGCACGCTCTCGCCAGCGAGGGCGCCCGGCAGCGCGCCGACGACATCAGCGAGCCCGCCGGTCTTGACCAGCGGGAATACCTCCGAGGCGACCGACAGTACTTTTACAACGCTCATAGATCGAGCTTGTCGAGCATCGGCTGGGTGATCAAGCAAACGCCTTCATCGGTGCGTCGGAAGCGCTTCGCGTCAAGCTCGGGATCCTCGCCCACCACGAGACCCTCGGGGATGACGACGCCGCGATCGATCACCGCCTTTTGCAGCAGCACGTTGCGGCCGATTTCCACATAGGGCATCACCACGGTCTCGCTGACCCGCGAGAAGGAATTGACGCGCACCCCTGTGAACAGGAGCGAGCGCGAGAGCGAAGCCCCCGAAACGATGGATCCCCCCGAGACCAGCGAGGAGACAGCCTGCCCACGGCGACCCTCCTCGTCATGCACGAACTTCGCAGGCGGGGTAATCTCGCCATAGGTCCAGATCGGCCAATTGTGGTCGTAAAGGTCAAGGTCGGGGACCACGTCGGTCAGATCGATATTGGCGGCCCAATAAGCATCGACCGTGCCGACGTCGCGCCAATAGATATGCGCTTCGGCCGTCGAGAGCACGCACGAGGTCGAGAAATGATGCGCCACCGCTTTTCCCTTGGCGACGAGATGAGGAATGATGTCTTTGCCAAAATCATGGGCTGAGTTCGGGTCGGCCGCGTCGCGCCGGAGCTCGTCGACCAAAAGCTCCGTGTCGAATACATAGATGCCCATGCTGCAGAGCGCGACGTCGGGCTTGCCGGGCATCGGCGGCGGATTTTTCGGCTTCTCGAGGAAGGAGATGATGCGGTCTTTCTCGTCGACATGCATCACGCCGAAAGCGGTCGCCTCCTTGAGCGACGCCTCCAGGCATCCGACCGTTACGTCGGCGCCCGACTCGACGTGCTGGACGAGCATCTTCTCGTAATCCATCTTGTAGATATGATCGCCGGCGAGCAGAACGATGAAACTCGGCGCATAGCTCTCGATGATGTCGATGTTCTGATAAACGGCGTCTGCGGTGCCAAGGTACCACATCGTCTCAGAGACGCGTTGGCTCGCCGGCAACACGTCGAAACTTTCGTTTCGCTCCGGGCGCAGGAAGTTCCAGCCGCGCTGCAGATGGCGGATCAGGCTGTGCGCTTTGTATTGCGTCGCGACCGCCATGCGGCGGATGCCGGAGTTCAAGGCGTTGGACAAGGCGAAATCGATGATGCGCGTCTTGCCGCCGAAGTAGACCGCTGGCTTCGCCCGCTTGTCGGTGAGCTCCATCAGGCGGCTGCCGCGGCCGCCGGCCAGCACATAAGCCATGGCGTGGCGGGCGAAAGGCGGGTCCGGCGTCGGTCTAGACTTCTTCTTGGGCATGCGGCGCTCCTCTCCTCGCTCGGAAATGGCGTTTCCCTTATGGTTGTTCCGACCGGCCAGGCGCGAATTCAAAGAACATGGTTGCAAGCGGCGGCAGCGTCAGAACGGCCGAGGCGTCAAATCCGTGCGCGGGTCTCGGCTCGGCCAAGACGCCGCCGAGATTGCCCATATTGGAGCCGCCGTAGAAGCCGGCGTCGGAATTCAAAGCTTCGCGCCAGTGCCCCGCGTGCGGCAGGCCAATGCGATAACCCAGGCGCGGCACCGGCGTGAAATTGCAGACGGCCGCTACCGGCGCGTCGCCTTCGCCGCCCGTACGCAGGAACGCGATCACTGATTGGGCGTCATCATTGACCACGATCCAGCGAAAGCCCTCGCTCTCGCAATCGCGCGCATGGAGCGCGGGCAGATTGCGATAGGCGGCGTTGAGATCGCGTATGAAGGCCTGCAAGCCCCGATGCGGCCAGTGGTCGAGCAGCCACCAGGGCAGCGCCTCGTTGAAGTTCCATTCGCCGGTCTGGCCGAACTCCTGGCCCATGAACAGGAGCTTCTTGCCCGGGTGCGCCCACATGAATCCATAGTAGGCGCGAGCAGTGGCGAAGCGCTGCCATTCATCGCCCGGCATCTTGCCGACGATCGAGCCTTTGCCATGCACCACTTCGTCATGCGAGAGCGGCAACACGAAATTCTCGCTGAATGCATAGAGCAAGCCGAAGGTCAGCTTGTCGTGGCTCCAACGCCGGTACACCGGATCGCGCGACACGTATTCAAGCGTATCGTGCATCCAGCCCATGTTCCATTTGAAGCCGAAGCCTAATCCTCCGGCGTAAGTCGGTTGCGAAACGCCAGGCCACGCCGTCGATTCCTCGGCAGTGGTCGTCGCGCCGGGAAACAATCCATAGACAAGCTGATTGGCCTTGCGCAAAAAAGCGACCGCCTCGCGATTGTCATTGCCGCCGTCGGGATTAGGCGCCCATTCGCCGGGTTTGCGCGAATAGTCGAGGTAGATCATCGAGGCGACGGCGTCGACCCTCAGTCCGTCGATGTGAAAGCGATCGAGCCAATAGAGCGCGCTGGCGTAGAGGAAATTGGCGACCTCGCGCCGACCGAAATCATAGATCGCGGTGTTCCAGTCGGGGTGAAAGCCGCGTTTTGGATCCCAATGTTCGTAGAGCGGACGGCCGTCGAATTGTGCGAGACCATGCGCGTCGGTCGGGAAATGGGCGGGCGCCCAATCAAGGATGACGCCGATTCCAACAGCGTGCGCCCGGTCGACGAAACGGGCGAAGCCCGCCGGCTCGCCGAACCGTCGGGTCGGCGCGAACAGGCCGATCGGCTGATAGCCCCATGACGCGTCGAGCGGATGCTCGGTGATCGGCAGGAGTTCGATATGGGTGAAGCCGAGATCGGCGACATAGGGGATCAGGCTTTCGGCGAGTTCGTCGTAGGTGAGAAAGCGGTCGTCTTCGCCGCGCCGCCATGACCCGAGATGAACCTCGAAGATCGCCATCGGCTTGCGCCGCGGATCGCCCTGCTTGCGCTGCTCCATATAGTCGGCGTCGGACCACGAAAATCTTTCGGTGTCGGCGACGACAGAGGCCGTCGAAGGGCGCATCTCGGCCGCAAAGCCGAAGGGGTCCGCCTTGAGCGGCAGCAGCGCGCCTTCCGCCGAGATGATCTCGTATTTGTAGACGGCGCCGACGCCGAGGCCCGGCGCGAATATTTCCCAAAGCCCGCTGTCGATGCGCTTGCGCATCTGATGGCGCCGGCCGTCCCAGTGGTTGAAATCGCCGACAACCGAGACCCGCGCGGCGTCCGGCGCCCATAGCGCGAAGAGGACGCCGGCGACGCCCTCATGCGTCACGAGCTGCGCGCCAAGGCGTTTGTACAATTGCTGATGCGTGCCTTCGACGAGCAAATGATCGTCGACCGGGCCCAGAGCCGGCCCGAAGGCGTAAGGGTCGTCGAAGGTCCAGCGCGCGTTCGCATTGGCCGCCTCCAGCCGATAGACCGGGCGCTCTTTGAGGCCGTTGGCGAACCCCTCGAAAAAATCTCCCTCGCGCCGGCCAAGCTCGACAATCGATTGGCCGTCGCGCGTTGTCGCGCGTAAAGTCTCCGCGCCGGGGGCGAAGGCGCGGATCGCCCAGCCTTCGGCATATTGGTGCGGACCAAGCACCGCGAAGGGATCGTTCTGGCGTGCGGCAAGAACGGCGTCGACGTCGGCTTTCTGCGCTCGCCAATCCCCAGACATAAAACCTCTCAGACGATATTCTTGAAAGGCGCGCTCCAGATTTCGCTGGCGTATTCGCGGATCGTGCGGTCGGACGAGAACCAACTCATGCGCGCGGTGTTCAACAGGCTGGCGCGCCACCAGGCGGCTTTGTTGCGCCAGAGCTCGTCGATCTTCATTTGCGCCGCCCAATAGGCCTCGAAATCGGCGCAGACCATGAAGTAGTCATGATGGGTCAAAACGTCGACGAGGCCGCGATAGCGGCCGGGATCGTCCGGCGAGAACACGCCGGAGCTGATCTCATCGATGGCCTCGCGGAGCAAAGGAGACGCCGCGATCGTCGCCGCCGCGTCGATGCCCTTGG
>DATGHD010000168.1:0-2846 GCA_035308145.1 Roseiarcus sp.
CTCGGATCGGCGGCGGCCAAATGTTCAAGCGCCTGCTTGACTTGTGGCAGGCGCGAGAGATCGGTGTCGCGCAGCACCAAGCTGAGATCGGGATCGGCGATCAGCCGGCCCTTATCGTCGACGACATAGGCGTAGCCTTTCTCGCCGACGCGGATGGCGCTGATCAGGTCCCAGATCAGCTTCAGATTCACATCGGCGACGGTAACGCCAGGCTCGCGGCCGACATGGGCGAGCGCGATGGTCATGTACGGTTCGGAGCCGCGGCGAAATTCGACGGGACCGAACCATATTTTGTTGGCGACCGCCTGAACGAAGCGCGGGTCTTTCGAGTAATCCTTGCCGCCGCCGATCGAATCGGGCTCCAGGCGCGAGACCTTGAGCTGCTCCTTACCCTGGCCGTCAAGATAAGAGAGTTCGGTGATCGCCGGAACTTGTCGCAGGAGCCGAACGAAATCATAGCGCTGCTGATCCGGCTGGGTGCGCCGCCACTCCGCCCCGGTCGTCCAGCCAAGCTGCGTTTCAATCTCGGTGAGGAATTCTCCGACCCGTACCGCCGCCGATCGGGCCTTCTCCTGTTCAACATCGAGCGCGGCGCTTTTCGCCCGATTGTAATTGAGCAATGTATCGATCGCGCCGTTGACCAAAAGTACGAGAATGACCAAGCCGATCAGCGTCGCCGCAAATTTTGCGGCGAGCGGCGCCCGCCACGTACGGGGCAAGGCTGACGGGCGGTCGTCTGTCGCCGGTGCGGCCAGC
The DNA here is from genome assembly GCA_035308145.1 of Roseiarcus sp. Classification (GTDB taxonomy): domain Bacteria; phylum Pseudomonadota; class Alphaproteobacteria; order Rhizobiales; family Beijerinckiaceae; genus Roseiarcus. The sequence goes on from DATGHD010000168.1 coordinate 757, forward strand.
GAGCCGAGGGGGCGAATGAGATCGCGGACGCTCACTCGATCACATCGTCGGCTAGGCCGAGCAAGGTGACGGGAGGCTCCAACCCCATCGCCTTGGCGGTTTTCAAATTGATGACAAAAAGATATCGCGTTGGCTGCTCGAAAGGAATGTCGCCAGGCCGCGCGCCCTTGAAAATCCGATCCACCATCGAGGCCGCACGCGTCAGCGATTCCCGCTGATCGGCGCCATAGGACATAAGGCCGCCTTCGCGAGCGAAGAAGTCGGATTCATAGATTGCCGGCAGTCGTCGCGACGCCGCATAGTCGAAGACGCGTTTGCGGTTGAGAACCGTCAGCGCGTCCGCCACCATCAGGATCGCATCTGGCTTGTCGCGCTCCATCGCCGCAAAGGCACCGTTAAAATCGTCGGGTTCGCGTACGCCAAGCGGCTGGACGATGAGACCCTGGATTTTTGCTGTCTCGGCGGAGGCCTGATAGCGCAACGTCATGGCGCGGTCGTCGGTGTTCCAGAGCATCGCGACGCGCTTCAATTGCGGCGAAAAAGCCTTGAGCAGTTCAAGCCTCTTGACCGTCAGGGTCGCCGCAACGTCCGAGATGCCGGTGACGACGCCGCCAGGGTGCGCCCAGCTCTCGACCAGTCCCGTCGCGACGGGATCGCCCGCGCCCGCGAAGATGACGGTCGCAACGCCGGCGGCCTTGGCGGCCGCGGCGCTCGGATACCCAAGCGCGACCAGGATGGCTGCGCCCCCTGCCTTCAAGTCCTCCACAATACCGGGGAGCCTGGCGATGTCGGCCATTGCGCCGCGCGAGGCGAAGCTGAGATTTTTGCCCGCCTCATAGTCAAGATCGGCCAGCGCTTTGATGAGGATTTTGCCCTGCGGCGAATCGGCGGTCATGGGTGCGCCGGTCGCGATTGTTCCCAGATGAAGAATTTTGTCTGCTTGGGCGAAAGACGGCCCACCGGCTGCGCAAGCCGAGGCGAGAGAGAACAAAATGCGACGACGCGTGAGCATGGCGGTCCTTGCGGCCTTACCACCTATCTTGCAGCCGCGGGGGCCTCTGGCACAAGCAGGCGTTTGGCTCGGGGCCTGACCGCCTCGTCGCCCCTTGACTGCGTGGGAGCGTTTTACTCAACAACAACGCCCGCCGTTTCCGGTTTGACCATCGCCCGATGACGATTCATGTGACAGTTAATCTTAAGACGGCGGCGTCGCTGAGCGTAACGATTCCCACTTCTGTCCTCGCTCGCGCCGACGAGGTGATCGAATGAGACGGCGCGAGTTCATCGGCTTCGTCGGCGGGGCGGCGGCATGGCCATTGGCCGCGCGGGCGCAGCAGGCCAGCCGGATCGCGCGGATCGGAGTTCTGGTGCCCGGCGGCTTCGCCGTCAAGCCAGTCGCAGAGGCGTTTCGGGAGGGGCTTCGCGATCTCGGCTGGGTCGAAGGCAAGAACGTTCTTATTGAAGAGCGTTTTGGCGAGGGGGAGCGACTTCCGGCACTGGCCGCCGAACTCGTCAATTTGAACGTCGATATCATCGTGACGGGGGGAGACGGCGTTTTCGCCGCCCGCCGCGTGACGGCTGCCGTTCCCATCGTCATGGGAGCGTTCGGCGATGCCGTGGCGCTGGGTCTCGCCGCCAGTTTTACCCTCCGGGCGGCAATATCACGGGATCGACCATCACCGCTCCGGAGCTGCTGGCGAAGCGATTGGAGCTGCTTAAAGAGATCGTTCCTTCGCTTACGCGCGCAGGCGTGCTCATGCTTCGCGATCTCCCATCGAACCGCCTCATTCTGGATGTCATGGTTCCCACCGCCAAGGAGTTGAAGGTGGAGTTGCTGCCGATCGAAGTTTCCGGCGAGAGCGATTACGAAAACGCTCTCTCGACCGCGGCCAGCGCATCCATCGGGGGTTTGGTGCTCACGGAGCCGCCACAGTTCGAAGCTGACGCAGCCGTTATCGCTTCCATCGCTGAGAGGCACGGCCTGCCCACGGTTGGCGCCCCGGTGTTCGCAGCAAGAGGCGGGTTGCTTGGATACGGGGTGAACTTTACCGAGCTGTGGCGCCACGCCGCTACTTTCGTGGACAAGATAT
>DATGHD010000169.1:0-3106 GCA_035308145.1 Roseiarcus sp.
GCTCGCGCATCGCCATCGAGGAGGATCGTCTCTTTCCCGCCGTCGCGAGGCGTCCGACAATAAATCTTGTGCTGGCCGCCGTGGCGATAGCGCGTGTAATAGGCGTAGGGTCCGTCCGACTGCGGCGCCTCGCTGTCATCCTCCTTGAGCCGGGCGCGCATTTCCCGGACGAGCCCGCGGCGCAGAGCCTTCACCGGTTGAAGAACGCGCGCGGAATAAGCGTTTTCAGCCTCGATGTGGCGGCGAATCGGACCTGGAAGCTTTTCCGGATCGCGCAAGACCTCGCGCCAGTTCTCCGCCTTCAGCCAAGCGTATTCGTCGCTCCACTCGACGCCATGGATGGCGCGCGCTTCATGGGCCGTTCGGGCCTTAGGCGGCGATGGATTGTCCGAAGTCTTTTGCGCCAGCGTCATCACGTCTATTTGAAGTTGCACACGACATTTTTCAGCGGGAAAGGCGGATTCTAGAGCCCGCTTCCCCCTCTTTGCCATGCGAGGGCGGCGGGGGGAAGCCGGGCGGAATCTTGGGCGTTCGCCCATCAAGCGGAGGCGCCGACGCGATTGTTGTATCCGCTCGCCGCAAGGCCCATATTGGCGGTTTCTCTTACCGCCCGCCGAGGCCAAGAATGTACGAACCGCCGCTGCATCGCAAAGAAAGCCTCGAGGCGCAGCAGGCCTTGATCCGCAGCCAGCCGCTTGGGCTTTTGATCAGCGCCGGACCCGCCGGCCTGGAGGCCAATTCGATTCCGTTTTTGCTGGACGCCGGCGCCTCGAAGCTTGGGACCTTGCGGGCCCATATGGCGCGGGCCAACAACCAATGGCGCTCCTTGAAGGAAGCCGGCGAGGCGCTGGTCGTCTTTCAAGGGCCCGATCGCTACATTTCGCCGAGCTGGTACGCTGCCAAGCGCGAGACCGGCAAGGTCGTGCCGACCTGGAACTATGTGATGGTTCAAGCGCGCGGCCGGCCGCGCGTCATCGAAGACGCGGAGTGGCTCCGAGCGCAGATCGAAGAGTTGACGAGGACCCATGAGGGCTTACGGCCCGCGCCCTGGGCGGTCAGCGACGCGCCGGCCGATTTCATCGCTATGCAGATCAAGTCGATCGTCGGCGTCGAAATCGAAATCGCGCGGCTTTCCGGCAAATGGAAGGCGAGCCAGAACCGCCCCGCCGCCGATCGCGCGGGCGTGATCGAAGGGCTGATCGCCGAAGGCGAGCCGATGGCGCTCGACATGGCCGAGATCGTGCGGAAAGAAGGCGCGTAATTCCATTCTGGCGCGGCCGAAGTCCCCTCTCCCCGTTTCGCGAGGCGAAGGGGATCGTTCGCGCGCCGCCGCGATGATATGATCCCTATCGGGCTGTTGGGGATCGGCATGGCTTCAGAGCACGGCGAACGCAAGTTGGCGGCGATTCTCGCGGCGGACGTCGTCGGCTATTCGCGGCTCGCCGGCGCCGACGAGGAGCGCACGCTGGCGCGCCTGCGCGCGCTGCGCAGCGACCTTGTCGACCCGACCATCGCTCTCTGGCGCGGCCGCGTTGTCAAGCGGACCGGCGATGGAATCCTCATCGAGTTTCGCAGCGTCGTCGACGCCATGCGTTGCGCGATCGAGGTGCAGAACGGCATGGCCGAACGCAACGCCGGCTTGTCCGAAGACCGCCGCCTCCAATTCCGCGTTGGCGTCCATCTCGGCGACGTCGTCGAGGAGGCCGACGGCGACTTGATGGGCGATGGCGTCAACATCGCCGCGCGGCTCGAAGGGATCGCCGAGCCCGGCGGCATTTGCCTTTCGGCGGCGGCCTACGAGCAGGTTCGCGATCGGCTGAAGGAGCAATTCCTCGATTTGGGCGAGCGGACCCTGAAGAACATCGCCCGGCCGGTGCGGATTTATGCGGTTCGAACCGACGCGACGAGGCCGTCCGGCGCGCTGCTCTCAGACGAGCCGCAGAAATCCGGACCGCCGCGCCTCTCGATCGTCGTGCTGCCCTTTGCAAATATCGGCGGCGATGCTAGCCGGGACTATTTTGTTGATGGTGTAACGGAGACGCTCACAACAGATTTATCGCGCATAAGAGGCTCGTTCGTCATCGCTCGGAACACGGCTTTCTCGTACAAGGGCAAGGCCGTCGACGTGAAACAAATCGGACGCGAGTTGAATGTCCGCTATGTTCTCGAAGGAAGCGTGCAGAGCGGCGGAGCGCGATTGCGCGTCAACGTCCAGCTCATTGAGGCGGAGACGGGCAATCACTTGTGGGCGGACCGGTTCGACAAGCCAGTGGCCGACCTGTTCGAGATGCAGGACGAAATCGTCGTCCGACTGGCCAATCAGCTAAATGCGCAACTGATGGCCGTCGAGGCTCGAAGGGCCGCACAGACGCCCAAACCAGACTCGATGGATTTCTACTTTCAAGGAAAAGCTTCGCTCAATAAGGGATGGACCTTGGAGAGTCTGACGCAAGCCCGAGAGTTTTTTCAGCGAGCGATCGCGGCCGATCCGACCAATTCCGAGGCTGTGATTTCTTCGGCTGGGGTAGACGTTCTCCTGGTGGCCAGCGGGATGGTTGAAGATCGTGAAACAAGGTTAGCGGCGGCCGAGGCAGCGGTCGCTAGTGCGCTTGCACTTTCTCCAGACAACGCCATGGCCCACCGCATTTTGGGCGGCACTTGCATCTACACCGGCCGCGCAGATCTCGGCATTGCCCAATATGAGCGCGCTCTTGCGCTTGATCCAAATTTGGCACATGCGCATGCAATTATCGGCTTTGCCAAATTGTGTTTTGGCCGCGTTCAGGAAACGGAGGCGCACGTCAGAGAGGCGCTACGGCTCAGCCCGCGGGACGTGAGTGCGTTCGCCTGGTACAGCTATATTGGCTCGGCTAAGCTACTTCTTGGAGCGGATGAGGAGGCTGTTGCCTGGTATCGCAAATCCATTGAAGCAAACAGAAACGCTCCTTTCGTGCACTACTTACTTGCAGCCGCGCTGAACAATATCGGTAGGCATGAAGAGGCTCGCATGGCGATGAAGGCGGCCATTGAGTTCGATCCAACATTCACGATTCGTAGGTGGCAGAAGAGCTTACCGCCTTCGGATTTGCCTGTTGTTGTAAGCCAA
>DATGHD010000170.1:0-7988 GCA_035308145.1 Roseiarcus sp.
CACCAGGTCCGCTGATGGTGACGCTCGGATTGCTTTCGCTCGTGTTCGCGGCGTTCATGCTGTACCGCCGGCGCGACATCAAGCGTATGTTCGCCTATTCGTCGATCGAGCACATGGGCATCATCACTTTCGCCTTCGGCATGGGCGGACCTTTGGCCAATTTCGCCGGCCTGTTGCATATGACGATGCACAGCCTGACCAAGTCGGCGATCTTCTTCGCCGTCGGCCACATCTCGCAGGTCAAAGGCACGCAGCAGATCGCCGACATCAAGGGCCTCACCGTCACCCATCCGCTGCTCGGCTGGGGCCTGGTTCTAGGCGTCGTCGCCATCGCCGGCATGCCGCCGCTCGGCGTCTTCACCAGCGAATTTCTGGTCGTTTCTTCGACCTTCGCCCGCTATCCGCTCCTCGCCCTGCCGCTGGTCGCGGGACTGCTGATCGCCCTCGGCGCGCTCGTGCTGCGTTTGCAGGGCTTGGCCTTCGGCGAGCCGACGCCTGACACGGCGCCGTCGCAGGCGTCCTATGCGCCGATGTTCTCCCACCTCGCTCTGGTGCTGACGGCGGGCGTCTATCTGCCGCCGCCGTTGGTTTCCTGGTTCCAGCACGTCGCAGGATTGTTGGGCTGATGGCCGCCGCTCCGTACCGAGAAGCTTGGCGCCGCTTCCTCCCCCCTAGTGGGAGCGCAGGGGAGGGCGCGCGCGCAGGATTCTCGGCGTCGCTGTCATTCCCGCGAAAGCTTAGAATCCAGGTTGCGCCAGTCCCAAGGCGCGGCGGTTCTCTGGATTCCCGCTTGCGCGGGAATGACAGACAAGCGTCAGCGCGACCTCCCTCCCTAATCCTCCCCCGAAAGGGGGGAGGGAACTGCGTGGGAGGGTAGCCTCATGCCGACTCTCGCCAAGGCGATCGCTCAGGGGCGAAGGATCGGGGGGCGCCAGCCGTGGCCGCGCGTCATTGTCGACGACGCCCTGTGGCAGGCGCTCGCCTCGCGCCTTGCCGACGGACGCTCGGCGCTGCTCGGCCTCTGGGGCGAAGCCGGCGCGGTTCATATGGCGCTCTTCGACGAAAAAGAGACGTCGATCGCCGTCGCGACGATCGAATGTCCCAACGGACGCTATCCGTCCGTCGGCCGCTTCCATCCGCCGGCGCTGCGCTTCGAGCGCGCCTTACGCGATCTCTTCGGCCTCGTTCCGGTCGGCCTGCCTGATGCAAGGCCGTGGCTTGATCATGGCCGATGGGGTGTGACGCGCCCGCTCGGCGCCGCCGCCGCTCAGTCGGAGGACCGGCCCGCGTCCGCCTACGCCTTTCTCGCCGCCGAAGGCGAGGGGCTCCATCAGATTCCGGTCGGGCCCGTGCACGCCGGCATCATCGAGCCGGGCCATTTCCGTTTCACCGCCAGCGGCGAGACGGTGGTGCGGCTCGAGGAGCGGCTCGGCTACACGCATAAGGGCGTCGAATCTCTGATGATCGGCAAGCCCGTCGAGGCCGCGGCGCGTCTCGCCGGGCGGATGTCCGGCGACAGTACGGTCGCCTATGCTTATGCTTTCGCGCGCGCCGTCGAGGCGGCCGTTGGCCTCGAGCCGCCGCCGCGCGCCATATGGCTGCGGGCGTTGATGGCCGAGCTCGAGCGCCTCGCCAACCATCTCGGCGACGTCGGGGCGATCTGCAACGACGCTTCCTTCGCGCTGATGCAGGCCCATTGCGCAATCTTGCGCGAGCGCGTGCTGCGCGCGGCGGCCGTATGTTTCGGCCATCGCCTGATGATGGACTCCATCGTCCCCGGCGGCGTGGCCGCCGATCTTTCGCCGGGCGGCGGCGAAGCGATCCTAGCGCTCGTCGAGGTCGTGCGGCGGACCTTTCCCAACCTCGTCAGACTCTATGACAACACCGCCTCGTTGCAGGACCGCACCGTCGGAACCGGGCGGCTCAGCGCCGCGCTTGCCCGCCAATACTCCTGCGGCGGTTATGTCGGCCGCGCCTCGGGGCGAAGCTTCGACGCCCGCCGTGTCTTCGCCTATCCGCCCTATGACGCGCTGAAATTCGAAATACCGACGCTCGAAGACGGCGACGTCAACGCCAGGGTCTGGATTCGCATCCGCGAGATCGACGAGAGCCTGTCGCTGATCGATCAGATCATGCGCCGCCTGCCGCCGGGGCCGGTGCGGGCCGAGCCGGTCGCCGTGGCCGGCGAAGGGATTGCGCTGGTCGAAGGCTTTCGCGGCGACGTGCTGGCCTTCGTTCGCCTCGACGATCAGGGCCTTATCGCGCGCTGCCATTTGCGCGATCCGTCTTGGCTGCAATGGCCGCTGCTCGAAGCGGCGATCGAGGGAAACATCGTCGCCGACTTCCCGCTTTGCAACAAATCCTTCAACTGCTCCTATTCCGGGCACGACCTTTAAGAACGTTACATGCGCAGAACGATCCTCGAAAGCCTCAAGGCGCCGCTGACCGAGCCGCTATCGGCGGCGCAGGACGCCGAAATCGCGGCGCTGGCCGCAACGCTTGACGCCGTGGCGCGGGCGAGGCTCGGACGCAGCCTTTCCATCCGCGAAATCGACGCCGGCTCGTGCAACGGCTGCGAGCTCGAAATCCACGCCCTCGGCAACGCATTCTATGATCTCGAACGCTTCGGCCTGCGCTTTGTCGCCTCGCCGCGTCACGCCGACGTTCTCTTGGTGACTGGGCCGGTGACCAAGAACATGCGCGAGGCGCTGCAGCGGACTTATGACGCAACCCCGTCGCCGAAATGGGTGGTGGCGGCGGGCGCCTGCGCGTTTGACGGCGGCCTTTTCGCCGAGAGCTACGCCTGCGTCGGCGGCGTCGGGGCGGTCATTCCCGTTGATCTGCACATTCCAGGCTGCCCGCCGACCCCGATGGCGCTGCTTTCCGGCCTTGTTGCGCTGCTGACCGACAACGACGGTTCGCCGCCAAACCACTAAGCCGCTAATTGGCGCCCGAGAGATTCCTATGCTAACATGCTTGCTGCACCAGTCGGCGCGGCCATCAAGAGCCGGGGGCTGTGGCATAGGCGCGCCCGCAAAGGGCGTTAAGGGAGGAAGGGATGGCTCATTCACTCTACAAACGCGTTTTATTGGCCGGCGTCGCCGCCGCATTCTGCGCCGTATCTGGCGTGGCCTTGGCCGGCGGCATGAAGGTCGTCTCCGGCCCGTCAGCCGACCCGCAATGTTTCGCGCCCTGGTCGGATAAGACTAAGTTCTTGCAATGGGACAAGAAGCCGGGACCGTATCGAATCGCGCTCGCCAACGGTTTCATCGCCAATACTTGGCGCATCCAGATGATCAAGACCGCCAAGGCCTATGCGGCTCTGCCGGAGGTCGCAGCCAAAGTGAAAGAGTTCAAGGTCGTCTCGACCGGCGAAGATGTCGCGGCGCAGATCGCGGCGATCAACAATTTCATCGACTCCGGCTATGACGCGATCATCGTCAACGCGCAGAATCCCAAGGCCTTTGGTCCCGTCATCAAGCGGGCCAAGGACGCTGGCGTGGTCCTGGTCGCTTTCGACAACATTCTGGACACCGAAGACGCCATCGACGTCGACGTCGACAGAAGGGCCTCGGCGTACTTTGGGCCAATTGGCTGATCAAGAACGTGCCGAACGGCGGCAAGATTCTCGAAGTGCGCGGCGTCGCCGGCACATCCGTCGACACCGACCGTCACGACGGCATCCATGAGACGCTGGATAAGTCCGGCAAGAAGTGGGACATCGTCGAAGTCGTCGGCAAATGGGACGATCCCACCGCCCAAAAGGTGACCGCCGACGCGATCGCCGTGCAAAAACACTTCGACGGCTTCACCGCGCAAGGCGGCGACACCGGCGTGGTCCAGGCTATGCTCGACGCCAAGCATCCGATGGTGCCCTTCGGCGGCGAAACCGAGAACGGCTTCCGCAAGTTCTGCGGAAAACTCTCGGGCGAAGGCCTGAAGTGCTCCTCCGCCGGCACCGGCCCGGCGCAGGTGGCCGTCGCCATCAAGACCGCGATCGCGGCCCTCGAAGGCGAAGTCGTGCCACAGTCGATCAAGCTGCCGCTGGCGATCGTTGAGGATCCAAACTTCAAGGACGGCCAGAACTACTATTCCGACCAGTCCGACAATTTCTTCGTTGGCAACGCCTTCCCGACCTGCGGGATCAATTTTACCGCCCAGCAGATCATGGGACAGACCGAGAAGAACCAGTAACGTAAGTTTTAAAAGCTTAAGACGCCGCCGCGGGTGAAGCCCGCGGCGGCTTGTCGTCGGAGGAGGGGATGGAGGCGGCCGCCGTTCCGCTGTTTCGCTTGGAAGGCGTATCCAAGCGCTATGGCGGCGTTCGCGCTTTGGAGAAGGCCGATCTCATTGTCGAGGCGGGCCGCGTCCACGCCATCCTCGGCGAGAACGGCGCGGGCAAATCGACCCTGATCAAAATCATCGCCGGCGTCGTCGAGCCCGACGAAGGCTCGATGCACCTCGAGGGCAGGGAAGTTCGCTTTGCGAGGCCGGCGGAAGCCAATGCCGCCGGCATCGCCTGCATCTTCCAGGAGCTGTCCCTCATTCCCGATTTGTCGGTCGCCGACAATATCGTCATCGCCAATCCGCCGGAGCGCTACGGATTGATCGATCGGCGCCGTCAGCGTGAAATCGCCGAAGAGGCTTTGGCGCGCGCCGGCGCCGAAGACATACCGCCGCTTGCGCCGGTGAAGGATCTGGCGCTGTCGCGGCGGCAAATCGTCGAGATCGCCAAGGCTTTGGCGCGGAAGCCGCGCCTTTTGATCCTCGACGAAGCGACCTCGGCCTTGACCGCGGCGGACGTCGCCAAAGTCTTCGCCGTGTTGAAGCGGCTGCGCTCGGAAGGCCTCGCGCTTCTCTATATCTCGCACCGTATGCACGAAATCGCCGAACTCGCCGACGAGTGTACGGTCTTTCGCAACGGCCGCAAGGTCGCGACCTATCGCGCGGGAACGAAATCCGACGAGGAAGTCGTCGAGATGATGATCGGGCGAGAATACCGCCATGTCTTTCCGCCGAAGCCGGCGCGGGTCGATGACGGCAAGGCGCCGACGCTCGAAGTCCGCAACCTCTCCTGGACCCAGCGATTGAGGAACATTTCGCTCAAGGCCCGCGCGGGCGAGGTTGTCGGGCTCGGCGGCCTCGATGGGCAGGGCCAGCGCGAGCTGCTTCTCGCGATGTTCGGGGTCTTGAGCGGCGTTGCCGGCGAAATCCTGATCGACGGCAAGCGCGTGGCGATCAATTCCCCGCGCATCGCCAAGAGCCGCGCCATGGGCATGGCGCTGATCCCAGAGGATCGCAAGACCGAGGGGCTGATGTTGCCGATGTCGGTCGGCGACAACCTTTCATTTGCGGGTCTTGCCCGCATGGCGCGCGGCGGGATCATCGACCGCGCCGCGGAGCGCAAGGCGATCGACGAGATGATCCGTCTTCTGGCGATCCGCACGGCGGGAACCGAGATCGCTGTCGGCTCGCTGTCGGGCGGCAATCAGCAGAAGGTGGTGATCGCCAAATGGCTGATGCTGAAGCCGCGCATTCTCCTGTTGAACGATCCGACGCGCGGCATCGACGTCGGCACCAAGCAGGAACTCTACCAGCTCCTCAGACAGCTCGCCGATTCCGGCGCGACGATCATCTTTTATTCGACCGACTATGACGAGCTCGTCGGCTGTTGCGACCGGGTGCTCGTTCTCTACGACGGCGCCGTGCAGCGCGAGCTCGAAGGCGCCGAGATCACCGAGCGCGCGCTTGTCGCCAGCGCGCTCAATATTTCCGCGTCGTCTCGGGAGGCGGGCGTCAGCCCGGCGGTCAACGCGTGAAAGACTGGGCTTACAAATTCGCCGAGCACCGCGGCGCGCTGCTGGCGCTTTTGGTGTTCCTTCTTTTGTTCGTGATCTATGGGAGCAACCATCCGGCGGGCTTTACCGCCAATGTGATGAACACCGCCGCGAACAAGGGCGTGCTTCTCGCGCTGGTCGCGATGGCCCAAACCCTGGTGGTGATTACCGCCGGCATCGACCTTTCGGTCGGCATGATTTTCGTGCTGACCAATTGCCTCGCCTCGGCGATCGTTGTCGGCTCGCCCTTGACGACGGCGCTCGGCGTCATCGGCGTGCTCTTAACCGGCGTCGTCTGCGGCGCGATCAATGGATTGATCGTGATTTTCGGAAGGTTGCAGCCGATCGTCACGACGATCGCCACCGGCGCGGTCTATTTCGGCATCGCGCTGTGGCTGAGGCCGCAGCCCGCCGGCAGCGACGCCTTCAACTCCGACCTTGCCGACGCTTTCACCGGCAAGATATTCGGCGTCGTCCCGTCAAGCCTCATCGCCCTTTTGGCGGTTGTCCTGATCATCTGGGCGCCGTTTCGCCGATCCACGGTTGGACGCGACGCCTATGCGGTCGGCTCGGCGGAAGTGGCGGCTTATATGTCGGGCGTGCCGATCCGCCGCGCGAAATTCGTCGCCTATACGCTGGCCGGGCTCCTCGCCGCGATCGGCGGCCTGTTCCTGACGTTCATCACCTATTCGGGCGAAGCTTCGCTGGCGAGCGGCGGAAATTACACGCTGTTCTCAATCGCATCCGTGGTGCTTGGCGGCGTGTCGCTCTTCGGCGGCGTCGGCAGCGCCGTCGGCGCGATATTCGGCGCTCTGATCTTTCGCACCGTCGGCGATCTTCTTTTTGTCTTTAATCTCGATCCCCTGTACCAGCCTCTTTTCCAGGGGGTCGTCTTGTTTCTTGCCGTATGCTTAGGGTCGGTGCGGCTGTTCCAGGTCCGCAACCGGCTTGATCTCTTCGGATAACGCCGATGAGCGCCGACGACGCCACGACGCCCGCCGCGCGCCTTCCGGCGCTGCTCCGCCGCATCGATCCCGCGGTCGCGACGGCCTTCGCCATCATCATCGTCCTGTTGCTGCTCGGAAGCCTTTATTCCTCGAACTTCTTGTCGCCCGAATATCTCTTACAGCAGCTCAAAGTCGCGTCCTTCCTCGGCGTCATCGCAACCGGCATGTTCATCGTCATCCTGCTTGGCCAGATCGACCTGTCGGTCCCGTGGGTCGTCGCGACCGGCGGCATGATGGCGGCGGCGGCGACCGCCTATGGACCGACTGGCGAAGCCTTGGCCATCCCGTTCGGCCTTGCCTGCGGAGTCGCGCTCGGCTTCGTCAATGGAATCGGCATCGCCTACCTTCGCATCCCGTCGATGATCATCACGCTCGCCACCAACGCGGTCGCGCAAGGGCTGATGGTGGTCCATACCGGCGGCTTCTCGCCGCAGGATTCGGCGTCTTCGGCGATGCGCTTCATCGCCACCGGCGAGACGCTGTTCGGCCTGCCCAATGCGCTGATCGTCTGGGCGCTGGTCGGCGGCGGCGCGGTGTTCCTTTTGTCGCGCACGACTTTCGGCCGCTATGTCTATGCGATCGGCAATCGCGAGCGCGCCGCCTATCTTTCGGGCGTCGGCACCCAGCGCGTGGTGATGTTCGCCTTCGCCATTTCCGGCGGGCTCTCGGCGTTCGGCGGCATCCTGCTCGCCGGCTATGCGAGCAAGGCGGCCCAGGCCATGGGCGACCCTTACCTCTTGCCCTCGATCGCGGCGGTCGTGCTCGGCGGCACGTCGATCCTCGGCGGTCGCGGCTCCTACCTCGGGACGGTGGCCGGCGCGATTCTGATCACCTTGCTGCAATCGATCCTATCGGTCATGCAAATGCCGGAGGCCGGCCGCCAGATCATCTACGGCGTGGTCATCGCCGCGATGCTGCTGCTCTATGGGCGGGAGAAGGCGCAGCGGTAGCGAAGGGCCGGACATTCAGCGCGGAGGAAGGCGAGTTCGCTCGGCGCCGGCGACCCCTCTCCCCGCAAAGCGGGGAGAGGTACGGAGAGGGGCCGGTCGTTTAGCCTCGACGCTCATCGCTTCACCGACCAGCCCCTCACCTTACCTCTCCCCGTTCCGCTTCGCTGCACGGGGAGAGGGGGCCTCGGCGTCGC